>JAIEPU010000254.1 GCA_019748235.1 bacterium
ATACCCATTCAACACTACCCACGATGGCCTCGCTCAATGGTAACGCCTACTTTTGCCACATCTTGCAAAATACCTAATTTAGTCACCGAAACTTTAATCCAAGGCGCACCAAAATCATTGAGGACGATTTTCGTCGAGAGCTACTTCGCAACACGGCGGCGATAATGAAGTCCAAGGCCGACGGCGGCAACCGAAACCAGGATGATGCTCCCTGGCTCAGGAACGACGGCAAAGCCTCCCTCGAAATCGAACGGCGAATCGACCGAACCGACAACCGCTCCACCCGTGGCCTGACCCGTCCCCAGGTTCACGTCATAAAGAAGGTAAATACCCGGATTGCTGATCGGAGCGTCCGGGCGGGTAAAGACCGCATATCCAAAGTCTCCGCCAATCGTCAGGTCGGCATCACCTGGTGCAGTGTAGATGTCAAAGCCGATGTTTCGCTGTGCATCAATCGACACTCCGAGCGGACCAACGGTTGTCACCGTTCCATTGTTCGGAGGATTCTGGAGCAGCAGAGCATCGTTGCGCGAGTCCAAGTCGTACAGTGCCGTCGTGCCACCCTTCTGGGGGATGTTGTTGATGTAAGCGACTGCATCAACGAAGGCTGAGTTTCCGTTGCCAAACAGAATGCTCCCATCGACAGCCGCGATCTGACCCGTGGACGAGTTCAGCCTTAAATTCACGCCCGAGGTCCCGACGAGCCGAATGCGCATGCTGTCGTCATCTTGCAGCGTCTTCGGATTGAAGTCGAACCCGAACGTGTCGTTGTCGGTGAGTGAATACGCAACGTTGTTCACGCTCCCCGTGGAGGCAAAGCCAGCCCCGACCGGCGTCGCGGCCGCAGTGGTGATGTCGAGTGTGTAAACCTGTGACGTGTTCGGACCGATATCGATGGCGTAAAGGGAACGGGTGCCGGGCCGAAAATCGATCCCCTCGGGCACGAAACCAATTGAGCCGATCGTCGTGACGACCGATGGAGCGTTGACATCAAACTTGAACAGCGTCCCGGCAGCGTTCACGCCGTAACCAGTCTGAGCTTGTGCTGGACTGGCGGCGACGAAAGCGGCGACAGAAACGACTAAGGCGGGAATCAAGGAGCATTGGCGGCGATTCATGCTGACCTCCGACCTCAGGATGGTCGTCTTGTCAACGAAAGGATGAGGGTATCCAGCTCAACTCGCGAACCTTCGGCTTTGACACGTCAAGTGCGCACCAGCAGCGGCGGATTTCGTGATGGTTTCGACCGGCAAGCAAAATGACTCTCAGGGTCCCAAGCGGGGGGCGACGGAGTATCAATTCGACCAGCGGGTCAAACTCAACTCTGTTTAAGCAAGCTCATCTCAAATCGATGGCAGGACGGCGAGGCGACATAAAGGTTGTTGGGCAGATTTTGAATTGGAACATTACCAATTCGTCAGGTTTCGACTGTAACGTCGCAAATTGCGTATCGCAATTAGAATTGAGGGTTTTTCAAAGAGATAATCCGCTCGGCGAATCCAACCATTTGAAACTCGATGTAACACTTATCAAGACAAGCCACTCTACCAGATGACACCCGCTCCTTGCTGATCATGCAAAGCATTTGACAGTCACATGTCAAGCTTTCATGGGTGTAACCACCTCGTTCGCAACGGGAATGCGCGGCTGACTCATAGACATCCTCGGAATCCAGGAACTTCATTGCTTCATCAAGACCGATGACACTCTTCCCGACGATCATCTTGCCGGTAAGTAAGATTTCCCCCCTCTAACCATGACGCGACATAGTCACAATTCGGGGGTACTTGGTGCCAGGAATTGAGGACCGAAATGACCGGATGGTTGTGTCCGGCTCTGTTCCGATATTTCAATACGGCACCGGCAAAGTTGGGGCGTTGTCTAACGTTGCGGCGTTACTTTCAGGTTCCAGTGAGGTATCACTCGCGCAGGTTCAACTCCTGTCTTCCGCAGTAATAGTCGTCATCTCGCAACGGCAGGTTCTCAAGTATCACCTCGAATTCGATTGGTGGGATCCACGTTTAAGAGCCTAAATCGCTCCGTCCATCGTGAACCAAGATCTTCGCCTACCTTGCAATCTCACCCCTGAGGCGAGATGATTTCGGCGCGAGGTTTTACGACTCACTTTCCTTCGCTGCTATCCTTCAACGGTGTTTGTTCACCTTCATTCGTTGGTGACGAGTTTTCGCTCGGCGGCGGAAGTGACGGTTGATTGGCGGGAGGCGCTTCGTGATAGGCTTCCTTGCGACGGTAGAGTTCCGCTCGAGCGCGGAATTCGTCCGCCAGTGAATTGTTTTTCTCATCGTTCGCTTTCGCGATGGCTCGCTCTGCCGCGGCGACCGCTTTATCCCATTCACCGGCCTCTGCGTAGGCAGCGGCGAGTGTGTCGAAAAAGACGCTGGGCGCTAATTCATTCTTCGTCGCACGCTCGGCAAACTGAACGGCCTCGGAACCGTTTCGACGGTCGGGGGAGGACGCCGTTGCGAGAATCCAGGCCAACTGATTGGCGGCGTCTGCCGAGTCTGGATTAGCCTCGACTGCTTGACGGAGAGCATTGATGGCTGCCTCGGTGCTTCCCTTCGCCACGAACGCGTCGGCCATTCCTCGCAATAGTTCCGCGCGGCGATCTTTTCCGGGGTCACGGGCCAGAGCATCTTGATACTCTTGAACTGCCTCGTCGTATCGTCCCAGCTTCACCAGCACCGTCCCTAAACCGTCTTGTGCTTCCACGAAGTCCGGAGACAATCGTAATGCCTCAGTGAATTCGGCTCGTGCCTCCTCCCATTTTTTGAGGCCAACCAACACTGCCCCCATGAGCATGTGGGTGAGAGAGTCTTTCGGATCCATGGAAAGAGCTTTATCGAGCTGGGACCGGCTATCTTCGAAGCGGCCGAGCTTGAGAAGAACAAGTCCGAGATCCCTGATGGCATTCACGGATTTCGGATCGAGCTGAAGGGCTTTCTCGAGCTTCTCTCGTGCGGTGTTCCACTCCGATCGCTTGATGTCCATCGCTGCCCACTTGAGATAAAGGATGGTCAGGCCTTTCCCGTCTTCGCCAGGGGACCGTTGAAACTCCGCAAGCGCCTTTCCGAACCGATTATCCGATTCTTCAAATTGCTCTTTGATGCCAAGAATGAATGCCGACTGCAAAAGCGCCTGCCGATACTGTGGAGATCCCACGGCGACCCGATCGTACTGCTGAAGCGCGAGATCCGGCTTACCGGACATATCCAGAATCACCCCAAGCTGGAGGCGCGCGGCATTGTGGGAAGGATTCGATTCGAGAAGTTTTCGAAGAACGATCTCGGCATTCTTTAACTGTCCGAGTTCAATGTATTGCCGGGCTTGCATCAACATTTGAGTCGTCGGCCAGAACCGACGAATGTACCGTTGCTGACGCGCGACATCGTCCTCGCTCGGCACCTTGCGAAGAACGTAAACCAGCAGAGGGGATCGCTTGAACTCCTCAGTGGATCGCAATCCCTTCGATGAAGGATAGACGAGGGTGTCTCCCTGTTCCATTGGCGGGACGATCCACTCGTGCCCCTTCGTGTAACGATTTTGAAGCGCAACTACCGCCAATTCAGTCGGTGATTCTTCCTCGAGCATTTTGATGGAGGGAAACCGCTTGGTGGTCAAGTCCCCAGTTGAATAGCCTTCAAAGGGCTCGACGACGTATCCCAGTGCCGGCAGGGACAGAAATTGAACGAAGGGAGGGGGAGCGACGATCTTCTTGTCTCGGCAACTTTTCACGATAGCGCGTACCGCTTCGACGGAACGAACGTGATCATCAAAGAGGTATTCCCTACTCCGCTCTCGCAGCGGACCTGTTCGCCAATCCAATCCCTGTCCTGCCAGTGGCGGATAAAACATCCCGGCCGAATTTACGAGATTGAAACCAAGCAATAAGAACATGAAGCACATGCCGAGAAGTCGCCACGTCGGCGATGAAAGTGTGACCCAACCGAGGGGAACGACGATGAATGGGACCAGAACTGCCAAGTTCGCTGGGACCGCCCCCACCACGCCAAGGAGAATCGACATCAGAATCACGAACAGAACGCTGAATAGAATTGGTTGATCCCAAAATGTGATGGGCTTTGATCGCGGCGCATTTGCGAAATCTTCGCTTGATTGGACCTTGGACACCGGCTGCGCTACCGCCACGACGAGGACGATGGTCAACCCAGTGATGATGAGGAGATCTGGCGCCCAACGCCACACTTCCACGAGAGGGCCCGTGCCGAAGGTCTCAGGAGGAACCCAGCCGCCGAAATAGAATCCCGGTTCCGCGCGAAAGTACAACACGGCGGAGGCGATTCCAAGACCGATCAAATGGGCGATGATGCCACGAATGATCGGTTTCTGAAACCCAAAGCGCACGCCGCGAAGGAAGAGAAATATCGTCGCCGCCGCGAGATACACCACACCGGTCCACTTAGCGGCAAATGCGAGGAGTCCGACGAGCGCCGCCGATAGGGTTGCTTTTCGAAACAAGAGCGTGGTGGCCAAAACGACGAGCATCGCGAGAGGAATCTCTTGACCCAATTGTTCAGTCTGAACGGCAAAAGCTGGTGTGGTCAGAACGACCGCCGCCGTGATGATCCCGCCCCCCCAACCGAGCCGACGATGCAACCCGCCAACGAGGAGCACAAGGACGAGTGCCGCGCTTGCGAAGGTGAAGAGTCGCGCCGCTAAGATCACGGGCGTACCGGGAGCTAAGACTTTCATCGCGCCCGCGACGAGCAACGGCACGAAACTATTCTTGAGGGCGGCAGGAGCCGGGGTTTGATCGGAAGTAACGTCACCGAACGTGAGCGCGGAGGCTTCCGTGAAGACACCGAGTGCCGAACTCCAGTAAGGTCGTTGGGCGAGAATGTCATAACGCCAGATAACGAGCCCTAACACCACGAGCAGAAAGGCGAAGACCCAATAGGTGAACGTCCGAAATGTCATGCCGCGTCCTTCGTATTCGAGATTCGAACGGCTCACTGCGAATTCGAGCGGTCCAAGATGGGTTCGAGCCTATTTAATGGCTACGACTTGAGTCATCAAGACATGCTTCACAGCCTCCACGCAGGCGAAAGATCGTGTAAGATTCTAACGGTCCGGACGGAAGTCAATCTTTATCCGATGAACAACCGGGTAACGAATCGTGAGTAAAAACTACTTCGCTATCGAGTAGGCATTAATGTCGACATCGAAAAAACAACTCGCTCCGTCGATCGCGCCCGTCCTACCTCAGGCGTCCATCAATTTAGCATCCCCTCTCTCCCGCCGGCACTTCCTCATCCTGATGCTTCCGTTGGTGCTCGTATTCACTGGAAACATCTGGTTCGCGATGGCGGGTCAAATTGAGGCAGCATTCATCGCGGCCTATAACCCCGAAGGAATAGTTGATTCTTTAGGGGGCTTATTCGTCTTATTCGGCGCGATCACGTTCGCGGCAGCTTACATCACCCGTCGATGGACTCCAGGGGAAGTGGTCGCCGGGCGGCCCGCAGCGTCTGGATATTACCTCTTCGCCTCCATTGCTTGCCTTCTGATGGTCGGCGAGGAATTCCATTGGGGTGCCGCGTTTGGATCAAGGATCGGGGCAAAACCGTGGAGCTTAATGTCACTGATCCAACCGCTCTCCGCCGATTACCCCGTCGCACTAACCTATGGGTCCGTTGCCTTGATCACCTGGCTCTGTGTGATGCCAGTGGCCTGTGGAAGAATCACTAATCTCCAGCGAATCGTAAATCAGCTTCGCGCTCCGTTACCAAGCCGATTACTCGGACGGATCGCCCTCGGAACCATGCTCGTTTGGATCGGACTCGTTTTCGAGCCGGGATTGTTACTCTTCGGTCCGATGGAACTCGAGGAAGGCTTCGAGGCGTCCCTCGAAATCTTACTCTTCGCCTGGAGCATGGAGGAGTACCAGTGGAGCCGCATTGCGGGGAATCGCCCCTGGTCGCGATTCCTTACAATCCTTCTCTCCCTGTTCCTCTTCATCGGTGCGAGCCAAATTGCTGTCAACTTCGTGATGCGAGGAATGCCGGCCGTCCGAAGTCATCGGCTTTATCAGCAGGCACTCCAGCATTCCTCCGATGAGGATTCAGAAACCGTCATCGCTCTCTTCACGCAATCGATTCAGGAGTTCCCCGGCAACGATGGGGCCCATTACGGCTTAGCCCGAACCCTTCTGAGCAACGGGCGACTTGCGGAGGCAATCCCTCATTTTGAAACTGCCGTCGCGATCGCCCCCGATCAATCGGAGTATCAGGAGGGACTGGCGGTTGCCTACATTAATCTTCTCACGGGAAACTCGTTTAGACGCGCGGTTCCTCATTTAGAGAGAGCTATTGAACTGTTGAGTCCGAAGGATCCTCATCGGGCCGAATTGGCCAATCTTAAAGAGAAAGTCCTCGCCTACAAGCGAGCCGGTGAGGAAGCGATTCGAATCCCCGCCGTCCGTGAGAAGGTGGAGGAATACCGCCGTTGGAGGCGCAACAAGGTAGAGAACGTGCTCCCCACGCCCTAGCCCTTTATGCGTAGTAGCCACTAAAACGTATCCTTTTTCCACTTTCTAACTTGCGTGTTAATTTCGGCTTGGTAGTCTAGGCGGGTGTGTTAAAAGATCGTCGCGAAAACTAGAGCGATCAGCATTTCTTACTCGCTCTTGAGAAAAGTTAGAGTCGGGACGTTTCGAACTCGGCTTTACAGACATTGATTGTGAGGAGGATGGACGGTGACCACATCCCGGGGACTCGCTGTATTTGCTTTTTCGCTGTTGATTACTCAAACGGCGTGGGCGGCAACGGTTGATCGAACCGTGAACATCTCGTCCGGCAATTTTGTTTCCAGCTTGTCACTCGGTGGTAATTTGACCGTTTCCGGTCAAAACACCGTCGTGCACTTAAGCGGCAGTGTGCTCGGTACTCCGGTTGGTCTTTTGACGGGCAATATCAGCCTTCCGCAACAGACGATTCCGCTCGCTCTTAGCCCGAACCCGACGCCCGTGAATAATCCCGTCTCGGGTAATTTCGTTCTTCGAGGGGAAGACAACTATAAGGCGGTCGGTCCGGACCCGAACGACGGGGGCGATTATCAACTTCGTCCTGGGTCGGACGGCTTGTTCGATGACGGCGACAGCGCCAACAGCGCGATGGACCTGATCGTTGCTAGCACGAACGTCAATCTTCTCAACCAGAACTTTCAGTCGACACAGGCGGTGATCAACGGCTCGGTGGGAATTCCGATTCTTGGCCTGACGACGGTTAACTTCGATGCTCGAATTATCGGCAACGTCGCCGGAAACGCCTCGGCAACGTTTGTGTCCAACGCCCCTAGTAACGAAATCTCGGGCGTGCAAGACAACTCAACATTCCCTGATGGGCAGCATCCCTACATCAACCCGAGCAACCCGAATGCGAATGCGACTCCCGATGGCGTCGATAACTTGGGTGTTCAAGGCCTGTTCATCTTGCCGGGAGATTTCAATGCCGCGATCACCGGTGGTCTCAATGGACGGGTTGAAATCGATGCCGGTATCTTCGGAACGATTACTCAGAATTTGAACAATCTCGTCAATCTGAATCAGGTCTTAACGGAAGCATTCGCACTCATCGGAAATCTAGACGTCAAGCAAATTCCGACGCCCAGCCTTCTGAGTGACGATCTCCTCGCAAGCATGGGGTTCGACTTCGCCCCGATTCTGGGCACGAACGGCTTGAGCTTTCCCGTCACGCTTTCAGGAACTCAAGTCTTCAACATTGACTTCGACGTCCCCGTGAACTTGGGAATTGGCACCGCGACGCTCGACGGGGACTTCACCGGAACCGTCAATTACACCTTGGATGCGACGATCACGATCGCTCCCCCATCGTATACCGCCGAGGGAAGTCTCACCAACGCGGTCAATGTTCCTGAAGCCAACACACTCGTCATGATTGGAGCCATTGGGCTGGGTAGTCTGGCGTTTCAATTCTATCGCCGACGCAAGGCTGCCTAAGCCGAAAAGGCTGATGCAACGACGACACAATTAGCCGCTCATTCGGATCCTCGAATGGGCGGCTTAACTTTTGATGGTTGCCAAATCCCTGTAAAACAATCCCGTCTCTGCCTGAATTTCCTCTAGTACGGAGAGTACGATTGATCCGTCGAGTGAGGTCGTGGCTCGGAGCGCCGACGAGCGGCGCTTCTCTCGGTATCTTCCGCATCGGTTTTGGAATCGTCCAGCTCTGGCAAACATGGGATTTCTTTCGACCAGTCCTGGGTCAAACCACGATTGAGTACTTCTACACAGGCTCTCAGGTTCATTGGAATTTTCCCTACCTAGGTTTCGAATGGGTTCGTCCCCTCCCTGAGCCGTTCACCACGATCGTCTTCTTGCTGCTCGGATTGACTTCACTGGCGGTAATGCTCGGGATCTTTACACGGCCCTCTTTACTCCTGAACGGAGTTCTCTTTACCTACGGTTGGCTGCTAGAAGCTGTCTGGTGGAACAATCACTTTTACCTTACGAGTCTAATTGCCTTTCTGCTCTTTGTGTCACCGAGCGGACGGTGCTTTTCCATCGACCGATGGTGGCAGATTCGTCGCAAAGGCCGAGGGCATCAATGGGATGGTCTTATCCCGTTCTGGCCCATCCTTCTGCTTCGCGCTCAACTCTTCATCGTCTATACCTATGCTGCCGTGGTGAAGATGAATGCCGACTGGTTCATGGGCGAACCGATTCGCATGTGGTTCCGAAAGGGACTCGTGGCAAAGCCATTGGCAGCGGTTCTGCCTGCCGACGTCATGGAGCAGGTGCACTCGTTGCTGAGCTCAGAAATATTCATCTATTCCTTAGTGTGGGGCGGCCTTCTGTTCGATTTGTCGATTGGAATATTACTTTGCATTCGTCGCACGCAGCTTCTGGCGCTCGTCCTCATGTTTCTCTTTCATGGAACGAACTTCTGGATCTTCATGATCGGCGCCTTCCCTCTCATGGCGATCTCCTCGACATTGATCTTTCTCGACACGGACTGGCCGCTCCGGCTCTGGACATGGCTACGACAACCTCGTTGGATTCCACCAGATCCTGGATGGATGCTTTTGGGAATGATTGTCGTTCCCGTCATTGGCGCCGTTCTGGGTTGGCGACTCACGAGATCTCCTCGCCCACCGGCAACGGCGTCGTTCCCTCCCATATCCAGTTTCGGCCTCGTCTGTGTAGTGATGTGGATCCTCGCACAGTCGATCATTCCATTGCGTCATCTGACGATTGAAGGAGATGTCCACTGGACGCTCGAAGGATCTCGATTCGCTTGGCAAGTCATGGCTCGTTCTCATGTGAGCCATGTGATTTACAAGATTCGCGATCCCGAATGGGCGAAGCGATCGGCTGCTTCGAATAAAATCGACTGGCCAATGATTGACGGCGCGAGCAACGATTGGATTTATTACGACGTCGATTGTACCAATGTGCGTCCTACTGATTTTCCCGAGATCGTTATCATTTCGGAGCCCTGGGTCCGTGATCGCGTTTTCTTTAATTCTGGTGCGAAGTCGGTCGGGTATCGAGAAGCAAGCGAGAAGGTTCGCGAGCTTTGGCAGCGCCGCTACGGTCGCGCCCCCGATGCGATCATCCCCACGCTTCCGCTCCGTGAAATCTTGCTGAACTTTCGGAGGAGGATGGAACAATCAGCGGCGAGTGATGAGCAAATTCGCGCCCGCGCGATTCAGGAATGCAATGCATTGGTGAAACATGTGGACCAGATGTCGCTAGACATTCCCGAAGATCCGTTATCCCTCGAGCGGGCACTGGACCTGCAAAACATCTTGAACATCTTTCGCGACACGACCCGCACGTTAGGTCTGGAAAGTCAGTTCATGCAGGAGCTTATCAAAGTTCGTCCGTGGGATATTCAATCGGGGCACGGGATGGATTGGATTCA
>JAIEPU010000262.1 GCA_019748235.1 bacterium
CGAATCGAATGACGACTGTTTCGTTCGACACCGAAAACGAATTGCTTCATCTAGTTAACTCCTCGAAAGCGGTATGATGATGAAGGTATCTGGAGCTGATGATTCGCCACGAATTCCGTGAGAAATACCGTGCCCCGACCGGAAAGCATCCGAGGCCTCGCTGCTATCGTTCTCTGCGGTGGACGAAGTGAACGGATGAGATCGCGCAAGGAATGGCTCACCCTGGAAGGAGAAACGCTCCTCGCAAGGCTTACCCGTGAATTGAGTTCAGTGGTCGAGCATGTCCTCGTCGCCACCGGAAAGGATTCGCCGGTCCCTCCGCTCCCTTCTTCAATCCCTATTGTCCGAGACATACACGACAATCGTGGCCCATTAGCTGGGATGTATGCGGGCTTTTCCGCACTACCACCTCACTCGGATCGAGCGTTCGTGATTTCGTGCGATATGCCATTCATTGATTCATCAATCATTTGGAAACTAGATGATCAATTGAATGATGCCTGGTGCGCTCTGCCGGTGATAAATGAAGCCCCACAGCCGCTGTGCGCGATCTATCGCAGAGAAGCTTTGGCGAATATCGAGGTGCTTCTAAACGTGCCTCGGACGGGTCCCCGTGATTTGCTTCGCCATTTGAAGGCTACTTTTATCTACGAGGATCAACTCCGCAGCATCGACCCTGAATTGAGGGCGTTCCGGAGCTTCAACACACCCTCCGAATGGGCTGAAATCCGTATGTCATTTGACACATAATCCAGATTGAGAATCAAGTGACTCTTTCCGGACTGCGGCAATCATTTTGAGGACACTCCCTACATTCGTATCTTCGCCAATCCACAAGTCATGACTCTTATCCAATCACATCAATGACTTACGCAGAATAGAACTTAGTCGACATCCTGTCCGTTCAAGAGCTGAGCCCACGGTGCAAGATTTCGAGACCGTTAGAAATGCCGCGCCCGATACGTCGACCGGCTGTAATAGGAGGGAAATGACGAATTTGTCGATTGACGAGTGTCACTAGGGATTGCGATACTAGACGGCTGAATTCGGCTTTCATTTCGCTTATGCCGAATTTTCGTTCGCATGTGATCAGCACATCATCTCATGCGATTCGCACACATTTGCATGTCGTTTTGCGTGATTGAGGAGGTCCTATGTTCTTTTCGATTCGACGACGCATTTCGCGTCTGCCGATTGCAACTGCGTTACTGACGAGTGCGGCATTCGTCGCGCCGGTCAATGCTGATGTCATCACTTCGTCCGTCAATGTAAATGGCACCACACCCACAACCGGTTTCACCGCGGTCATTACCGCTTCGGGCACGGCCACGGTTTCGGGCAATGGTAGACTCAACACGTTGTTCGGCGGAACCCAGAGTTTCAGCCTTTCGCAACAAACCGTCCCCGTCAATCTCGTCGGCGGTCAGGTGAACGTTGTGACCAATCCGACCGGCACCGTTTTGGTGGCATACGACAACTCATCGCTTGGTGTCAGCCAATTGACGGGTGCGAACATCAATTTGCTCAATGGGACAAACGTTCCGATCGCATTCCAACCAGTTACGTTCAACATTTCCACGAGCATTATCGGCATCAACGTCAACCTCGGACTTGATCTGAATGTGACGGGTGCACTTTCGTCGCTGATTTATCATTCGACGGCCGCTTCGCCTCCTCTTGGCGGAACGAACCCAGCGTTCTACGCCCTCCCAGGGCTTTTCGATATCGGGGGCAGCGTTCAAGCCACGGGTAACACCTCGATTCTCGGAATCAACGTCAGCTTGGGTCAATTGATCAATCAAGACATCAGCCAGAACAACGTTGATGCTCTCAGCAGCATCGGTGGGTTGCCGGGCATCGCAACCCTTACTGACATCGTCACGCCGAATCCGGCGACCGACGACTTGGGCGCCAATTTCGCATTCCCGGACCTCGGCATTTCGATCCCGTCGAATGTTGTCCAATCGGGAACGATCGTTCAGAATCCGGGTGGTGGTGGCTTCGGCTCGCCCAACTCGTTGAACATCAATTACGCGCTGAATCTGCAGCTTACGTTGTCGCACATCAGCTACAACCTGTCGGGGACCGTCCCCGGTGTGGTCGTGCCGGAAGCGTCAACGCTGGTGATGACCGGTTTGGCGGGTATTGGTCTCGTTGGGGCCGGTGTCCGTAAACTTCGTCGTCGCAAGGCGGCCTAGCTCGATGGGAGGCGAGTCGCTTTCGATGTCATCGAAGGCGACTCACCCGTAGTCATCCAGAGGCCTGCCGATGTCGCATTGATGATGCCATCGGTTTGGGCGGTTCGAAAGCGACATGCAATACGTCGAGATAGGAGTCGGCTAGGACCTCTTAGCCGGCTCCTTTTTTGTTCCGTTCCCGCCGTGAATGGCGCGGCTGCTTTCCCAATGGTTGTTGTTGATTCTCCGTGCTCTAAATCAGAACTCTTCTCTGAACATCCGCGTCGAATTCCGCTAAACTAAGTTCACTCGAAATCAAGGGTGGCAATGAGAAACGACTCGCTTGAATGAGTCTCCTCACGGATCGTTCATTCGACAGTTCACGTTCAGCATCCGCCCACCGTCTCTTTCCTATTTCAGCATCGAGAGATTCCTGTGATGAGCCGCCGAATCGTTGACTTGAATCGGACTGTCGTATTCGCACTTTTCTTCTCGTTAGGGATTCTACTCGCTGACGAGTACAAGGCGGCGATCTCCCCCGCGAGTGACGAAGCCGCTCAAGCCATCGGTCGAATTCAAAAGCCTGAAGGATTCCAGATTGAACTGGTCGCCGCGGAACCTTTGCTTGCGAACCCCGTTGCGTTCTGCCTTGATGAGCAGGGGCGCTTTTACATTGCGGAAACATTTCGGCTTCACGACGGCGTCACGGATAATCGCAATAACATGAAGTGGCTCAAGGATGACCTTGCCGCGCAAACCGTCGAGGATCGGATCAACCTTCACAAGAAGTGGCTCGGTGACAAGATCTCCACCTATACCGCTCACCCCGATCGCGTGCGTCAGGTGGTCGACACGGATGGCGACGGCAAGGTCGACAAGTCGACAGTCTTTTCTGACAGCTACAACAAAATCGAAGATGGAATCGGAGCGGGGCTGTTAGCGAGGAATGGCGATGTCTACTTCACCTGCATCCCAGACCTTTGGCTCTTACGCGATGCGGATGGTGACGGCATCGCGGAACAGAAGAAGTCTCTTCAAACCGGTTACGGTGTTCGCGTTTCCTTCCTGGGACATGATTTGCACGGACTGATTTTTGGTCCGGACGGGAAACTCTATTTCAGCATTGGGGATCGAGGACTAAACGTCCCCACGCCCAGCGGTCGAATTAAGGTGATCGAAACAGGCGCGGTCCTTCGATGCAACCCGGATGGAACGGATCTGGAAGTCGTTCACACCGGCCTCCGAAATCCGCAAGAGCTCGCCTTCGATGAGTTCGGCAACCTCTTTACCGGCGACAACAATTCAGACTCAGGTGATAAGGCAAGACTCGTCAATATCGTCGAGGGAGGTGATACGGGTTGGCGCATGCCTTACCAGTACATCGAGTCTCCCATTGCGCGAGGTCCTTGGAACGAGGAAAAACTATGGCATCCTCGTCATGACGGTCAGCCGGCATACATTATCCCGCCCATTCAAAACTTCGCCGATGGCCCGTCCGGCCTCGTTTACAATCCAGGGGTCGGTTTCCCTCCATCAATGGACCGGTCCTTCTTTCTGGCTGACTTCCGAGGTGGCGTCTCCAATAGCGGCGTTCGCCGATTTCGACTGGAAGCGGATGGCGCGGGATTCAAAGTGGCCGAGTCCGATCAATTCCTTTGGAATGTCCTCGCGACCGATGTCGACTTTGGATACGACGGCTGCTTTTACGTACTCGATTGGGTGGAAGGTTGGGCAAAGCCTGGTAAAGGACGGATCTATCGCATCTATCATCCGGAGTACCGAGCCGCAGACGCAGAGACCGCAAAGATACTCGCTCGTGGAATTGAGAATCTGGACGTCCCCGCGCTTTGCGAACTCCTCAAGAATCGTGACATGAGAATTCGCCAACGCGCGCAGTTCGCGCTGGCGGCACGACCGACGGAGTCAAAAGATACCCTCATCAAACTCGCGGTGAACACCGGTGAGTCTCTTCTCGTTCGCATTCATTCGATTTGGGCTCTCGGCCAAATAGGCCGAAAGGATTCGTCAGCCCTTACGTCGATCACATCGCTTCTCGCCGATCCCGATGCGGAGATTCGTGCCCAAGTGGCCAGAACGTTCGGTGATGTTCGATTCAAGGATGGATTTGCAACATTGATTCCGCACCTACAAGACGATAGTCCTCGCGTGCAATTCTTGACAGCAATCGCGCTCGGGCGAATTGGAAATAAGGATGCCGCGGGTCCGCTCCTCACCCTCATCGAAAAGAACGGTGACAAGGATGCCTACATCCGTCATGCAGGAGTCTTTGCTCTCGCATCGATTCATGATGAAGCAGCCATCAACGAGGCGATGAAAGTGGAGCGATCTCCTGCGGTTCGCCTCGCCGCACTTCTCGTCCTTCGTCGCTGGGAATCACCGCTTCTTGCCGAGTACCTGAAACAAGGGGAAGGGTACTCCGTATCGCTCGCCGAGGAAGCTGCCCGCGCGATTTACGATGTGCCTGTTGCGGAGGCACTTCCCGCGCTTGCCGCCTTGGCAAACAATCGAGAAATCTCCACCTCTGTCCGCCGCCGGGCAATACTGGCGAATGTCCGATTGGGCGAGACCTCGAATGCCAAGATGTTGGCCGACATCGCAGCCGACGGTCGGGATAATGTCGACGTCCGCAAGGCGGCGCTCAAAGCGTTGGAAAACTGGGGCAACGCTGCGGAACTCGATCCAGTGATCGGGATTTATCGCCCCATTGCCGCTCATTCGATCGAAGACGCCCGAAAAGAATTCGCGAATGTTGCTCCCGCCCTGTTAGCTTCGCCCGATAAAGACCTCCGACTTTCGACGATCGACCTCGCCGGTCATTTCAAGACCAATGAGATTGAGGATCAGCTCGTCGAGATCTTCCGCAATAAGAAGGAGCAGGCAAAGGTAAGAGCCGAGGCTCTTCGTGGCCTCGGTGAAATCAACGTGCACGATCTACCGACTCTGGTTCAAGACGCACTGGATGATGAACGACAGACCGTTCGGACCGAAGCCCGCAAGATCCTCGCGACACTTGATCCAAGAGCAGCCGTCAAAATCCTCTCCAAAGTATTGGAGGAAGGGAACATCGAAGAGAAGCAGCGATCTCTCGAAACGCTGTCCAAGATCAATTCCGATGCGGCGGACGAAGTCATCACGGCATGGCTCGATCGAATGGTGGAAGGGAAGGTACCACCAGAGATTCGACTCGACATTCGCTTGGCAGCCGCGGAAAGAAAATCTGCTGAGGTAATGAAACGTCTCGCGGCTATTGAGGCGAAACGAAACGAAATCAAAGATCCGGTAGCCAAATACGAGGATGCACTCGTGGGGGGGAATGCGGATCGAGGAGGCAATATCTTCTTCGAAAAGACCGCGGCGGCGTGCCTTCGCTGTCACAAAATCGAAGGGCGAGGAGGAGAAGTGGGACCCGATCTCACCAAAGCAGCAGAGAAAAACGATCGGAAAGCATTCCTCGAAGCAATCGCAGACCCCAATCGCAAAATCGCTCAAGGATTCGATTCTGTCATCCTTCTCTTAAATGATGGCCGCGTCGTGACCGGCGTTCTTCGAGAGGAGACGGACAAAGAGGTCACGGTGATTGATGCCGATAACAAACGGATCACGATCGCGAAGGAAGAAATCGATGAACGGCAGCGCGGTAAATCAGCCATGCCCGAGGACGCGATTACAAAGATCAGTGAGTCAGAACTTCGAGATTTGATCGAGTATTTGACGACGCGGAAATAGTTGAATGACCTAAGTGGCCTTGTTTGTTGAAATGCCATTCGAGTCAGACGGATCGCTTCTCGCACGACCTACTGGCTCGAAGCCTTGTATTCTCATCGCTTCGGTAGGGCAGACCACCACACAAGCGCCGCAGGACGTGCATCGATCTGGATATTTTACCGAAGGCAAATCATTCCAAAAGTCGAGGCATTCGGTCGGACAAACATGAACGCACCAGCCCGTGGAAAGGCAAGTCATCGGATCAACGGTCGGTAGTAAGGATTTCCGCATGAGTGAAGTATAGATCCAATTCAAAATGAGTGCGGAATGGGAATTATGGCGATCTTTTGAACTTCGACCGCTCCGGCAGGTTAGTCGCCGTCGGACGTAGTCCTTTTCGAAGCAGCGGTATCGTATGATGAAGAGAGCGAGACCCTTCGCCATCTCTCATTCTGAATCGAGTGATTTTCCGCATGAACTGGCGTGTCATTTCCTGTCTGACGTCAGGGCGCATTTCCGGCGTCGATATCTTTGCCTTTCACCTGACCGAGGGCCTGCTGCGCCGTGGCATTGATGCACGCATTCTGATGACTCATCCCGATAAGGTGGAGATCGACCGTCTGCCGTTGCCGCAAGGGGTCCCGATCGACACGCTTCCGAAAGAATGGCGATCGAAACGCCGCTATCGCCGTCGGGCACTCCGGGAGTATCTCAAATCGCAGGCACCGTGCATATACATTCCGAACTACGACTACGATCATTCGCCGATCAGCGCGAGTTTACCTCCAGACATCTACACGATCGGCATCGTCCATAGCGATGACCCGATGCATTATGACCATGTCTTTCAACTCGGCCGATTCTGGGACGCCGTCGTCGCCGTCAGTCAAAAGATCGCGGATACGACTTCAGCTCTCCCTCGCGTTGAGGGACGCCTTCATACGATTCCATACGGCATCCCCTGCTCACACGAGGTGTCTCCCCGCAATCACGGGCTCGATAAACCCCTTCAGATTCTTTACGTGGGCCGATTGGAACAGACGCAAAAACGCGTGCTCGATATGCCCCGTATCCTGGATCGATTGAAGGAAAAGGGCATACCAGCGGTCGTTACATTGGTGGGGGACGGTCCCGCTCGCTCGGCTCTCGAAGAAGCGGGGCGCGATCACATCAGTGCCGGCAATCTTCGTCTCTTAGGCACGAAGCCCAATGATGAAATGCCCGCTCTATATCAAGCCGCCGACGTCTTTCTTTTGACCTCCGCTTTCGAAGGGCTTCCCGTCAGTTTGCTCGAGGCGATGTCCTACGGGTGCGTCCCGGTCGTGACACACGTACGAAGCGGAGTGAGCGAGGTCGTCCACGATGGCAAGACCGGTTGCCTGGTCAATGTCGGTGATATTGATGGCATTGCCGACCGCTTAGCGGAGCTGGAAAAGAATCCAATTCTCAGGCAATCTCTGTCAAAAGGTGCCGCCGAATTCATTAAACAGGGAGAACACTCCGTTGATCGAATGGTCGATCGATATCTCGATCTATTCCATCACATCACGAGGGAACGAGCAGCGGGAGCATTCGAGCGACCTGACCCTTACTTCGCGGAACTCTTCGTTCGAAATTGGCAATGCCGCATCCGCCGGAATATGCGTCGATTGATGACACGTGCGGGCTATCCCAATTCTCCGTAACGGCATCGTTCTACGAAAAGTCGTAGACCTCTCCGGGACAAACAACTTCGACATGCGGGAGTTCGAGGGCATTCAATTCCGCGCGGACCTGGTCTTCGCAAGAGGCTTTGAGATGCACCGCTAACGTCCGGACCGGCTTGCCGAGCTTTTCCAACTCCAACTTCAACAAGCTTGGGGTCAGATGTCCCCAACTGACGGCTTGGCTTTCGAGTTCATTCGGAAAACTGCACTCCAAGAAGACCGCTTTCAAGTTCTTGGCCTCTCGACACGCTTTCCAGAAAGCATCTGTCGGACCAGTATCGGACGAGATCGCGACCGAACCGGTCTCGTCCTCGAGAATCAATCCAATCGTCGGAACGGGATGATCCACCGTGACGGTTCTTACTTTCAAATCGCAGATCTGTCGCTCACCAAACGCTTCGATGAGATGGATCTCGAGCAGGGGCGGATTCGCCTCGAGCAGTAGATTGAGCCGAGCCCATGTCGTTCCATCGAATACGTGTTGTTCCACCGCCGCATAGGTCGGCTCGGTCATGTAAACACGAACAGGATGTCTTTTACCGTCGTAGACATTGCTTAAAAAAATCGGAAGCGAACCTACATGATCGAGATGAGAGTGCGTGATGATGACGTCGGTCACCTTCGCCTGATCCTCGGTCGACATCCAATATCCAAGCACGCCGGCATCAACCGCGAATGAGTCGTTCACCAAGTAGGTGGTCAGATACATCGAAGGTTTGGTCTGGCCGATCGCGGAGGGGAGGTACTGGATCCGCACGATCAACTCCTCGTCTGACGTTTATTCGTCCGGGCAATCATAACCCGCAAATTCAATCGATGAGAATGAGCATCCCCATCCACTCGCGGGGGTACCGCCGCGACGGTCAAGCCATTGGAACAGGGATGCCTCTTCCGTCAAAGTCTATTCGATTCCTGATTTCCCGCTGGGCGAATTCGCCGGCCGCCCGATTTGCGTACAACAGGGCTGTCCAATGAGGAGCGGAGGAAAGAATGAAGTACGCCATTTGCAACGAACTCTTTGAGAATTGGGATTTCTCCGATGTTTGCCGCAAGGTCGCGGAACTCGGCTACGGAGGGTTGGAAGTCGCTCCCTTCACGCTCGCTCCGATGGTGACGGATATCAACAAAGAGACGCGGCGCACGCTAAGGCAGCAGGCGGAGGATGCCGGAGTACAGATCATCGGTCTGCATTGGCTTCTCGCCAAACTCGAGGGATTTCATTTCAACAGCCCCGATCCGGCCCTTCGAAAGAAAACTGCCGACTACCTTCGCGAACAGACGAAGCTTTGTGGGGAACTTGGCGGACAAGTGATGGTCTTTGGATCTCCCGGTGCTCGAAAGATCCTTCCCGGCACCTCGCGCGACGAAGCATTCGCATATGCCGCCGACACACTTCGGCAATTTGCTCCAACTCTCGCCGACTATGGAGTCAAATTCTGCCTCGAACCGTTGACGACCATGGAAACGAACTTCATGAACACGGCCGACGAAGCCGCCGACCTCATGCGAATGGTCGACCATCCGAACGTCGTCGTTCACCTCGATGTGAAAGCAATGTCCGCGGAGACCAAACCCATTCCACAGATTATTCGCGAGCATCACCCACATACTGGCCATTTTCACGCGAACGACGCTAACCTTCGTGGGCCAGGCATGGGAGACGTCGATTTCGTGCCTATCTTCAACGCGCTGTGCGATACCAACTACAAAGGATGGGTCTCCGTCGAAGTGTTCGATTTCAAACCCGACCCGGAAACGATCGCACGAGAGAGCATCGAATACATGCGTCGCACCTGTCGCTGCTAGTCGAATGGATGGTAGAATCGCAAGCGGCAAAGATCGGATGGGAGGTTTTCGTTGGTATCGTTTGGCGATCGTCTGATGAATGCCGTTCGCGCGAAGCGAACGCCGGTCATGCTCGGGATTGATCCCCGCTGGGACCAGTTACCGCTCGAACTTCGGGAGCGACATCCCGATCCTCCCGCACTTCCTCAGATCGCCTCTGGCTACCTTAGTTTCGTCCAGGGAGTGATTGACACCCTGGCAGACATTGTGCCGGTGGTAAAGTTTCAAGCGGCCTTCTTCGAAGCGGCTGGAATGTCTGGTACTGCGGCCCTCGACTACGGTCTCCGCTATGCGGCTTCAAAAGGGCTCGTTGTCGTGCTCGATGCCAAGCGAGGCGACATCGGCTCGACGGCGGAAGCTTATGCCGAGGCCTACATCGACACCGAGCGAGGTGACGATCGAGCGTGGGCCGCTGATGCCTTGACCGTCAATCCATTTCTCGGCCGCGAAACGCTGGAACCCTTTGTCCGCGCCGCCCGCC
>JAIEPU010000007.1 GCA_019748235.1 bacterium
GAGACATTGGCGCGAAGGCTTGCTTGATAACCCGCCTTCTCGACCGCCTCTTCTAATTCACCGAGGTCTTCGACTTGACCCACGACATTTGCTTCATGTGTGGTGAGGCTGACGGTCGCTTCTTTCACTCCGGGAACCGTACGAAGAGCGCGTTCGACATTGCTCACGCATGCCGCGCAGTGCATTCCCTCGATGTCGAGTTTGATTCGGGCCTCAGTTTTCATGGTTTCATTCTATGCAGCTGGAAATGAATCGCTGCGAGCGAGGTCAGGCCTCCTTATAATGTCGGCATGGAAAGGAGACACGATGTCGTCGACGCATCAAAGTGTTGAGATTGATGGGGTTCGCCTTCATCTCTCCATGCCGATCGATTTGGATCAGGAATGGATCGGGCAAGGGGAGATTTTGGATCAACTGCTTGCCTGTTGGCTGGTCGTTGCGAAACAGGACCTTCCGCTTTCTCCTCGCATCACGGGGCCTCCTGGTATCGGCAAAACAACGCTGGCGATGGCGGCGGCTCGGCTGCGTAAACAGCCGCTCTACATCTTTCAATGTACCGCCGACACGCGCCCGGAGGATTTGCTTGTCACTCCCGTACTTTCCGAGCAAGGAAAGATCAGCTACCACGCTTCGGCACTGGTTTCAGCCATGCTGACGGGGGGAATCTGCGTCCTCGACGAGGGGAACCGCATGAATGAAAAGAGCTGGGCGTCACTTGCTCCGCTCCTCGATCATCGGCGATATATTGAGTCGATCGTGGCGGGAATCACGGTCAAAGCACATGCCGACTTTCGCGCGTGCATCACGATGAATGAGGACGAGTCGACGTATGAGATTCCCGACTACATTTTGTCTCGGCTTCAGCCGACCCTCCGGCTTGGGTTTCCCAATCGCGAGGATGAAATGGCGATTCTTCGCTATCACCTTCCCTTTGCGGAAGCGGAACTGCTGGGGCTCACGGTGGAGTTCCTTCAGCGGAGCCACGACCTTCGGCTCGATTTTTCTCCGCGAGACGGCATGCATATCTTGCAGTTCGCGCTCAAACGACTGGCGCAGAATGCCGACCACTCCTTCAGCAAAGACAAGGCGTGGCAAGAGGCCGTGCTGAAGGTGCTTGGAGATGATGCCCTGGATCTCGATCGGCTCGCTCAGCAGCGCCGCCGGATGCTTGGCAATCAACCACTTCCCGCGGGCCTCGGAGACTTCTTCTTCGATTTGAACGATCCCCTTCACCCGGATCGTGAGGAGGATGAGGAATGAGTGGTCCTACTCTCGTTCGCGCTGGGCGCGGGCGAGTTCGATCTGGCAGAACATGATGTAGAAAACCAGCTTCTCGATGCAGGCGTCTTTATCTTTGCCTGGGATTTCGAACTCGATGCCGAGGAACGTCGGCTTCTTGGCTTCTCGCGGAGCGATCAAACGGCGAATGATTCCCTGCGTGGCGATCGTTTCTTTCGCTGTCGGAGTTGCGACTTCGACCTTTACTTCGAGTAAACGACCTATTTCCAAATTGTCGGCGAGTTCAGGAGCGATGTAAATTCCTACTCCACGGCTGCTGATGTCTTGGACTTTCGATTTATTCCAAGGACGCGTATTCGCGATCTTCTTATCGAGACCGGCAATTCGCCACGTGACGTTGGCTGGGGCGGAGGCGATCGGAACGACACGAACATGACGCCGGCGATTGCCGCTCTGAAGCATCTCGGGTGCTTCGATTTTCAGGGTTGGGATCGGCTGCCCGTTCGAAAGCTCCGTCGTCGTCCGTTCGATCACCGTCGTGTCGAACATGAAGATGGCGCTCTCGATCGTAACGAAGAGCTTCGCGGTATCGCCCGGTCCCACGGGAAGTGGACGACCGAGCTTGGTCGGCAATTCGATGATAAGTGTGCCGTCTTGAAGATTGAATTGAAGGATCCGCGCCTTCCCGGAAGACTTGATCCGATCGTCGGTATCCGTTTGCTCGAATTGCGCGACTGCCTGCTCGCGCGCAAGCCCGTCAAGCTGCTGCGCACAGCGCTGACTGATCGCTTTTTTGCTGAAGAGGGGCAGCATGGGACGGCGATTCCCCGGCCTTCGTGTTACTTCAAGCATCTCCGCTTGAATGGACGCTTCAATTCCCGCAAATCGCACACGATATGTTTGCCGTGCCTGACATGAGCCCGGCTAGTTGTTGGATGTTTAACAAATCGCGGAGCGTCGAACTCTACTATATCTCATCGCGTGAGCAGGTGGTTCCACCTACCCCATCCGCGACGTGAAAGTCTAGCACGCATGCCTCTTTTCAATTTGTTTCCACTGACATTTCCCCAAGTAATTGATGGAAAAGGTACGGGTCGAAACGACACCGGTTGTAATGAAACCATCGGCGAATCGATAAATCCGTCAAAATTGGAATGGAGTGGATACTCCGTTCGGCAGAGATCATTTTGACGGTAGGGGCGGTGAAAAGGGAGCTTTCAGACTGTGGCGGGACGGTACACGCCATTCGCATGTTCGCAGGTCTGATCGTGGGCTTGGGAAACGCCATAAGCGCCACAAGAAGAGGAAGTCTCCCAGAACTGGACCTCCAGCACGCGAAAGCCGGCCTTGGTTCCGACCTCGTACAGCGCTTTCGCCAAATTCTCGGCTGTGGGGTTTCCATCGAGCAGCAACACGGGTTGATGATGCTCCCGCAAAACGGCCACCATAGGGTCGTCGCGGTGCAGGACCATGTGATGGTCGAGATTCTGATCGATCCAGTGGCCGATGGTCTTTTTGATGTCCCCGAAATCGGTCAGCATTCCCCGATGGTCGAGGTTCGGGCCTTCGATCGTGATGACGGCCCGGCCATTATGACCATGCAGGAAACGGCACTTCCCATCGTAGTTGATGAGGCGATGGCCGTAGCAGAAAGAGATTTCTTTGGTGACTCGGAACATCGGCCTGCCGTTTCGGTGTTTCGGTGGATCCCTCTGACCCGCCTAGCTGCAATTCTAGCGGACCGACCCGAAGGGACCACCGCTCAATCATTTCCGGAAGAAGATCGTATTTCCAGAGGCATGAATACAAGCCGGTTGCATCAAGGCGATAAACAGTTCCGCCACGTCATCGGGGTGGAGCGTCTGCTCCACGGGAAAATCGGGAAATAGCCCCCGCAACAGGGGTGTTTCCACTGTTCCGAGCGCGACAGCGAACGTTCGAATCCCGTGAGGACGTCCCTCGTCAGCCGTCGCTTTTGTGAACAAATTAACCCATGCCTTGGAAGCGCCGTACACCTGAAAGCCGGGGAAAGGGTCCACGGAGGAATAGGAGGAAACATTAATGATTGTCCCTCCCCCTTGCTTTTGCATGATTGGCCAGACCCCTTTGGTCGCATGAAACACCGCGGATATATTCGTCGCGAGACAGTCATCGAAATCATCGCACGAGATTTTGTCGACCGAGGCCAGGGGAGCGACCCCCGCATTATTGATCAGGAGATTCACTGTTCCAAACTGAGCGACCGCGCTCGTGATCAAGTTATCCACTGATTCCTTACGTCGAAGATCGATCGCGTGTATTTGAAAGACCGCTCCTATCGAGGCAAGTTCCGCGCTCAAGGATTCTCGTTCCTCGTCGTTTCGCCCGCAGGTGACGACGGCATATCCGGCCGAGGCGAATTTCAGCGTGGCGGCCCGACCGATGCCGCGCGTCCCTCCTGTGATGATCGCGACGGGCCGACTCATCAAATTGATCTCCTCCACGAATGGAATTCAACAGCCCGAGCTGAGACACGGTCCATCCGCGAATCGCGTTGCGTTCCGCTCTCGATTGATCCAGCAACGATTGTTGAATGTCCCTATCATAGAAAGGTGAGGCAATATTCGCGCTCACGGATTCAGAACGACTGGTGCAGGACTTTTCATGATTCGGCTGACGCGTGAAGTTCGCTGCAGCATTCAACCCGGCTTCGAAAATCAGGGAGGTGGGAAGAATAGCTGGGGAGGCTGGCCCTCGCCCGCTGGTCTTGCCCCGTATCTTTTGATTCGTGTGACCGTTTCGGGAGAACCGAACTCCGCGACCGGATACTTAGCGGATATCAAAGAATTTGATCGGCTCATCCGGGACTCGTTATTGCAACGAATCAATGCTCTTTACTCGCGGGATGGATGGAGCACCTCGTTCGAAAGTGTTCTCATCGACCTTTGGGGGCCTGTTTCCGCCGGGATTCCAGTAAACACCACGCTCGAAGTCATTGAAATCAAACCGACGCCGTTCTTGTCCTATTCTCTTCACCGGGAGAAAGCTGACATGATCCACCTTACTGAACAATTCGAGTTCTCCGCCTCGCACCGCCTTCATTGCCCGGGCCTATCCGATCAGGAGAATAAGACCCTCTTCGGTAAGTGCAACAATCCCAGCGGACATGGTCATAATTACGTCGTCGAGGTGACGGTGGAGGGGAAACCGGACTCAACGGGTCGGCTGCTCGCGCTTCCCGATCTGGAGCAAATCGTGAATCGAGCGGTAATCGACCGGTTCGACCACAAGCATCTGAACGAGGATACCGTAGAGTTTCGATCGATGAATCCCACGGTTGAAAATATCGCACGGGTAACTTGGGACTTACTGGTGAACGCCGTGGCGCCGGTCACTCTCCGGAACGTGCGTATTTATGAAACGCCGAAGACCTGGGCGGACTATTCGGGAGCTTGATAATCACAAGAGAGTGACACGATCATGTCACTGGCAAGCTCAATCATCGCCAGCTTGGCTGGTGGTTGACGAATCGGTCCACAAGGATTTGCGTCGTCAACACGATGGTGAGCACCAAGTTGACCATTCGGTTTCTTGGCATGAGTCGCCGCGCAGTGCGCAGGGCTCCGATGCGACGCGGTGACCAGATCCCGGCTTCCTTGATGGCCTTTGGCGAGAGATAGGTCTCGAGCAACATTCGCCCGTCCGGGGTCGAGAATGGAGCAGGGGGGGCCAGGAATGCTTGCTTGCGCCGTTCCAGGACTGATGCCGGTAGATCGGGCCGGAAGGCCTCGCGAAGAACCCATTTCTCTTGATCGCCGCGAAGCTTCATGTCGAGCGGTAAACCCATCGCCAGTTCCACGACCTTGTGATCGAAGAGTGGCATTCGCGCTTCAACCGAGCCGGCGTTTTCCGTGCGATCCGCGATCGTGTTGATGTACTCCGGCACCGAACTGTTCAGTTGAATGTACTGGAGAAGCGTAGCGTGCCGATGGCCGTTCGGCGGCGGCATAATCGTCGCCAGTTGATCGGCAAGGGTAGACGTCGGCGATTCGATTTGCCGGCAGAAATCAGGATTCATGAGAACTTGGATATTGCGTTCTGCATTGAAGCCCGTGGCAATATCACACGGACGGAACCCGAGCTTATCGACGAGGAATTGAGTCTCGGGACCGATTCGGGCAGCCAGTCCGCTGGTCAAGTAGTAGCGGTTTCCACCAATCTTCGCCGCTTCCCGCTGCATCGCTTGCAAGCGATTCTTTACCCGAGGAAGAGAATAGTCCGCGGCTTGCAGTTCATTCTGCAGCCAGTGTGTCGAGTAACCGCAAAAGCTTTCATCGCCGCCGTCGCCGGTGAGGACGCAACGAACGTATTGGCGAGCATATTGCGATGCGATTACTTTCGCGACGCTGTGGAGATTGCCGAAAGGACGCTCCATGTGCCACACGGTTTCAGGCAGCTTCCGGACCAGTTCGGCATACGTCGCCGGGATGCGATGCATCTCCATTCCCGGGTACATCTTGGTGACGTCCTCTGCGAATGGAAATTCGATATGCCGGGGTGAGTCTTCGAAAACCAAGCTGAAGACCGGAATCTTGGGGAGTTCTTGCGCCATGCGTGCCGCGACGATGGACGAATCGACGCCGCCACTCAGGTAGGCTCCGACCGGCACATCGGCGCGTAACCGAAGGCGAATCGCGCGCGAGACCTCTTCGCGCACGGCTTCCACCTGCTCGCGCGGATCAGTCGGGATGTCACGCCTTCGCTCTTGAATGGCATCCCAGTACCGGTGCTCCGAGAATTCGAGCGTATCGAGATTAATCTTCAAGTAGTGCGAATGTCGGACCTGCCGCACTCCCCGAAAAGGAGTATGCCCTGGCGTATCTGCCACTGCGATGGCGGCCGTGACTCCGGTGGGGTCGAGCTCTCGCGAAACGCGTTCGTCTTCAAAGATCGCTTTTATCTCTGAAGCGAATAGGATTCGGTCCTTCATGGGCATGTAGAAAAGGGGCTTGATCCCCATTCGATCGCGCACGAGAATCGCTTCGCGTCGCCTTTCATCGATGACGACAAAGGCGAATTCCCCACGCAAATGCTGAAACAGATTGAGGTGATAACGCGCATATAACGCGAGCAAGACTTCGGTGTCCGAGTGGGAGCGGAAGTGAAAACCTTCCTTGGTCAGTTCCCGACGCAGGCGGTCGTCATCGTAGATTTCGCCGTTGAAGACGAGGGTGAGCCCACGCTCAGGATCAAGCATGGGTTGCCGACCACCCACGGGATCGACAATATTGAGCCGACGGTGCGCTACCCCCCAACTTCGATTGGACGAAATGACAATGCCGCTTTCATCAGGACCGCGATGCTGCAGCGCATTGTTCATGCGATAAAGCCGTCGGTCGTCAACCGCGCCGGCCCCCGCCGAGAACTCTCCTACGAATCCACACATCGATGAGTCATCCTTGAACGATCGCTACCGCTGCTATGGGCGGGCAGTCTATGGCGGTGCGTCGATTACCTCAACAGCCGCTATCCTACGATATTGTAATCTTGGAGCACCAGATGATTGGCCAAAAGTCATACGCAATGCGATCAATTCCCGATCTTCCTATTCGTCGTTCGACAATCGTCTAAGCAATCTCGCTAACAACGTTTCCTATTTCCCCTGGCTCCCGAGATAAACGATTTCGTGTTCAGTTCATGTGTCGTGGGTAGTACGCCTTTAAATGATTAACATCAACGAGCCGAATCACCGATGTCACGAAGGTTTCGATGACGAACCAGAAATCATGGAAAAGGAGAAAACGGAAAGACTTCAGCAATCCTAGTCTGAATGTCCCAGCAGGAGTTTTACTCTCATACTCTGGTGGAAGCCGCTTTGTTGCCGTCGATTTTCAGGACGAGGGCATGTAGCGAAACCGCTGGGGAATAAATGGGTCGAGTCCTCTCTCTTCCCAAGTTAACGGCAACAGCTTTTCTCCTTTTTTTAGCTCGTCCATCCGGCGCTGAACGATCCGTTCGAGATGTTCCAAATGTGTTCGGGTCGCAGGATCTTGAACCCGGCGGCTTGCGCGCTCGGCGAGATATTCCAATCGTTTCCGGAGCTCATACGTCACTCGAACGGAACCAGGTTGTTCGCCGATCTCCTCGCCGACGAGTCGACGGGCTTGGTCCTCAAAGCCGACGATCGCCAGTCGAGTGGCGGCATCCAGCTCTTTGGTACTTGCGAAAAGTAGATTGACCAGAGCCCGACAGCGATCGGCCCAAGTTGTTTGTTCCCCCAGCCGGCGAACATAGATGACGTTTTGTGGTATGAGATTGTCCTTCGCGATCACCTCGTCGCCTTCGGAGGGCGGCGAGATCCGGTATGCGGGGAACGCAAGATCCCCGAGTTGGCTCGGCACGTACGATACGACAATCTCGCTTGGTGCCTCGTCCAGTAAACGAGCGACGTTCTCATGCTCCGTCACAAAAAAATAAGGGGGCGGATCACCGGCCAGTCCCTTCGACACATATCCCAACCGTGGAAGCTGCAGAAAGTAAACGAATTGCTCACAGGCCAGCAGGCCACGTTTGGAAGCCTCCTTTTCAATGACCTTCGCCAAGTGAATGTTTGATTCATGATCTGCCCGATACTCCAGGCTTCGCTCAGGAATTCCCCAGCCGCGCCGAGCTTGTGGATGGAGGGTGGGAAGATATTCTCCTGCGGGAGACGCCAAATTCCAGGCGAGCCATCCCACAAAGAGCAACGTCACAACGGGGCGAGGGACGATCGATGGGCCGGCCAGCGGAATACTCAGAAGGATGATCGGAAGGGCGATTAGTAGATAACGGGCTTCAAATGCCGTTGCCAGGATCGCGAAGTGATTGAGTCCAAGAAGGAGCCAGCCGACGATCAAGAGTGATTCTTGCTCCCATGCGGAGGAGGGCGCGCTCGAATGACTCGTTGAGCAGCGGATTGACTGCCGGCGAAGGTACACAAGGGTCAGAATGAATCCAATGAACGTAAAAAGGAGGAGATCGGGCGTCGATTGAATCCAAAGGGCCCAATCGAAAAAAAAGCGAACACGGCTTTCCGTGTTGCCGGCAATGACGGTGATGGCGTACTCAACCACGACTAAGAGGGTAGAAGTGACGAAGATCACGAGTCCTCTCTTGCGAGCGGGAGGAGTCGATCGGGGATGGACTAGAAGGCCGAATCCGTAGGCCGCGATCGCTGCGGGAAAGAGAAAGGCCGAGTTCTTCACAAGGAACGCCGGAAACGACGCAAGGGAGGCCGTCACTATCTTTCGGCGGCTGAGCAATATCCATGATGGCATGAGCGCGCCGAGCATAAGCATATCCATGCTCGTCAGCTCCGACTGCACACGAAAGATCGGGATGGTTCCCATCACGAGGCCCGCGAACAGTGCCCGCGGAACGCCTATCGAAGGAATGAGAAGGCCGACCATCGTTCCGACGACGACGGCGGCGGCAGCGAACGTGAATAAATGAACGATGGATAGCGTAATTTCCGAGCTGAAGAGGGTCATCGCGACCGCGACTAGGCTCGGAAGTGCGGATGACAGATACGCCCTTGGCCCCCCCACGGATCCGTGCGGGGCCATCGCCAGGCCTTTGTATTCGAAGTCGGTATCGGCAAGGTAGCTTGCTTCCGTCCACCATCCGAAATGTTCGACATAAGGAGGAGAGTCGAGATCTTCCCAATGGGAACCGAGAAGAAAGATGAACCACACGATAACTGCCACACATCCCCAGTGAAGCGGCGATGAAGGAACCGAGACACGTTTCGAGGGCGCGCTCATGTTTTCCGCCCCTCTAACAGGTCGAGCAAAGCCTTACGTTCCGGGGTCGGATCGATTTCGACGGCGCGTCTGATAAAGGAGAGGGCTCGGCCTGGCCGGCCAAGTTGTTGATAACCCTTCGCGATCGACGTCAAAGTCTCCGCTGTTCTGAAATGAACTTCCCATGCGGTGTATGCGGAGAGACGAACCTTGTTACGGACCGATACTGCCGGATGCGTCACGTAGTAGACGAGGGGACTGTCTGTGATGCTCCAAAGACGATCGCGGTATTCGGGCTGATCGATGTTGAGGCGAACGATCTCGATAGGGGGATTCATACTAGGGGGCGAATCGCTCCATGGTTCATAGAGGGACGTTTGTCCGGTGGGGCTCGGAACGCGCCAGAGTTCTCTCCCATTCCAACCGATCAGGTCATAAAGGAGAATGCCGACCAGTTGAACGGCCACGCTCCATCCGAGCAACGTTCGATAGACCCACTTCCTCCAAGGGATGATTGTTATTTGCTCGTAGATTTCAGCCAGTCCGATGCAGAGTGCCGGCACGGTATCTACGATCGCGCGATAACCAAACGTCCAGCCCCCCCACCAGTCGAAGTGGAGTGCTTGAACGATCCATACGGCAATCATGCCGACAAGCATCGGCAGACAGAGGAACCTTCTCGGTCCGATCGATCCGCGGACCAATCCAATCAGACCTAAAACGAGAACGGGTGAGTAGACGAACAGACCTCGCCCCGGGCTAATCAAGATTCCAGCAAGTCCTTCTGAAAGAGGAGTCTGAAAAACGCCACCACCTCCTCGAATCTGTTCGATCGAGTCGTGTTGAGCGAGTTCTCCGAAGAACCAGGGTGAGCCAAAGAGAAGATGGTTGTGCAGTCCAAGCATGAGTGCCAAGGGGAGTCCTCCCGCGAGCAGTCCCAGCAATCGAACGGGTGAATAGAAGAGCCAACCCAATGCGACGGGCACGATC
>JAIEPU010000247.1 GCA_019748235.1 bacterium
TCGCGAGTGAAGCGAACGCACCGGGTGCACATCACGCAACGGTCGGTGAACAAGGCGATCTCGTCACCGATATGGTACTTGTCGATTCGCTGTACTTTCGGCTCATTGAGGCGGCTGTGCGCCTTGCCGAATTTAAATGTGTAATCCTGCAAGTAACACTCGCCCGCCTGATCACAGATCGGGCAATCGAGCGGATGATTGAGGAGCAGAAACTCCAGCGTCTGTCCTTGCGCCTGTTTGACGCGCGGAGTGTCGGTCTTAATGACAAGGCCGTCTTTCGCGGGAGTCTGGCATGCGGGAACCACCTTCGGTCCCATCACGATGCTACCGTCCGGCTTCTTTTCTCCCACTTCGACAAGACACATGCGGCAGCTCGCCACCACCGTCAAATCCGGGTGCCAGCAGTAGTGAGGAATTTCGACGCCGGCTCGACGGGCCGCCAGGATCACATTGTCCTTGGGGCCGATCTCGACCTCTACGTCATTAACAATCACCGTCGCCACTTCAGAACCCTCTGTCTTACGTGTCAGTGAGACGCGACCAGAGCCGCTTCGCTCTTGCGACCGCTCGCGATGTAGTCTTCGAACTCCGCGCGGAACTTGGTAAGAGCCGTCTTAATCGGCCAAGCTGCTCCGTCCGCCAAACCGCAGATCGTCGTTCCCGGAATCGTGCCGATGGAGGCGGCAATCTCGAGCAAGAGATCGATGTCACTCGATTTGCCGTGACCTGCTCGAATCCGCTCGAGAATTTTCGCCGACCAAGCAGTCCCCTCACGGCACGGAGTACATTGGCCGCACGATTCGTGAGCAAAGAATCGGCACGCGTTGTAGAGCACATCGACCATGCTCGTCTGATCGTCGATGACGATAACGGCTGCCGTTCCAAGGCCGAGGCATCCGACCTTGCCTGGTCCGGCAAAATCGAGCGGCGTGTCGAGCTCTTTCTCCGTCATGAATCCCATGCTGAGTCCGCCGGGAATGATCGCCTTCACTTTGCGCCCGTGCCAAACTCCTCCGGCGTAGTTGTCGATGAGATTGCGAGCAGTCACTCCCAGCGGTAGTTCAAAGAGTCCGGGCTTGTTGACATGACCACTCACGCAATAGAGTTTCGGTCCGTAACTACCGAAATCACGCTGGTTGTTTGGATCCTTCGGTACGCCGATCGTGTGAAACCACTCGGCCCCACGGTTCAAGATCTGCGTGACGCAGGCGAGCGTCTCGACATTGTTGATGACGGTCGGACGCCGGAACGCACCCTCGATGGCGGGGAACGGAGGCTTGATGCGCGGCCAAGCTCGCTTTCCCTCAAGGCTCTCGATCAGACCGGTTTCCTCACCGCAGATGTACGCTCCGGCTCCGCGATGTAAGTGGATATCGAGCGAATAATCCTTACCAAGAATGTTCTTTCCCAAGAGCCCAGCGGCATAGAGTTCGGCAATCGCCTTTTCGAGCGTCCGATAAGAGCGGCCGTACTCATAGCGAAGATAGAAGTAAGCCGTCGTCGCTCGCGTCGCATACGAGGCGATGATGATCCCCTCGAGCACTTGATGAGGATCTTCCTCGAGCAGAATGCGATTGTTGAACGTGCCAGGTTCGCTTTCGTCTCCGTTCACACAGAGATAGACCGGACCGGTTTGATTCTTTGGAAGAAACGACCACTTCATTCCACACGGAAAACCGGCGCCGCCCCGGCCACGAAGCCCAGAGAGGCGAACGATCTCGATCACCTCTTCAGGGGGTAGTTCGAGGGCCTTCTTCAGCGCCGAGTATCCACCATCGGCTTGATAGCTCGCAAGCGTGGCGCTGTCGGGCTTGCCGACGCGTGCCAGGAGGATCGGCTCAAACGTACCGCTCATGCATCCCCCCGCGCCAATTTGTCGACGTCATCGGCCGACACTCGTTCGTGCAATTCGTCCTCGATGAGAATGCAAGGCGCTCCATCACACGCTCCCAGGCATTCCGCAATCTCCAGCGTGACCTCACCGTCGGCAGTCGTTTCTCCTGGATGAAGGTTCCACTTTTCGGCCAGCTCGGCGAGGAGTTTCTCTCCTCCCCGGAGCATGCAAGGCAAACTCCGGCACACCCAGACTCGCTTCTTTCCGAGGGGACGATTTTCATCCCGAAAGAAGCCGTAAAACGACGCAGTGTCGTGAATTTGTGACGGTGCCAAGTCGAGAATTTCCGCGATTTCCTCCATCGCCTTGGCGGAAACGCAGCGACGCTCGTGCTGCACGATGTGAAGTGCGGGCAGCGTCACCGCCTGCTTGTTCGGATACTTATCGCAGTACGCGATGATCTTCTCTCGCGATGCGTCGGAAAGTTCGCTCATCGGTCGAGCTCCGCGGCGATGATGTTCAAACCACCCAGAACCGCCACTACATCGCTGAGCTGGCAACCCCGGATCAATTGTGGAAAAAGCGAAAAGTGAATGAACGAAGGGGGACGGGTCCGGGCTCGGTACGAGCGGAACGTTCCGTCTCCCACGATGTAGTAACCAAGCTCACCATTCGGTGATTCGGTCGCAGCATACACTTCGTCGCGGGGAGCCGCGACTTGACGATTCGGCATCACCATTTCGAAGTGGTGGATTAATCCCTCAATGCTTCGGTACACTTCCGCCTTGTTGGGTAGAGCCTCTTTGTCGGCCTGATGAGCGAACACTGTCCCGGCGGGCAAATTTTCGAGGGCTTGGGTGATGATCTTAACGCTCTCTAGCATTTCGAGCATGCGGACTTGGAACCGGGCGAAGCAATCGCCAGCCGTCGCGCAGATGACGTCGAAGTCAAACTCATCATAGGCCAGGTACGGATCATCGCGGCGAAGATCGCGCTGCACGCCGCTCGCCCGCGCGATGGGGCCGGTCGCGCTACCGCTAATCGCTTCTTCCTTGGTCAACACTCCGAGCCCTTGGGTTCGTTCGATGAAGATCCGGTTCTTCATCACCATCCGCGTCACATCGGCATGAACCTTGTGAAAGTTCTTGATGAAGTCCCGAACGCCCTGAACCCAGTCGTCGGTAACGTCGAACATCAATCCACCGACGCGGGTATAGCTGGTGTGAAAACGTTGACCCGAAGCCCTTTCGCATAGGTCATAGATCTTCTCGCGTTCGTTGAACGCATAAATGAACGCCGTCATCCCACCGAGGTCGAGCACACAGGTGCCGACGCAAAGCAGGTGATCCTGAATGCGCATCAGTTCGGCGAAAATTGTCCGTATGTAAGTCGTTCGGGGGGTGAGCTTGACGTCGAGCAATTTCTCTACCGCATGATGCCAAGCGATCTCGTTGGCCATCGGTGAGATGTAATTCATCCGATCGACGATGGTGACATATTGATTGAAGTCGAGGACTTCCGCGAGCCGTTCGAAGCCGCTGTGCAAAAAGCCGATATCAGGCTCCGCCTCGATCACCTTCTCCCCATCGAGCGTGAGAAGAAGACGGAGTGTCGTATGCGTCGCCGGATGCTGCGGACCGAAGTTGAGCTGCCAGATCCCCTCGCGTTTCGCTTGGTCTGGGCTCGTCGGGTCCAGTAGTTCCAAAGGCATCGCTATTCACCCTCTATCGCCGGTTAGACGGAGATTGTTAGCTTTCCGCTCGCGTGATCACCGGGAAGTTGTGTCGCTCGCCGCGCCCCTGCACGGGATAATCCTTTCGCAGCGGGAAAGAGGTAAACTCATCAGGCAGAAGGATTCGCTTCAGATTCGGATGACCGGCAAAGCGAATCCCAAACATGTCGAACACTTCACGTTCCATCCAATCGGCGCCAGACCAAAGAGAGGTAACGGAAGGAACGTCGATGTCCGGTTCATTGAGCATCGTCTTTACGACGAGTCGTTTGCCGGACTCGGTATCGAGCAGGCAGTAGATGAGCCCGAAACGATCACGTGCCCCTTCGTACTCCAGGTAATCAACCGCTGTCACATCAACGAGCATGTTGAAATGGAAGTCATCGCGAAGAGTCTTGAGAATCTCAAAGACCCTCTCGCGCGAAACGATGACTCGCTCCTGATCGCGAAAAGACGCCCAAGCGGTCGTCGCGCCGGGGAAGCGTTGTGTCAGCGAGCTAAGGACTTCACTCATAGGGAGACGGCCCGCGAAGGGGCTCATGTTCCTTTTAGCAAGACGGAGTGACACCTGATTCCGCGATTCGTTTCGTCAATGAATCGGATCGTATCCAAGACCTTTGAGCTGAGGCTGGTTCCGTTCGCGCATGCGAATCAGCTCTTCCTCATCGAAGCGGGGCGGTCCTTCGGGAAGAACTCTTAGGGCGAATTCCCGAGCATCGAAAGTACCACCCTTCTTGATCTTCTCTTGAAGGTCGATCACCGCTTGGAGAAGTTGTTCGGGTCGCGGAGGACAGCCGGGGATATAGATGTCAACCGGGATGAATCGATCGATCCCCTGCACCACGGCATAGGTATCGAAGACACCTCCCGAGCAAGCACATGCTCCCATCGAGATGCACCACTTCGGCTCGGGCATCTGCAGCCAGATGCGTTGCAGCACCGGAAGCATCTTCATCACGACCCGCCCGGCGACGATCATCAGATCGCACTGACGAGGACTGAATCGCATGACTTCCGCTCCGAAACGAGAGAGGTCATACCGCGACGAAGCAGCCGCCATCAATTCGATGCCACAGCATGCCGTCGCGAACGGCATCGGCCAAAGGCTGTTGGAACGTGCCCAGTTTGCCGCCGCATCGAGCTGCGTGAGGAAGACATTGTCTCCCAAACCCTTTAACGACGTCGCCAATCGAAGACTCCTTTACGCCGGGCGACCAGGTATGCGATCGCCAAGGTAATCAGCAAGACGAGCATCACGCCGAGAACGAGAGGGCGAAGTTCGCGAGGCAACCCATCCTCTCCCTGGATCGAAACTGCCCAAGGGTAGAGGTAGAGAAGCTCGACATCGAAAATCAAAAAGAGAATCGCGATGAGATAGAAGCGGACATCAAGGGGTTGGCGGGCATCCCCTTTCGGGTCCATGCCCGACTCGTACGGCATATCCTTGATTTTCGTCGGTTTTCGTGGGGCAATCAGGTGGGGAGCGATAGCACTAAAGAGGGCAACGCCGAGCGCGGCCACGAAATAGATCAAAATCGGAAAGTATTCAGCCACAATCAGATCCGTCCGGTCGAGGGCATCGTGAAAATTTTCACGATCATTCTCCCTCTGATTGTAGGTCGATGCGGCAGATTGTCACCATTAATTTCAGGCAATTCTGAACTCGCTTAGTCATCAGAATTGGTGAGAGTATGATTCCTCAATGCGATAATGATGAATGTAAGTGCATGGGCCAAAAAGATTTAACTGAGCATACAGAGGACCATTCCATCGATCGCCCAACGACGATCAGAAAACTTCAAAATTCACGCGGAGTTCAGCGGGAACAGGGCTCCCCCCATTCTTCCTTGCGATGACGCGTGACCATTAGCCGCCGACGGTTCATCGCAACCTATTAAACCAAAACAATTTACAACACCATAAACGTGCCAACTTAACCCTTCGGGTTCTTTGGATCGGCAGGTGACCCGGCAGGAGAGATGCCCTGAAGTGCAATTTCCTCCTGAAGTTCTTTGATCCCAAGCCGGCTGTGAAAGCGGCTGTAGCTGAAATAAATCACAAGCCCGACCCCAAGCCACGCCACGAGCCGCCACCAATTCGCGACGGGGAGCGAGAACATCAACACGAGGCATCCGGTGATGCCGAGCAATGGAATGAAAGGGACCAATGGGCAACGGAAGGGACGCTCCGCATGGGGATTTGTTCTTCGCATCACGATCACCGCCGCGCACACGATCACAAAGGCGAAGAGGGTGCCGATGTTCGTCATGTGAAGGAGTGCATCGAGCGGGAGAAATCCAGCCAGCAAGGCAACGAACAAGCCGACGAGAATGGAGCTCTTCCACGGTGTTTGAAAGGTCGGATGAACCGAGGCAAAGAAGTTTGATGGAAGCAAACCATCGCGCGCCATTGCCAGAAAGACGCGCGGCGCGCTCATCATCATGACGAGCAGCACCGACGTGATGCCCGCCGCTCCCGCGAATGCGATGACCATCTGTGCCCAGCCCAGTCCAATTTTAGTGAAGGCGTCAGCTACCCCTGCATCGACATGAATCTCGGTGTACTTCACCATTCCGGTCAGGACAGCCACCACCGCGACGTAAAGAATAGTGCAGATGATCAGCGATGCGATGATGCCAATCGGGAGATCGCGCTGAGGATTCTTCGCTTCTTCTGCATTGGTCGATACCGCATCGAACCCAATGTAGGCAAAGAAAATGACGGCCGCCCCCGCGAGCATCCCGCGAGGACTCCCCTCGCTGGCCCCCTCCCCAAAAAATGAAAGTCCGGACCAGCCAAACGGCGCGAAAGGAGTGTAGTTCTCAGGGTTGATGTAGAAGAGACCCACGGCGATTACGAAGAAGATCGTGGCGAGTTTGATCACTACCATGAGAGCGTTGAATTTCGCACTTTCTCGAATCCCGATCACAAGGATGACGGTGATGATCGCGACCACGCAAATTGCTGGCAGATTGAAGTACGATCCCGTCGATTCAAAAAGTTCTGTCTGCTTGTTGAATTGAAACGCCGACTTGCGAATGGTTTCCGGCAATTCATAGCCGAGACCTTTCAGTACCTCTTGAAAATATCCAGACCATCCGTGAGCCACCGTCGCGGCTCCGACCGCATATTCCAGGATCAAATCCCATCCGATAATCCAGGCGAAAAGCTCTCCCAATGTTGCATATGCATAGGTGTACGCGCTTCCGGCCACCGGAGCCATCGATGCGAATTCGGCGTAGCACATGGCTGCGAAAACACAGATGAGTCCGGCGAACAAATAGGAGACCATCAATGAGGGCCCGGCAATATTTCGTGCCGCTTCACCGGTGGTCACGAAGATACCCGCCCCGATGACGGCTCCGACGCCGATCGCAGTGAGACTCACCGGCCCAAGCGCCCGGCGAAGGCGGTGTTCCCCCGCCATTTCTCCCAACAGATCCTTCAATGCCTTGGTGCGGAACAACGAATTGCGGGCCATGGACGCTCCGATTTGAATGGATCTTCACTGAAAAACTGATGAAAAGCATCCACCGCCGCGCGACCTTCGGCAATGAATGATCTCACTCTGAACCACCGTGCCGCATCGATCAAGAAACGGCACGATTTGGCGAGGGGGCATCATAACGGTTCTTCATCCAATCTGCACGCGAAAGCTTTCGATCCTTTCATGAGCGTGGAGGGTACGCGTCGATCTCCTTTCTCTCCTTGTTCGAAGGTCCCAACAAAAGCTACTCTTCGAGCGACTCGCGATTCGAACGAGTCCCCTCCTTCAGGTCGTTCCTCGCGCTAGAATATCTCTCGCTCATTGTTCCCGGTGCGGGTTTCTCGACGGCGAGGAGGAATGAATAGAAGTGAACTCCTCAAATGCAGAGCAAGAGATCACCCGCCATACCGCAGCGTCATCATCACTCGAACTTCTCATTATCCTCGGCAGCTTAACGGCGTTTGCGCCTCTCTCGATCGACATGTATCTCCCCTCGATGCCGACACTTGAAAAGTCATTTGCCGCCTCAACCGCGGCGGTGCAGTTTACCCTGTCGACTTTCTTCATCGGATTTGCGATCGGCCAATCGATCTTTGGTCCACTGACCGACCGCTTTGGCCGGAAACCACCTCTTTATTTCAGCCTGACCGTCTTTGCCATCTCTTCGCTGGGATGTGCTTGGAGCCATTCCATTAGCATGCTCGCCCTTTGGCGGTTCGCGCAAGCGATAGGCGCGTGCGCGGGAGGAGTCGTTGCCCGAGCGATGGTGCGCGATCTGTTCCCGCCCCATGAGACACTCCGCATCTTCGCGACGTTGATGCTCGTCATGGGAGTCGCCCCGATGCTCGCACCGCTCCTTGGCGGGTACATTTTGACTTGGCTCGGATGGGAAGCGATCTTCATCACTTTGGCGGGGCTAGGCATCATCTGTCTTGTGGCGGTGATCGTTCGACTTCCAGAAACAAACAGGGGCAATCGCGACACATCGCTACATATCGTTGACATCGCTCGCGGTTATGGTGCTCTTCTCAAAGACCGAATCTTCCTCGGCAATGCCTTGGCGGGGGCCATGAGCACTTCCGGGATGTTCGCGTACATCGCCACATCACCATTCGTCTTCATCACGCTCTACAAGGTCCCCGCAGATCAATACGGTTGGATCTTCGGGCTCAATGCGCTGGGACTGATTATTGGATCGCAATTGAACGGTCGCGTTTTCCATCGATTGAACTTCAATCCTAAAAAGGTTCATCGCGCCGCGAGCTTGGTGCAGTGCATCGTCGGCATGGGGATGGTGTTTTCCTCTGCGACAGGAACCGGCGGAATCTTTGGATTGATCGTTCCGCTGTTTCTTTACATCGCTTGTAACGGCCTCATCTATCCGAATTCAACGTCGCAAGCGATGGCTCCCCACGGAAATGTCGCCGGGGCAGCCTCCGCCCTCCTCGGCACAATCCAGTTCGGACTGGCGGCTCTCACAACGACCTTGATCACGGCGATTCCTCAATCGACCGCCGTTCCCATGGCGTTCACGATCCTCGTCTGTGGACTCTTGGGTTCGATTATTGAACGGATGACACCCGAATATATTCCAAATCATTCCGACCCCGACGAGAGCGGCGGTACTGCGCTCACTGCAGCGGCAAGGGATTGATTTCAGCCGCAAATCTTGCCTGGTTTTTCATGCTTGACGAACTGAGTAAGTCCATACATTTCGCACGATCATCACAACCGGAACCGCCGGTCTGAATTTTGGAACTTCCTCCCCAGATCGACTAAAGTCACCCCTTCCTCTCTCCGTTCTGGGCCGCATAAGTGAATAAGAGAAAACGCTCGCACCCCGTCGTCATCGCACGACAAGGGCGAATCGTTCTCCCACGCATGGATCGGCAACAGAGATCGGCATGGCGGCAAAGAAGAAATCGGCACCAGCTCCTGAAAAGCGGAAGTGGTCTCCCCCTTCCGGCCGAAAGGTCCTCGGCGCCGGGCTGTTCATCCTCGTCATCGCGCTCGCGGCAGCAACACCTTTTGCGCTGCATCACTCTCGCCATGCGCTTCGTTCGATCCTCCACCAGGGTAAAGCTCTCACCATTTCCGCGAATCCCTCGCCGGCTTGGATCAAGTCAGATCTAGTTGCTGACGCGAAGGCGAGACTTGCCCTCATCGAGCGGGAACGAGCCGTTACTGCCGCCGATGTCGGCCAAGCTTTCGACAGATCCCCTTGGGTCCGCTCCGTTCGAATTAAGAGGACTCCGACCGGTTATCGCGTCGAAGCAGACTATCGTGAGCCTATTCTCGGAGTGGCGCTTCGAGACCGTTGCTGCTTCACGGATCGCGAAGGTGTTGCACTCGACCCGACAACCCTTAAGGTCGCGGCTGGGGCGAATTGCTTGACGGTGAACGGAATTGACGTCGGTTCGCCGCCACGTGCCGGGCACCGTCTCGACAATCCGTTGGTGACACGGGTAGGACAGTTGGCTTCGCTCCTTTGGGATTTGCGGGAGCCTCTGGAATTGGATCTGATCATTGTTCGTCCGCATCACGGCGCGAATCCGACGATGTTCGAGCTCAAGACGCTTTCGGGAGGCCGCATCATTTGGGGAGATTTCGGGGCCCAGGATGCCGTGAAATTGGCTCAATTGACCGAGCGAGCCCGCAATCGCACCCCACTGGCGAAGGAAGAAACCCTCGATCTTACCCCTTCTTCGACCTCCAACCCGTCGGGCAGTTTGTCGTCACGATAAACTTCGCCAGCGAGCCTGGTCGGCCTTGACCCGGCTTTCGATTTTCTCGATCCATAGAATAACGCTACGCGGGGGAGTCATTCTCCAACGGCGATCCTTGTTGACCGGAATGGCCTTCCGAAGAGGGATTGCGATAGTGATGAAAGACATACGATCCGCGGCCGTTGCTGGCTGATTTAGGGTGAGAGGTGACCGGCAGCTTCATGAAGACCTTGCGGCTAACCATTCCTGAATCGTCCGGTCGCCTAGAGGTGG
>JAIEPU010000313.1 GCA_019748235.1 bacterium
GGCCTCGTTGGTGCCGAAATAGCCATGTCCCCAGCGGGAAATGCCGTAGAGTTCGTCGGACTTAACAACCGTCCATGACTCCGACATCCAACGATTGAGTTGTTGCAACCTAGTCTTCCTCCCCACCGGCGATGAACTTGGCGTACACAAAGGGCCGGTTGATTCAGCCGTTCGTTCGCAGCCTCCCCCTGGAGAACCGCATTGTTCAGAGCTAGAGCCATTCGAATTCAGGGCTTACCTCGCACTTAAATAAGATAGAGACTGACGCGGCAATATCTTGCCCACATTTCCAGAGTCAGAAAATATCTCAGCCGTCAACGACTTTGAGTTCGTGGTTCTCGACGTCGTATTGGTATTTTTTCCCCGCCGGAGGAGCGTTGAGATGAATGTCACCCTTTTTGATGACTTCTTCCATGAACTCCTCGTGACTTTTTGGGTAGTTGCCGTTGAGGGCCTTGTACTGCTCGGTCGCCTGCTCAATTTGCAATTTGGCGGTCGTCTCAATGACGAAGTCGGTTGTTTTGCCGATCGCCGGGGTCGGTAGATCGAACGGCGAGGGTGTCACCGTGGGCTGAGACGGTGCGGCCGGCGAGGGAGTTGAGGGAGTCGCCGCTGCGGGCTTGTATTCGCCAATATCCTGCGTCCGCTGCGGACCAGCGTCGACTTTCTTCGGCTCGACCTGCTTGTTCAGATCGCAACCCATCACCATCAGGGTCGCCGAAAGCGCGAACAACGTCATCCGAATCGACATCTCTTATCCCCACCCAAGATCACTCGACACGGCGCAAGCGATGTGCGCCAGCTAAGTATCTTCGAGCCTCAGGTGGAAATCGTCCAGACCCACTGCCCAGGATTTTCAAAATCCTTCCGCTCGATATTTGCCGTTCTCGATCCGTATCGGAGGGCCGATTACCCTTCTCTGATAGCGGGCGTCCCACGATCAGCGTCGTGAGGGAAGGATTCTCGACGAGAGCTTTGGTAAAATCACTTTGTGTGACCGTGGAGGGTGCATCATGCAAGAGGAAGCGACCTATATTTGCGATTCGTGCGGTGAGGAAATCGTTATTCCCGTCGATCTATCCGCCGGGGAACATCAGGAATATGTGGAGGATTGTCCGGTTTGCTGCCATCCCAATGTCGTGCACGTCGACGTTGAGGAAGATGGAGATGTTCGCATCTGGAGCGAGGCAGAGTAGAAGGCATCGCGAGTAATATTGAAGTAGATTTGTCTTCCACGATTACGTGAGGCGGCGCGGCACCACGAGTCGCGCGACGAGAATTTGAACGATCTCTCCGTGCTGGTTGATCGTCTCACTCCGAACAATGGCGAGACCTCGACTCGGATTCGACCGAGAAGGTTTGATCTCCAGAATTTCGCTTTCCACGTGCAGAATCGCGCCTGGTAACGTCGGCCTGGGCCATGTGATTTCTCCCCCAGCTCCGACAATTCCTCCCGAGATGGGTAAGCCGCTTCTAACCATGAGCCGCATGGTGACTGCCGCTGTGTGCCAGCCGCTGGCGACCAGTTCACCGAAAAACGTTTCTTTTGCCGCGTCCCCATCTAGGTGAAAAGGCTGCGGATCAAAATCGGCCGCGAACGCCTTGATCCCGTTTTCCTCCATGATGAATGTGTCGCTGACAAACCGTTGTCCGACAGAAAGGTCTTCGAGGTACAATGGAGTTCCGTCATTCGCCGAATTCATGGATGGAATTTCCCTTCCCCCGTAAACGGAACACCGACTATTTGCCGTTTCCGCTCTGTCGTGCCAAACGATGAGCATAAGCGCTGATGGCCACGTGAGCCAACCGAAGTAGAGATCGATCGGGCTTTTCTTCCGACCCACGTCGACGAAGTAAATCTCCCAAAATATGCTCCGCCTCGGTCGGTCCCCCTCTTTCCAAATCACCGAGCATCGACGCCATCATGGGGGAACCATTCGCGGTCAAGACGGCATGCGCGCGTGCCATGAACTCAGGCCGGACGGTCCACCCCGAATTTTTCGCGATGGCACGGCACTCTTCGAGCAAACTCTCCGTCAGATCCACTCCACCGGCGGAAACGATGTCTCCCACGGACGATCTCGTCAAACAAGTCATTCCGGCCAGCGTCGCGAGAAAGACCCATTTCTCCCACATTTCAAGAATGATACTGTCGCTCGGCACGGCATCGAAACCGGCACCGACGGTCGCTTTCGCGAGTTCATCGACACGTTCCTTCTGGTCTAATTGCCGGGGGCCGAACGATATCTGATGAACATCATTGAGATGATGAATCGTTCCCACCTCATCGAGTTTTGCGGAAATCAGACAAACACCGCCAAGCACATGTTCCTTCCCGAACCGAGCATCGAGCCGATCGAGATGTTGCATCCCGTTGAGCAGCGGCACGATCAACGTTTTGTCACCGACCGCGGGCGCGAACGAGTCCATCGCAGAGTCAAGGTCATAGGCCTTACAACTCAAGAGGACGGCATCGAATGGATTGGATAGTTCACTGGCAAGAACGGTGGGTGGTGCCTGACAGGCGATATTGCCGTGCGGGCTTTTGATGACAAGTCCCTGTCGAGTAAGCAGATCTCTTCGCGCAGGCCTGACGAGAAAAGTGATGTCTCGCGCCGCATGCAATAAGCGTCCGCCGAAGTATCCTCCGACAGCTCCTGCACCCACGACCAAAATCCGCATGAGTTACTCCACATCACCTAGATAAGTTTGCTCTCTAGTTGTTAAGCGAAGCATTGATGTCTGACGAATGAAATCCATAACACTGCTCATAATTCAAAACAGAACCTTACCATCCAATTTCTTCACATAACAAACCTGGTGAACCATTTCCCCCTTTCATGTCCTCTCTCGCTACCATCACCAGTCTGAATGCGGCGGCACAATCTGATGGGAACATTCGGGCTTTAATCGCGAATGCGGACCGTGACAAAAGGCTCCACTTATGAAACGATTCTTCCCTTCGCTCGTTGGCGTCACTTCTGTAATTCTCATCTCAGGTTGCTCGAATGCTCCACCCCCGATGGCTCCCCCTTCCACGATCGATGTAAAAGTCGCTGTGCCCATCACTCATCGCATTGTTGAGTGGGACGAATACACGGCCCGGCTCGAGCCGATTGAGTTTGTTGAAGTCCGGGCTCGCGTCGGTGGATTCTTGCAGTCGATCCACTTCAAGGAAGGACAGATTGTAAAAAAAGGGGACCTTCTCTGTGTCATCGACCCGCGTCCCTACACTGCGGAGCTTCACCGTTCGGAGGCCGCCTTAGCCGAGGCACAAGCCCGAGAGACAGAAGCGAAATCGATGCTCGCTCAAGCAGAGGCGGACAAGAAGGAAGCGGTCGCTCAAGAGGTACTCGAGCAGAAGAGGATGAAACGAGCGGAGCAGCTTCTCGCGGAGAAGGCGATCAGCAAAGAGGACTACGACACGCGAGAGTCTGCCCTGGTCCAAGCGAGCGCGTCGGTCGAATCGTCTGGCTCACGAATTGAATCGGCAAAGTCGGCAATCGTCGCCGCAACGGCCGCAATAGGAACAGCGGAGGCAGCGGTCGAGTCGGCGAAGTTGAATCTGACCTATACCGAAGTTCGTTCCCCCGTCACCGGCCGTGTCAGTAAGCGAGTGGTGACGGAGGGGAATCTTGTCAGTGGAGGAACGGCAGAATCGACTCTCCTGACCACGATTGTCTCACTCGATCCAATTCATTGCTACTTCGACGCGGACGAATCCGCCTTTCTGAAATATCAACGGCTCGCGCAGAGCGGTAAACGAGGAAGTTCCCGCGATGTCAAGAATCCAGTGTTCGTCGCCCTCGCCGATGAGAAGCCGGACTTCCCACACAAAGGACACATGGACTTCGTTGATAACCGCCTGGATCCGAACACGGGAACCATGCGCGGCCGAGCCATTCTTCGGAACACGGATCTTTCGCTGACGCCGGGGCTGTTTGCACGACTTCGTCTTCCTGGGAGCGCGTCTTATGAGGCGATCCTCATTCCAGACCTCTCCATCAGCAGCGATCAGTCGGTCAAATTCGTTTACGTGGTCGAAGACAACGGCACCATTCGTCGGCAGGAGATCAAGATCGGTCCGACGGTGCATGGTCTCCGCGTCGTTCGGGAAGGACTCAAAGGAACAGAGAAGATCATCACGCAAGGGACGCAGCGTGTTCGTCCCGGCCTCACCGCGAAGCCGACCCTGGAAAAGATCGAGCTACGGCAGGACGACGGTCTTCCCGACGATTATCAACCGGTTCCGGAATCAGAGTGGATCAAAAGAGATTCAACCAGCAATCTGATGTTGAAACGGCTCGATGCCTCGGCAGGACTCGTCGAGCGTACTCCCCTCCGGCAACCTGTCGCACTGCAGCCCCCACTCATTAACGCCGTCGCCCCCGGAGAGTAGAGATCATGCGACTCCCCCATTTCTTCATCGACCGACCAATCTTCGCCTCGGTCCTGTCGATCGTCATCTTGGTGCTGGGAGCCATTTCGTATTTGCGGCTTCCCGCCGCGCAGTACCCGAATGTGGTTCCGCCGACGATTCTCGTTCGTGCATCGTATCCCGGCGCATCTCCCGAGGTCATCGCGGCCACCGTCGCGACTCCCATCGAACAAGAGGTTAACGGCGTCGAGGACATGCTTTACATGTCGTCGCAGAGCACGACCGACGGCGCGATGACGCTCACGATCACCTTTCGTCTGGGTACCGATCTCGATAAAGCTCAGGTGCTCGTGCAAAACCGAGTCGCGATCGCCGAGCCACGATTGCCCGAAGACGTGCGACGGCTCGGCATCACCACTCTTAAATCGTCTCCTGACCTGTTAATGGTCGTTCATATGACGTCGCCTGATAATCGTTTCGATCAGCTTTACATCGGCAATTATGCACTTATTCAAGTTCGTGATGCATTGGCTCGTGTCGAAGGAGTCGGCGACGTTACGCCGGTCGGACTTCGCGAATACAGCATGCGAATTTGGCTCGATCCCGAACGGCTGTCCCATCTATCACTCACGCCCGGGGACGTCGTTAACTCACTCCGTGAACAGAACATTCAAGTCGCCTCAGGCGTCATCGGTCAACCTCCGGGGCCGACAGGACGTGACTATCAATTGACAGTCAACACCCTCGGTCGTCTGCTCGAACCCGAACAGTTTGAAAACGTCATTCTGCGCACCGGTGACAAGGGTCAACTCATCCGCGTTCGAGATATCGCGCGAATTGAACTTGGTGCTCGCGACTATGCGGTGAATAGCTATCTCGACAATAAGCCCGCTGTGGCATTAGTCATCGCACAGCGACCTGGTTCGAATGCGATCGAAACATCCGAGGGGGTCGAAAACGTGATGAAGGAACTGTCGCTGCAGTTCCCTCCGGGGCTCGAATATCACATCGTCTACAATCCAACGGTCTTTGTTCGAGAGGCCATCAACTCAGTTTTCCACACGCTTTACGAAGCCGTCCTCCTTGTCATTGTTGTCGTTCTCATCTTCCTTCAAACCTGGCGGGCAAGTCTCATCCCGTTGCTCGCGATCCCGATTTCCCTGGTGGGAACATTCGCGGCCATGTCAGGATTCGGGTTCTCCCTGAATATGCTTTCGCTCTTTGGGCTGGTGCTCGCCATCGGCATCGTGGTCGATGATGCGATCGTCGTCGTGGAGAATGTCGAACGACATATTTCGCTCGGACTGTCGCCGCGTGAAGCCGCTCACAAAGCAATGGAGGAAGTCACCGGAGCGGTGATCGCCATTGCGTTTGGACTTTCAGCAGTCTTCATCCCAACCGCATTTATCTCCGGCATCACCGGGCAATTCTTTCAGCAGTTCGCTCTGACGATTGCCGTTTCGACGATGATCTCCGCATTCGTCTCACTCACGCTCACGCCTGCTCTTTGCGCTATTCTCTTGCCTGCTCATGGCGCGAAGCCCGATTGGTTCACGCGGCTATGGAATTTTCTCTTCGGTTGGTTCTTCCGGTGGTTCAACCGGATTTTTGAAGCGACCAGCAACGGTTATGCGAACGGCGTTCACATGGTGGTGCGACGGAGCTTCATCGGCGTATTGATCTATGCGGGACTGATCGCGCTCACGGTCTACGGATTCAATACCGTCCCTGGCGGATTCATTCCCGCCCAAGACAAGGGATATCTCATCACTGCTATTCAACTCCCCGACGGCGCTTCACTTGAACGAACGGACAAGCTCATCAAGATGGCGACGGCAGAGATTTTGAAAACACCCGGCGTTCAGCATGCTGTCGGCTTCGCAGGATTTTCCGGCGCGACTCGATCGAACAGTCCGAACGCGGGAGCGATCTTCATCACCCATGAATCGAGCGAGCATGGTTTCCATGCCGGCGACCTCTTAATGCGATTGCAGCAGAAGCTCTTCGAATTCCCAGAAGCCGACATCTTCGTGATTCCGCCTCCCCCCGTTCAAGGATTAGGGACCGCCGGGGGCTACAAATTCCTGGTCCAAGACCGTGCCAATAGAGGTCCGATCGCACTTCAAGAGGCAACGAATCTCGTCATCGACAAGGCAAATCAGAATCCAGCCCTTCGCAGCGTCTTCACGACCTACCGCGCGACGTCACCACAACTCTATGCCGATATCGACCGGGTGAAGGCAAACATGCTCAACGTGCCACTCGCGAATATCTTCGAAGCACTGCAGGTCAATCTTGGCTCCGCGTACGTCAATGATTTCAATCTCTTCGGCCGCACCTTTCAGGTTCGTGCCCAAGCAGAGGGTGACTTTCGCTCAGAAGCGGAGGACATCCGTTTGCTCAAGACGCGAAACAAAGATGGAGAGATGGTTCCTCTCGCGTCGGTCTTGAACATTGAATGGCGCAGCGGACCGGACCGAGTCGTCCGCTACAACATGTACCCATCGGCAGAAGTTCAAGGTGACTCTGCGCCCGGATTCAGTTCTGGACAAGCGATGGCGGCCATCGAGCAAATTGGAGCCGAGGTCCTTCCCCCTGGCATGACAATCGAATGGACGGATCTCGCCTTTCAGGAGAAGCTCGCGGGTAACACGGCGATTTATATCTTTCCTCTCTGCGTACTGTTCGTCTTCCTCGTACATTCGGCGGAGTATGAAAGCTGGACCTTGCCGCTGGCGATCATTCTCATCGCGCCGGTTTGCATTCCCTTTGCTCTCGCGGGAATCTTCTTTCGTGGAATGGATAACAACCTGATCACGCAAATCGGATTCGTCGTTCTTATTGGATTGGCAGCAAAGAATGCTGTCCTTATTGTGGAGTTTGCCAAGCAACTCGAAGATGAGGGACGAGATCGATTCGATGCGGCGGTCGAGGCATGCCGGCTTCGGCTTCGTCCGATCTTGATGACATCATTCGCCTTCATTCTCGGAGTGGTGCCACTCGCCCGCGCGGTCGGTCCAGGATGGGAAATGCGTCAGGTTCTTGGGACCGCGGTCTTTTTCGGGATGCTTGGGGTCACCATTTTCGGGCTCTTTCTTACCCCAGCCTTCTATGTTTTGATTCGAGACTGGTCGCACCGACGCAAGTATTCCCCGCCTCCGTCGTCCTACCAACATGAGGAATCACCGCAGGCCGAACGAGAAGCAGCAATACCGGTGAGTCCTACTTCCCTTTAACCAGCAAGTTCCGAGTCGTTTCATGCATCGAACTCCGTTAAGGTGGGATGATCGTCATCTCATCACTCGGAGTTCAGTCGCATGTCTTTTCGAGTTCGTCCAATCCATTGGGCAGTGATCACGTCCCTATCATTGTCGAACGCTTTGTGTGCCGACGAATCACCGTTGATGACCGTCGCGCCGACGATGCTCGTCGCGCCGAAGACCTATCCGGCGGAGGGTTTCAAGGCCGAGGGGATGACAGCGATCTTTTACGAGGGGATGCCTTACAAAGGTAAGCCGACCCGAGTCTTCGCCTGGGTTGGCCTGCCAAAGATGGAGCCGAATGCAAAAGTGCCGGGCATCGTCCTCGTTCATGGAGGAGGTGGGACCGCCTTTGAAGATTGGGTCCGCCTCTGGACGAAGCGCGGCTATGCCGCCATCGCAATGGATACCTGCGGCACTGTGCCTCGCGGCAAGTACGCGCACTGGGAACGGCACGAAGCGGGGGGACCTCCCGGCAACAATGTGGCGACGGCGGATGAGCCGATGACCGATCAATGGAACTATCACGCGGTCGCCGACGTCATCCTCGCTCACTCTCTCCTTCGCTCCATGCCCGAAGTCGATCCGAATCGAATCGGACTGACGGGGATCTCTTGGGGTGGTTATCTCACGTGCATCGTGTCCGGACTTGACGATCGATTCAAGTTCTCGACCCCGGTGTATGGATGCGGGTTCCTCGCTGACGACTATCTGATGACGAAGTCGCTTGCGAACTCGGGTGATCGTGGAAAGCGTTGGCTCGCGATGTGGGATCCCGCTCATTACCTACCAAAGGGGAATATGCCCAAGCTTTGGGTGACGGGAACGAACGACAATGCGTTCTCACTTTATGCGGTGCAGAAGTCATATCGTGCCGCAGGTGGTGAATCGACACTTTGCATCCGCCTGCGCATGCCTCACGGCCACAACGGACCCGGCGAAAAGCCAGAGGAAATCCACGCCTTCGCCAATTCGATCCTGAAGGGAGGCAAACCCCTCGCGAGAATCCTTGATCAGAAACAAGAAGGGCAGATTGTTCGGATTGTGTTCAAGAGCGAAGCACCAGTCGAAAAGGCCGAACTGCTTTTCACCAAGTCGACCGGCGGTTGGAAGGAACGACTTTGGGAAACGATTCCCGCCACCGTCGATAACGACAAGCACGAGGTCGTCGCCACCCTTCCCGAAGGAACGACCGTTTACTTCATCAATCTCATCGATCAACGTAACCTCGTCATCAGCAGCGAGCATGTGGAAGTTGAAAACTGAAAATGGGAGAAACGAAGTTTCTCCCATTCCAAATTACGACAGCGACAGAGAAGATTTTAAATGATGCTTCCCGCAGTACCGTCGTCGCCATCGTCGCCGTCATGATTGTCAGGAGGGGTTGGTACTAAAGCACCAAACGGCGAACCGGGTGTACCGTTCGTTCCTTTTACTCCATGGCTGCCTTTTGAACCGCCAGGCCCCGCAGTGGTAGAACTGACAACGATGTAGTCACGCACGACGTTTCCGCCGTTACCGCCATTGCCACCATCACCTCCGTTACCTCCCTGTAAGGCATTCCCGCCCAGGCCCGTGCTACCTGCCGACGCACCTGTCCCACCACTTCCGCCGGAGCCACCATTCAATCCAGATCCGCCGTAGCCACCATTACCACCCATTCCACCGGTGCCACCGAGAATGGACCATATAGAAAGCGAAGAATTAGCTATGCTCAGTGTCCCCCCGCCGTAGATGAGGTTATTAGCATTTCCTCCTTTACCTCCGTCTAAGCCGCTACCACCCTCTGCGCCATAAGTTGCAGATGCACCGACGCCACCACCATCGCCGCCATTCCCACCAGATCCTGAAGTGCCCCCAGAGAATGTTCCTCCGTTACCACCATGTCCGCCCCCAGAGGTTCCGCCAGCACTTCCTCCTGAACCTCCAGACCCACCGATGCCACCATCACCTCCAGTGAGTGAACCACTAGCAGTGACGTAGCTCAACGACCCACTTCCCGTCGTCATCGCAATGGCCGCACCGTTCGCGTCACCACCATCTCCGGCCTTTCCGACAACAAGTCCCGCTTCTCCGCCGTTGGAACCTTGAGCACCAGTCCCTCCTTTGCCACCAGTGCCTCCGAAATCACCGCCGCCCCCACCGCCGCCGGCGCCTGCGAGTCCGCCGCTTCCTCCTGCGCGACCGCTACCTGCTTTGCCTCCGACTCCGCCATGCCCGCCTACGACTGTCCCACCTAACGATGTGCTATAAGTGGTAACGCCATAGTTGATCTGAACCGCTCCTCCATAAATCGCAATGCCTCCGCCGCTCGCCTTTCCTCCAACTCCGCCGTCAGCACCATCGGGTCCAGCCGAACCTTCGCCTGCTTCTCCTCCTTCAGCACCCGCTTTCCCATCCATTCCATCACCGGCTTGACCATTTCCACTAGTGGTTGAGCCAGCACCTCCGCCACCACCGGTTCCGCCGTTCCCGCCGTTTCCTCCAGTACCACCATTCCCGCCGTTACCTCT
>JAIEPU010000266.1 GCA_019748235.1 bacterium
GAGCTCTATGAGCATTTAGAAAAGCATCGATTGTCGGCTGGCGAAGGCGCGTCTGACTAAACCGTCAACGCAGGAGAGGTGAAATCGCTTCATGCGCGTCACGATTGATTTTCTTCATGAACTCGACGATCGATTCCTGGCAGCCACCAAGGCCAATCGGAAGACGCCCGGTCGCCGAGGTTCGGTGGTGCAACTCGGTCCCGAGGAAGCAGACGAAGTGTTGATCGTGGGGGATCTGCACGGCAATAGGGCCAACTTCAACAAGACGCTCAAGTTTGCCGATTTGGCGAATCACCCAAAGCGACATCTCGTTCTGCAAGAGGTGATTCATGGCGGCCCCGCGTATGAGGGGGGAGGCTGCATGAGCCACATGCTTCTCGAAGACGTGGCAAAGCTGAAACGACAATTCCCTGAGCGAGTTCACTTTCTTCTGAGCAATCACGAATTATCCGAATGCACACAGGTATCGTTGAACAAAGGCGGCGTCTCGCAAAACCACGCCTTTGCGGTGGGGCTCGATTACAACTACGGCCCGGCGGCCCAGCGCATCGCGTCACTCTACAAAGACTTTATTCTTTCATGTCCGCTTGCCATTCGACTTAAGAATGGTGTCTTCATCAGCCATACGTTGCCCGACAAGGCGTCGGCGAAATCGTTCGACCCCAAAGTACTGACTCGCGAACTTTCGAATGAGGATATCCTCGCGGGCGGCTCGGCCTATGCGATGGTCTGGGGACGCGAACACGACAACGAGTTCGTCGGCAAATTTGCGAAACTATTCAAATCGAATGTCCTCATTCACGGGCATGAGCCTACTCCGACTGGCTTTCAAGTTCCGAATGATTACCAGATCGTGCTCGATGCGAGCGGTTCCGAATGCTGGTGCGTCGTCGTTCCCACCAACAAGCCTCTGACGCTCGACGAAGTCAAAGCGGGGATGAAGAAGCTGTAGGTCGATTGATTATTGAATTCGCGACGAGCCTATTGACTTCTGTCCTCTAAATCTTTAACTTCTGATCTGAACAAATTATCACATAAACAACCTCTTTCCTGGGAGCCTGCCCCATGAATCGAGTCTCGATATTCACTTGCGCGGCACTCTTTGTTTTGACCGCAGTGTCGGACGCAGGGACGCTCAAGAGCTTTTCCGGCAAGGTGAAAACGCTCGATACGAAACGGGGTTTCGTCGTCGTTCAATCAGGCGAGAAAGACGAGAAGAAGTTCATCCTCTTCGATAAAACCCCTGGGGTTAATGCCCTGACACAGGATGGTCAAGTCTCTGTCTTTTACGACGAAGAAACCGGCAAGGTAAAGCGTTTCGTATCATCGGCCGGGGCTAGCACGGGGCCTCGCACCGGTTCCACTCCCGCGAAACCTGTTTCCTCGGTGAAGAGATCATCTTCCACGCCGTTGAGCACGGCCAAGTTACCGGAAATGGAGACACTGACCCCAAAGAATATCGAGTCTTTCGCCGCGCGCTCATCCTCCGCACGCGATGTGGTGGTCTTATACCAGTCGCTCCTATCGAACCCCGCTACCACCGACGAGGAGAAGGAGTTATTGAATCTGAATATCGGGAAGTGGCAGGAGAGTGCCGACAAGGATCTTCACCGGGTGGGAAAAGAATGGCTCACCAAAGAGGAAGCGATCACTCGCCGGAAGGAGTCGGAGCGACTCGTTAATGAAGCACTAACGGTGCTCGACGCCTCCACGGACGATGTGGCGATTGAGCGTTTGAAGGAAGCGGGAAAGCTTGATCCTGACAATCCAACCGCCAAGTGCTGGGAAGGATTGTTGCTGGCGCTTCTCAAGCGAGACTTCAAGGGGGCAGCCAATTGTTTTGATGCGGGACTCGATATCGTCCCCAAGGACGCTGCGATTCTCAACAATCTCGCCCTTTGCGAAATTCGGCTTCGGAAATACTCCGATGCGATCGAACACTGGAGCTTAGCGCTGGCAGTTGCTCCTGAGTCAGCCCATATCAGCCAAAACGTGGGTCGTTTCATCATGCTTGCGAATAAGAAGGCCCTCACGATGTTTCGTGGAGTCGATGAGCGGACTTTGAAGAAGGCTCTCGCCATTTACGGTAAGGCGAAAGTCGGCGGGGAATCCGCCGATGTGGCGAGTGGATTCGTTTATGTCTGTCCCATCGTTCGCGGAGAGGAAAAACAGTCCGCGAAAGCAAGTGCTGACCCACTGAGTGACATAGTGAGTGGCTATGCTTCGGGCTTCGTGGTCGCCCCGGAGATTGTGGCTACGAATTATCACGTGGTCGACGGATCAACGGGCCTGCTCATCACCTCTTCCGAATTGTCTCCGGAGGGTTCTCCTGCACAAGTTGTTGCGACCGATGAGGGGCGAGATCTTGCCATCATTCGTTGTCCCGGCTTGAAATTGAAACCCCTTGTCCTGTCGAACAACTTGAATCGAGGCGTGCAGATCGCGGTGTTCGGCTATCCACAACCAACAGTACTGGGAAGTACACTGAAGATGACGGACGGCATCGTCACTTCATTGCCTGATAAATCGACAAGTGACAATTTCCTGCACAGCGCGATCGCCAATCCTGGAAATAGTGGTGGGCCCATTTGCGACTTGACTGGCGCCGTCGTGGGGGTGCTTGAGGGGGCCTACCGAGTGGATATGCCCATCTGCATCGGCATTCCGTCAGGGGATTTATTGTCGCTGCTTCAAAAGAACGGGATTCAGGCAGCCTCCTCCACCCAAACGGTGGCGATGTCGCTTCAAGACCTCGACAAATCAGTCAGTAAATCGGTCGTGCAAATCAAGATATTGGGGACGCCCGGTAATAAGCAAGTCGCCGGGCGACTCATGCTCGAGGATAACGCGTGCCTCTTGTGTGACACCAAAGGTGAAGTGGATTGTCCGGTCAAGGATTGCAAGAGAGGAAAGATATTGGTCGAGAAATCCTCAGTTGTCGGGCGCGACCTCATCGGAGGCAATATTGTCCAGAATCAGCAGGTAGAGCAAACTTGTCCAACTTGTAACGCGACGGGCAAGGTTAAATGCCCACTCTGTCTCGGTACTGGTCACTGACCAGCATCGACACATGGAGACTGACCTCATTGAGTCTTCCCCCTGATGGGGATTTACTTCGCTCCATCGGAACGGCCTGTCTTTGTGCTGCAATCGATCACTGGAGCGGCCGTCAATATTTTTTCCGCTATCACCCGTTCTGACATACCATCGTCACTCCAAAGGTTAAGAATAGGCTTCGCCCATCCTGAGGGATTGTTCAGTGGGGTGTTGCGGACATTTTTCCTCACTTACCCAGTCTTTCAGCACCGAATCAATCACCCCCAGCACTTTTCCAGGGAGTGCCTTAGGTGCGAAAATAAAGCTCGACCCGACAGAGTGTCGTGCTTCACATGCGATCGGGTCGGATCCATCTCCGTCACAATCGCTATGCACGGAATATTCGGAGCGAAACTGAGGTTCGGTAGATATTCTTCTCTTCATGCTGCTTTGACGAACTGCAAATCACGCGCTATCCTGGTGCGGTAACGACTCTCATTGATTTTGCACCTATTGAGGTTCCCGAACTGGAGGGAGTTGAGCACGCCTAGCCTGCGGTCGACTTGGCTGTCAGGGGGGAGGCGAGTTCGGCACGTGGTTTGGGACTGCTCCGGAGAGCTCGATGACCTGGTCGACCCGGTCTTGGACGAGCAGTTTATTTGTACTGCTCACGCTGTTCTCGAATGTTGGATTGGGTCAGACGACCACCAACATCGCTCTTCCCGAGCAGCGGAATCTTTTTCTCGATCGGGCGCAAGACCTTGAGCGGCGCCAACTCTGGCAACAGGCCGCCGACCTTTACCAGCGTGCTCTTCGCATCTATCCCGAAGACTCTGAACTTCGTCAGCGATGGAACACGGCGGAGCAGTTCTACAGTTTAAGCCGCCGTTACCATGACGTCAGTTTTCAGAAGGACCTTCTCACCCTTTCCGAGTCGGAATCGCTGGGTCTCTATCGAGAAGTGCTCGCCAAAATTCAAACACACTACGTTCGCGAAGTTCCCGTTCGTGACTTGGTGCTGTCGGGTTACCGCACGCTCTGTGTGGCGCTCGATCGCCCCGTTTTCGTTTCGACGAATTTTCCGAAAACGTCACCCGATGTCCTCGCACAGCTTCGAACCCGTGTCGCACAGGCGGCCGGTCGACTCGGCCAGATCAATTCGAATCTCGAAGCGTCCGCTGAACTACGAAACGTGGTTCGTCTTTGTACCGTTCATGGTTGCAGGTACACGGCGGCCGCCCCACTCGAATTCATCACGGGCGCTTGCGAATCTCTTGATCCTTACACGACGCATCTCAGCCCGAATCGGCTCGATGAACTTTACTCGATGATCGACGGAAACTTCGTCGGGCTCGGCGTGGAAGTACGAGGTGAGGACCAGGGCCTTCGGATCGTGGAGGTTCTTCCTTCCAGCCCGGCCCAAGATGCCGGACTCATTGATGAGGAATTGATTCTCTCCGTCGATGGGGTTCGCCTCGCGGGTCACAATGCCGAAGAAGCGGCCAACCGGCTTCAGGGGCCAGATGGATCCGCGGTGAAGATCGAAGTGCAGAATGAAAACGGGCAGAGCCGATTGATTTCGATTGTTCGTAGGGAAGTGATTGTCCATAGCGTGCGTGAGTCTCGAATCATCGATAAGACGACCGGCGTCGGATATGTGAGGATCGAATCGTTTCAGAAGAACACCGAGGAAGAACTTCGCGCCGTTTTGGAAGATCTCGAGAAGCAGGGAATGCGCTCTATCATCGTCGATCTTCGCGGTAATCCGGGTGGTCTACTCGACGTCTCCCTCGATGTCGCGAACCTGTTCATTGGAGAAGGAGTTCTCGTTTCCACTCGCGGCCGTGCATGGGGACAGAACTGGGCACATCGCGCACGCCCGAAGGCGACCCGTAAGTTGCCGATGGTGGTCCTCGTCGACAGCGAAAGTGCGAGCGCGAGTGAAATATTTGCCAGTGCCATCCAAGATCATCATCGCGGCACGATTGTTGGCACCCGTACCTATGGTAAGGGGTCGGTGCAAAGTATCTTCCCCCTCACCACCGTGCGAACCGGGCTTCGGTTAACAACCGCGCTTTTCTTCTCCCCCACCGATAAACGACTTCAAGGGGTTGGTGTTGATCCCGACGTTGTCGTTACCCGAGGAGAGAGCCAACTCGGTGAGGAACCTCCCGTTCTTCGCAAGCCCATGCCGGAAACTGATCGACAGCTCCGCACGGCACTGGATCAACTCAATGGCGCATCACTCGCGATCCAATCTCGATAAATCCAGCCTTTCGTAATCGTGAATTTCTCAATTCGCTCGATCTAGTCCTCAGCATGTTCGATTTCCACCTCCGTTCACTCCTCCTTCAAAAGCTCAGATCGATTGCTGAGCGCGTCCCGATCGGCTTGTAGAATAGGGTCAATTGCCTTTTCGGTTTCTGCCGGGGGGGAGCGGGAGAAAGGTGTCATGCGTCGAGTAAAGAGTGGTGGCGGTTGGCCGGCAATCGTTTACAGTTTGCGGATGGCCTGGAAGGTCGGCCCGTGGCGATTTTGGAAATCGATGAGCTCCCGAAATGCCTGCAAGACCTGTGCCCTCGGCATGGGTGGCCAGCTCGGAGGGATGCGAAACGAAGCCGGGCATTGGCCGGAAGTATGTAAGAAGTCGATGCAGGCGATGGCGGCCGATATGCAAGGTGCCATCAAACCAGAATTCTTCGCCAAGTATTCGATCGATCAGCTTCGGCAGTTCACTCCACGTGAAATGGAAACGGCGGGGCGAATCACCCAGCCGGTCATTGCAGAGGCGGGTGCGAGCCATTACCGGCCCATTTCCTGGGATGATGCTTTCAAGCGAGTGATTGACAAGCTTAAAGCTTCGGTGCCGGACGACACATTCTTCTATTTCAGCGGTCGCTCCTCGAACGAAGCCAGCTTCCTTCTTCAACTCTTCGCACGCCTTTACGGCACCAATAACGTCAACAACTGTTCGTATTACTGCCATCAAGCGAGCGGCGTCGGATTAATGGGGTCTCTCGGGACGGGAACCGCCACGATCACGCTCGAAGACATTGATGGAGCCGATCTCGTCTTCTTGATCGGCGGCAATCCTGCTTCGAATCATCCACGTCTGATGCGAACCTTGATGGAAGTGAGACGCCGTGGCGGACATGTGGTCGTCATCAATCCAGTGACGGAGACGGGGCTCGTCAATTTCCGCGTTCCGTCCGACGTGAAGAGCCTCTTGTTCGGCAGTGAGATTGCCAGCATTTATTTGAAGCCGCACATCGGCGGTGACATCGCCCTGATGTTTGGAATCGCCAAGTTAGTATTGGAGCGAAAGGGAACGGACGACGCATTCCTCGCGGCGGCCACGGAAGGTTTTGATGACTTCCGCTCACTTGTTGAGCAAACGACCTGGGATGAAATTGAAGAAAAGTCTGGCGTCACTCGAGTCGAGATCGAGAGGACGGCGAACCTCTATTTGAAGTCGAAGGCGACCGTCTTTGCCTGGACGATGGGGATCACGCACCATCATCATGGCGTGGACAATGTGCAGATGATTGTCAACCTCGCACTGTTGCGGGGAATGGTTGGTCGACCTCACGCCGGAGTCCTGCCGATTCGCGGGCACAGCAATGTGCAGGGGATCGGCTCGATGGGGGTCACGCCGGTTCTGAAGGATAAGGTCTTCGAGGCACTGGAACACGAGTTCGGCGTGAAGCTTCCCACGAAGCCCGGCGCGGATACGTTTGGCTGCATGGAAGCAGCTCACCAGGGGAAAGTTCGATTCGCCTGGTGTTTAGGAGGGAATCTTTTCGGTAGTAATCCGGATTCGAACTACGCGGCCGAGGCGATGTCGCGGATCGACACCGTCATCTACTTGAGCACTACTCTCAATACGGGGCACGCCTGGGGAACGGGGAAGGAAACGATCATTTTCCCGGTCCTTGCTCGTGACGAGGAACCGCAGTCGACGACGCAAGAGTCGATGTTCAACTATGTCCGCCTCAGTGACGGAGGAATCGTTCGCCATAAAACGATTAAGAGTGAAGTTGAAGTCGTTGCGACGATCGCGCGCGGCGTCTTAGGAGATCATGGCGGCGTCGATTGGGCATCCATGCAGGAACACTCGAATATCAGACAGGCCATCTCTCATATCATTCCTGGTTACGAAAAGATTGGCGAAATCGACAAGACAAAGGAAGAGTTTCAGATTGCCGGTCGAACGTTCCATCAACCAAGATTTGCAACTCCTAGCGGTAAGGCTCAGTTTCACACACATCCCATTCCGGCATTGATAGGTGATGGGAAAACGCTTCGTTTGATGACTGTTCGCTCGGAAGGGCAATTCAACACGGTAGTGTACGAGGAAGAGGATCTTTATCGCGGACAAGAGCGGCGCGACATCATCCTCATGAACTCAGATGACATGAAGGAGCGAGGGCTCAGCGAGAATCAACCGGTCCTCGTCAGAAGCGATACCGGAACCTACGGACCAGTTCTCGCCCGCGCGTTTGATATTCGCCGGGGAAATGCGCTCGTCTACTATCCAGAGTCAAATGTGCTGGTGCCAAAATCGCTCGACCCCCGTTCGAAAACGCCGGCCTTCAAAGCGATTCCCGTAATGGTCGAGGCGGCGGCATCGCCGGTTGGTCACAGTTCTTTTGTGCCTGCTGACGCATTGCTGGCGGCGAAAAGCTAATAGCCAAAGAATCTGAGGGAGTGCTTCTTTGGTTCTGCTCAACTCACTCAGTGTCTGGCAGTGGGCGATTGCTCTAGCCGTCCCCGTCGGCATCATTCTTCTTTACTTCCTTCGCTTGAAGCGTCGGCCACTGGAAGTGCCGAGTACGTTTCTTTGGAAGAAAAGTATTGAGGATCTGCGGGTCAACTCGCTCTGGCAGCGGTTGCGACGCAACATCCTCCTTTTACTTCAACTTCTCGTGGTGGCAGCGCTGCTCCTTGCCCTCCTAAGGCCTGCGTGGAATGTCGCTGTGACGGGAGATCGCATCGTACTTGTAATCGATCAGTCCGCCAGTATGGCGACCCATGATGTAAAACCCCATCGTCTCGGGGAGGCCAAACGCCGCGCTCTCGAACTCGTCGATCAGATGCAGGGCGCTGACGCCGCTATGATCATCGCGTTTGCCGATTCCGCGCGAGTCGTCTCATCCTACACGTCGGAGAAGGGGACTTTGCGTCAGGCGATCGATTCCATTGAACAGACGGACCGTCCCACGAATATTCGAGAGGCACTTCTCATCGCCAGTGCGATGCTTCACCCGGCTGACAAGGAATCCGCGGCGACGACGAATACTCCGGAAGCAACGCTATACCTCTTGAGTGACGGCCGATTTGCCGATGTCGATGATATCTCTCTTAAGGGAATGAAGACGAAGTATCTCCGAGTCGGAACGTCTGTCGACAATGTCGGCATCATGTCACTCTCCGCCGTTCCGCGCGCGAGCGATCCAGAAAAAAGAGACATCGTCGCGCGGATTCAATCGTTTAAGGATGAGCCGACAAAAGTCTCCGCGGAATTGCGAGTCGATGGGGAACGTATCGACCTTCGAGGAGTGGATCTCTCTCCGAATAGCTCCTCGATGGTCACCTTTCCTTACACTGGTTCGAATAATGCCCGGGTCAGTTTGCAATTGGCTCCCGCCGACGACTTCGCTGTTGACGATGTCGCCTATGCGGTCGTTTCTCCACCTGTTCCTGTCCGCATCCTGTATGTCGGCCCCGAAAATCCCCCACTGGAAGCCGCTCTCGCGACGCCGAGTGTTGCCCACATCGCGGAGATCGAGCGCCGACCTCTTTCTGAAGTCGATCGTCCCATTGCAGGAGGAAGCGACGACGATCGGTTCGATCTAGTGATCTTTGATCGGTGTCGTCCCAAGGTCATGCCTTCCGCCAATACCTTTTTCATCGGAACGATTCCCGTGGAAATGGAGGCGAAGAAGTTAGACGCCAAAGGACCGGTAATTCTCGCGTGGGAATCGTCAAATCCGCTTCTTCAGTTTCTCAATCTTGATGACGTGAATTTGTTTGAGGCAAGCCTGATCTCGCCCAGTGACAGCTGGAAGTCACTCATCGAAACTGACAAGGGGCTCGTCTTGGCGAGCATGTCGCGTGGGGCGTTCATCGACCTCGTTCTTACGATCCCCCTCGTTGACGATAAAGGGGCCTGGCAAACGGATTGGCCTTTGAAGCCGAGCTTTCCTCTTTTCATCATGAATGTGATTCGTACGCTCGGAGGAACGAAATGGCATTCCGCCGATATCCATCGAACGGGCAACCCGATTATCTTTCAGCCACGCCGGCGAGCGGAATCGACGACGATGGAACTTCCTGACGGGAGCATCGAAAAATTGCGACCCGGCGACGATGGAACGGTCGAGTTTCTCGACACCAATCGGACAGGTTTCTACCGCTGGCGGGTGGGAGACGAGTCGCAGACTGTCCCGGTCAATCTCTTCGATGACAATGAATCAAGGATTGCCGCTGCCGAGGACGTTCGACTTGGAACCTCAGAGTCCAAAGATGTGAGTCGCGATTACAAGAGCCGGCTGGAGCTTTGGAAATGGCTGGCTTTGGCGGGATTGGGCCTCCTAGTACTTGAGTGGTATATCTACAATCGACGTGTGTACGTGTGACGCTGAGCTCTTGATTTCATTCTGTTCTCGTTCTGGAAGGAGAATCCGATGTCGGAGGAGAAGAAGGCACAGATCATCGCCGCCTTGCAGAAGGCTTACATGATGGAACTTGAGACGGTTCTTAATTACCTCGCCAATAGCGTTTCTCTCGATGGAGTTCGTGCCGAAGAAATCAAGAAGTCACTTCAAGCCGACATTACCGCTGAACTGGGGCATGCCACGCGACTGGCAAACCGCATCAAGACAATCGGTGGGAAGGTCCTCGGATCGCAAGCTCTTCAATTCACGCAGACATCTCTTCAGCCGAGCGATGACACCACGGACGTCGTCGCTGTCATCAAGGGAGTGATCGAAGCAGAGGAGGGGGCGGTGCAGCAGTACAACCTCATCATTCGTCTCTGCGAAGGGACCGACTACGTCACGCAGGACATGGCGATTCAAATCCTCGGCGACGAGGAAGCCCATCGCCGAGAATTCATCGGGTTTC
>JAIEPU010000311.1 GCA_019748235.1 bacterium
GCGAGAGGTCGCTGGCCCGTGGGGGGGCCGTCTCGCGCTCCTCTTCCTAGCCTGCGAGCCGTCCCTCTTGGCTCACGCAGGCCTCGCCACCACCGATATTTCGATCACTGCGTTCCTACTTGCGCTTGGGTATCACTTTTCGATCGCTCGCGATTCGACCTGGAGATTCAGAGTCGGGCTTCCGGCATTGCTCTATGGGTTATCGCTACTTGCGAAAGCGTCAGCCCTCGTCTACGGACCATTGATCCTTTGCGCCATCGAACTTCAGCGAGTCGTTCGTCAGGGAAGTTGGAAGCGGGAAACGGATCGATCCTGGAGCGACTGGGCTCGCGACACTTGGCAAGTTTTCTCCCCTCTTCGCCGCGATGGGACTCAAATTGTCGTCATCGGTCTTCTCATCGTGTTCTTTGTGATCGGGTCGGAATGGAAACCTGAAGTGACCTTTACGAAATGGGCACGTGGGCTGCCGCAGGGAACGTTTCGCGAGACGATGATTTGGACGTTCGATCATCTTTGTCTCTTCACCAATGCCGGCGAGGGAATCGTTCAACAGATCAAGCACAATATCCGCGGTCACGGAGCCTATATTCTGGGCGAGAGTTGGCGCCGCTCGATCTGGTATTACTTCCCGCTCGCGCTAACGATGAAGGTGACCGTGAGCGTGCTCGCGGCGGTTGTTATTGGCCTTCTTTGGAAGCGAAAGAATTTTTGGACTTGGCCCGCGCTTGCGGCGATGGCACTACTCCTTTTTAGTTTCAACGCGCGCGTTCAGATTGGCGTTCGACTGGTGCTCCCGCTCATTGCATTGGGAATCGTCGCGCTGGCAATTGCCTTGGCTCAGAGCTTGCGCGACGCGGAGAGGCGGAGTCTCTTCTCCTGGGTCGCTGCCTCCGTCACCGTCTGCGCGATAGGGTTCAACGTGTGGACATGTGCCCGTATTTGGCCGAATGGACTCACGTACGTCAACGAGCTTTGGGGAGGATCAGCAACGGGGTATTATTGCCTGAGCGACTCGAATTACGATTGGGGACAAGGACTAAAGGAACTCGCCCATTGGGCGGATCATCACGAGGTCAAACACGTTGACGTCTGGTACTTCGGCACCGATCCCTCCGTCCATCGACCACCATTTCGAAGTGTTGCCCTTCACACGGAAGAAATAAATCCCGCATCCCTCCGTGAATATGTCGATGGCCCGTTCCTTGCTGTCAGCACGACATTTCTTTACGGGTCTTATCTTTCGAAGGATCCGATCATCCATTATTTGAAGAGTTGCGAACCGGTGGAGCGAACCACGACGTACATGATCTATGACGTTGAACGTCTATACGGCGAGTGGGCTCGATCAACGAAAAGCGAAGCCGGCGTAAAGCGATGACCTGCCCGAACCGACCATCCTTAAAAAAACACGCCCCTCGCTTAGGAACGAGGGGCGTGTTCATTTTTTCTGGCGAGCGTGAGCCCTACGATTCGAAGTAGACGAAACGACGTAGCTCGTGCGCCAGCTCTCCCGCGGTTTGAAAACGCATATCCGGATCTTTCGACAAGCAGCGGAGAGTGACCTCCTTCAGCTCATCAGGAATCTTGCCCGGTGTCTCCGGAAAGTGAGGAGGTTCGCCGGAGAGGATACGTTTCCGAACCTCGCAGAAGTTCCTTCCTGCGAAGGGGAGTTGCCCCGTCAGAGCCTGGAAGAGCACCACCCCAAGGCCGTAAACGTCGGTGCAGACATCGGCTCGTTTGCCGTCCCCGACTAAGAGTTCCGGCGCCATGTACGCCAGCGTCCCCGCCGTCGTCGTCACTTCTCCCTTTAATTCGGACTCAGTGACGGCGATACCGAAGTCAGCGAGGATCGGCGTCCCGTCTGCTCGGATCAAGATGTTCGCCGGCTTGATATCCCGATGAATGAATCCCTTCTCATGCGCATATTGCACGTAGTCCGCAACATGCGACATGATCTCCACGACCTCGCGCCAAGTGGGAGGATCTGTCGTCAATCGACGGCCGAGATCAACCCCCTCCACCAAGTCGAACACGATATACCAGAAGCCTTGCTCCTCGCCGAGGTCATGCACCGCGACGATGCCGGGATGCTGCAACCTGGCGACGTGTCGGGCCTCTGCCGTGTTATCGATCTTCGAGATTTTGACCGCGACATATCGTTCGAGTCGGCGATCCCAAGCCTTCCAGACTTGGCCGAAGCCTCCCCCCGCGATGAGCGCATTCAGCACATAGCGATTTCCAAACATCCACGGAATGCATGAATCGAATGGAGCAGGCATCGGCTCAATGGTCGACGCACTCTTCGAATCTAGGTCGATGGTCTCGTTATCAGCGTCCAGCCAATTCATGGCTTCCATCTGATCGATGCGACGACGAACTTCTTTCACGACGGCTGGGTCCGTAGTGAGATCTTCGACCGAGACCGATTGGCCTCTGTCGCGATGATCCTCCCACAGATCGAGCACGCGCTCGACTTCCGCCGTTGAAAAGTTCACGTTTCTGTCTCCGGCCCCTGTTCTAGCATTTGCTGAAGATGGATCTTGGCGTTCCGCCATCGGTTCTTAATCGTCCGAGAGGTCACGTCGAGAATCTTCGCCGCCTCTTCCTGATTAAGTCCCTCATACCAGAGAAGATGAAAAACCTCTTTCTCTGGTTCGGGAAGCAAATCCACCTTCTCGTGAAAATCGGTCCATTCTGCCAGGGAGGAGGGCTCTCCCGAGCGATCCTCGGGGTCCCTTTGGTCAGGCCGCATGTTTTCAGCCATCCGACCATCGGTATGGTGGTGCGCCCCTTCCCCCATCGGACCATAATGACGCCTAGCCATGTCCACAAGTTCACGGCGAATCTGCATGGCTGCTAGTCCGAAGAGCTGGCGGACTGATTCCGGTTTAACGGTTTCAAGTGCTCGGTGCAGTCGGACGAGAGAGTTTTGGAGGACATCCGCCGTCTCTTCCCAACGATGCAGTCGGGGGTTTTTCCGGAGCATTCGCCGAGCCAGGTGTTCTAATCGCCCCCCCGCCAGTCGGATGATTTCCCCCCGAGCCTTTTCGATAGCTTGGGTATCACCCGCCTGCATGCGATCGAGTTGATCCTGAAGTTCACCTGTCAGGCCTGTATAGGTAGGATCCATCGCTCCCCCTGTGTTGAGGCGGAAATAATTGCCTCTAGGAGGAGCGTAGAAGTCTATTGCCAGGGAGGCCAGAAAGAAGATTCATCTGGGGTGACTTTCTCTTCCGACCTCGTCATTCCAAACGACTTACGACGCGGCGGATTTGAGAGCCCGAGCGAGGACGTCCTTTGACGTCAGGCCGACAAACTTCTCCACCGGTTCGCCCCCGTCAAACACGATGAGCGTGGGGAGTGCCGTGATACCATACTTGACCGCTAAGTCCGGTTCATTGTCGACGTCGACCTTCACGACCTCGAAAGCCCCGCCGGAATTCTTTCCCATCTCATCGAGAATAGGTCCTTGCATGCGGCATGGACCGCACCAAGTCGCATAAAAATCCACGACGACCGGTACTTTCGAATCCAGCACCGTAGCCTGGAAATCGGCCGTTTTAATCGAGGCGGCCATGATCAAAACTCCTACCCGCAAATTGAGCGGTGAATGAAAGAACATAAGACGACTCGGCCATTCCCACTTTGGGTTATCGAGGAACTTCCTCGACTCGGCCCTAGTCCGCAGGCGATTGGCTTTTGTCTCTCGCCTCCTGAACAAGTCTAGCGGGAGGCCTCGGACTCAAGGGAAATCCTCAATCCGAAACGATGTGAAAAGAGACAGAACCTGTATCGGCATGTTGAAGGGTTGTCCGAACATCTTCCGTGGAACGGTACTGCCGATTCGGGATACGGCGGATCGGAAAAGTCACCTCAATCCCCTCCCTCGTCGCAAACGGCCAAGGCTGGACTCTTACCCGATGGGGACCAGACGGACTCATTTTCATCGTGGTAAGGGGTCCTCCGGTCGTGCGGCGGACATCTCCCAATAACCAGGTCTGCTCGGGATTCAAACAAAGAAATAGTGAGATCACATCGACGATCTGCAAGATCAAGTAGGAATGCGAAATGACGGGGCACGACGCATCACCTGCCATTTGTTTCTTTTCTTCCCAAGCCTTTGATCGAAGCTGACCACGCAGCATTTCGGCCGACGCCATGTATGCCTTTACAGATGCCTCCTCCTCTCTCTTTACCGTGCGTGAGGGAAGGTCCTTATCGAGTCCGAATCGCCCGTTGAAAAAGCCTTGATAATGCATCATCACCAAGTACCCCGCGTACGGATCATGCCGTCCGACGCGATCGGCCCCGTCCAAGTATGCGGGAAGGATGACAGGCAAATCCATCGACATGAAGGTGTGCGGCCAGCCTGTCGCCTGATCGAGAACAGGCTCCTCATCGAGATGCCGCCATGCTTCGTCATGCGCGCCACATGCATAGACGACCGATTCGAACGGCAATGGGCGAGGAAATTCGCCGTTCCCCCAATAGGAGGCCAACAGTCCAGAGACGCCAGCATGATCGATCTGCTTTGTCACGATCAACGAATCACCTTCGGCCCGAATGATCATGCCTGCATTCCTCTTCGACTACCGTTACTACATGACTATTTGAAGTAATGATGGATACCCTGAGGCTCTGGAGTTGCCTCAGTAATCTGCTTCCATGTCGAGCCCATTTCTCGGCAGCGGCGAAAGTCGACCGGCTTATAGGCAATGTCGAGCCAAGTCGTCTCGATGGGCTTCCCCTTCTCGAAGTGTGAATCCATCTCTGCGGCGACGATACCGGTCGTTAGTAACGTCCGTTCGACGGGATAAGGCGATTTCTTCTCACGAAAGAAAATCTGCGCGGCATGGGAGAGTGCCTTGAAGAGATTCCGATTCTGCCAGGGACCAACATAGAATGCCGTCGCGCGCGGAGAGTTCTCCCCTCCAAGTTGACAGGCAAAATTCCATCGGGTGGCACTGCCCCCAATTCGAAGAGTGATGGCGCGAAAGCCATCGCGGTAAGTGACGAGAATGCCATAGGGATCGGCGAAGCCCTCTTTCTTGACCAACTCCTTCAGGGTGGGGGTTTCCGCGCCAAGCTCCGCCCGCATGGCAGCGTCCGCGAGTTCAATGGACCAGAGCCCCTTCTCCGCCGCTACCCAAAGGGAATCGCCGGCGAGGTATTGTACCTCCTTGACGCCTGTTTCTCCCCCTGAACGTGCCTCGACCATGGACTGCATCACTTCCAACCCGTGAAAGTCGTACGACTCGAGCCCCCCACCATGAATGGAGACTGCGGTTGCGATTTTTGCTTCCGGCTGAAGTTCGAGCGGAGGCTTCCGCTCCGCCAACGGAACTGAGCTACCGGCCATCAGTCCGAAGCCCATGGCCTTGCTGGTGTCGTACATCTCCTTGGCCCAGTCCCACCGATAGGAGAGATGCTTATCGTTAAAGACCGGCGCGGTGCTTCCCGTCTTGCGGTACGTGGCCACGATCTGATCGAAGAACTGCTTCCGCGGATACTGATGCTGACCCTTTTCGTTATGTGGATATTCCCCATGCTCTCCGATTGACATGACACCATCGACCGCGAGTTCCTTTCCCCCAAGCGTGAGGGCTCCTTCAATCGTCGGAAAAATCGGAATGCGATAATCTTTCGAGAACGCGCGGGCCATCTCCCCCTCGGGAAACTGATCGACATACATGCTGACGACTTCGCATCCTGAATTTGTCCGCTGACCGTTGAAGAGATAATCCTCGACGAAATTCTCCATGAAGACGTGCGCGTGACTACGATACGTGAAGCACGTCATCACGACGCCGATTCGCAGCGGCTTCTCGGCGGCGCGAGCGGACTGCCCCAATCCAACAGAAAGAGTCGCGGCCCCTGCCGTTTGCAAAAATCTGCGTCGATCGATCAATGCCATACCGTCTGTCCTCTCAAGACATTCGTCCGAAAGATGAGGGTAAGTCCCCCTGCAAACCTGTTAACAGTCTGCCCCGAACATCATGACGTCCACAAGCATAAAAGTCGTGAGACAGATGGAACAGGCAGTGGGTCTCAATAAGTGGGAAATGGAAAGAGGAGGTTACGGCGTTCATCTGTCAGCTTCGCGCCGTACTCGGAAATCTCAAATGCTTCGACGAACGTTACGGACGCATCGTGCACCCGTTCGCGGAATTGAATTGATTTGAGTGCGTATCCATCTTGAAACCAATCCGCAACGAGTTTCTTCCGCGCGCTTGGATCGGTAGGAACGTTATCGAGAATCCCCATGTTGTAAGGAAGCCATTCATAGAACTGCGACGCATGCGCATCGATCGCGGCCAGGAGAGCGTCCATTGCAACATCGATCGGTACGATCACATCCGCACGAAACGGAGTCGGCGAAGTGAAATGATCGCTGAGATAGCCGAACACCGGATCGATTCTGAGAGCGGGCACTTCAGGAGCGATGCGAGGGACCGTCACCATGTAGGCGGCATCTTGAACGAGCTGCGACGTGTAGCGATGATCGGGATGGTAATCATTCGGACGATGTGTCAGCACGAGATCAGGCTTCTCACAACGAATCAGACGAATGATATCAAGCCGCGCCTCTAGCGTCGGCAATAGCTCTCCATCGTGATGATCGAGCACGATCGACTTGACGCCGAGTGCTTGAGCGGCACGGCGTGCCTCTTCCTTTCGCCGAACGACGAGTTCCTCAGCGGGCATCTCATGATGGCCGGCCCGACCGTCAGTCACGCTGACGAAGGTGACGTCGAATCCGTGATCGACCCACTGCCTCGCCGTTCCCCCCGCTTTCAACTCGCAGTCGTCGGGATGTGCTCCAATCACGAGAACCTTCGGCATCGATGCCTCCTGCGAGTAGCGCGAGCTATTTCTTCATCGGATGAGCAGGCGTACCAACGACGATCGCGCCTGGGGGAACATCGTCGTTCTTTGTCACGATCGCGCCCGCTCCAACCGTCGCATGGTCGCCGACCGTGACGGGCGCGATGAGAACCGAGCCGCTGCCAAGGGAGACTCCATCTCCCACCTTCGTCTGGCTCTTAACGCCCGCGTCAAAATTCGCCGTGATGCAGCCTCCACCCACATTGACATTCTTACCGAGGGTGGCATCACCCAGATACGCTAGGTGCCTCGCGGCCGTTCCTTCACCTAGCTTGCTCCGGACTACCTCGACGAATGCACCGACGATGACACCGTCGGCGAGTTCTGTCTCAGGCCGTAGATGAGCAAACGGGCCGACCTTGCAGTTTCGCCCGACGCGGACAGGACCGCCGATCACCGTATTGGGATAGATGATTGTGTCTTGTCCGATCTCTGCGCGAGAATCGATGGAAGTGGTTCGGGGATCGACGATCGTCACGCCAGAATCGAACAGCCTTTGGTGAATCCGGTCTTGCATCAACCGATGAGCCTCGGCCAGATGGCCTCGATGGTTGATGCCGTACATGTCGGCTTCGGTCGCGAGGGACTCGGCGACGATCTTATATCCACCGGTCCGCAAGATGCCCGGCACATCGGTAAGGTAATACTCCTTCTGCGCGTTTTCGGGCCGGACCTTTCGAAGCGAGTCGAAGAGAAGCGGACCGTCGAACGCGTAAAAGCTTGGATTGATTTCGTTGATTCGGGCTTGTTCGGGAGTGGCGTCCTTCTGTTCGACGACGCCGATGAAATTGCCGCTCTCATCGCGAAGTATACGACCCAGGCCAAACGGATTGGGAACGACCGCGGTGGCGATGAGTCCCTTTGAATTCGTTTCCTTCAGCCGGCGAAGCATGTCGGCGATCAGCTCCGGGCGAATCATCGGCTGATCCCCCGCGATGACGACGACTGGCCCCTGATGCTCGCGGAGCGACGGTTCGCACACCATCACCGCGTGCCCCGTGCCGAGCTGCTCGGCTTGAAGGACAAATTCCACTCCCGGCGTATTGGCGAAAGCCGCTTTCACCTTGTCTGCTTGAAAGCCGACCACCACGAGCTTGCGACGAATGCCCGCCTGAGTGAGTGCGTCCAAGACGTATTGCAGCACCGGTTGCCCGCACAATTCGTGAAGAATCTTGGGCGTGTCGGATTTCATGCGAGTGCTTTTACCAGCCGCCATCACAATGGCGACCGGCTCATTGACGGGAACCGAATCCATGGAAACTCCTCGGGACTCCGAGCCCCGTGCCGTTGGATGCCACCAGCAGGCCAGAAAGCTCGATGGGAAAGCTTAGCTCGTCGCTCGTCCCATCTGCGTTAAATCGATACAGCCATTCAAACGAAGAAACCTTGTCGTCCGTTCACGTCACGATCACGATCCACGTGGCGAGATTCGTCCGTCCATCGGACTCGATGCCGTCGCGTAAAGCTTTCTCGGAATTCGACCTGAAAGGTACGCAAGTCTCCCCGATAAACAGGCATGTTTCATCGCATGCGCCATTCGAAGTGGATCGGTGGCATGGGCGATGCCCGTATTGAGCAGCACCCCCTCACATCCTAATTCCATCGCGATGGCGACGTCGCTCGCGGTGCCGACACCCGCATCACAAATGATGGGAACGCTCGCCCGTTCCAAAATGATGCGAAGGTTATTCGGATTGAGAACCCCCTGCCCACTGCCAATCGGACTTCCGGCCGGCATCACGCTCGCGCAGCCGACCTTTTCCAGTTCAAGAGCCAACACCGGATCGTCCGAGGTGTAGCAAAGAACGGTGAATCCCTCGGACACCAGTTGCTCGGCCGCTTTCAACGTTTGAATGGGATGAGGGAGCAGAGTCTGCTCATCGGCAAGAACCTCAAGCTTGACCAAATCGGTTCCAAGCACTTCGCGAGAGAGTCGCGAATAGCGAATCGCATCCTCCGCGGAGAAACATCCCGCAGTATTGGGGAGAATGGTAACCTTCGATCGATCGATGAAATCAAGAAGGGACGCAGTGCTTCGATCCGTCAGGTTCACGCGCCGCACCGCGACAGTGACGCATTCGGTCTCACTGGCCTCAAGACAGTCTCGCATGAGTTCAAAAGACGAATACTTCCCGGTGCCGACAAAGAGCCGACTTCGAAAGGTGTATCCTCCCACCTTCAGCGGCTGATCGAGTTCGAGCGATTGAACGGTACTCATGATCCCCCTCCGACCAGCGTCACAATCTCAAGCACGTCCCCCGTCAGGAGCGCGATCTCCGCGAACTGCTTGCGTGGGACGACGTGCAGATTCCTCTCAACCGCCACCTGTTCAGGGCGAAGCTCGAGTTCATGCAACAATTCCAAGAGCGTCATCCCTTCGCGGACTTCGCGCGTCTCGCCATTGACAGTGACGATCAACGGACCACCTCTGACAAAAAACCGTGATATCTTCCCATCCAATAACCCCAAAGCCAAAAGGCCGGGCACATCTCGACCGTCCCGCCATCTCCTCCCGCCGCCTTGTAGGAATTGTTATCCCACTTGAGCACGGGTACTTCGGAAGGCGGGAGCATTCGATCTGTTTGCCTCGCCTCAGACTGGGGCCGGCCGACGATCTGCACATCTCCACGCCTGCTATTATCGATCGACCAATGAATCATATCGAGCGGGACGTCTTGAAGCAGGTCGACACAGGCCTGCTGAAGATATTCTCCGGAGGATGCTCCACTCAAAGCCGCATAGATAAAGTTGTAGCAAGGGCTTGCATCCTTCCGAACACTTGCGAACCAGATATCCATGCTTCGACGGTAAAGCGCCAATCGATCAGGATTTTTCTCGTACGTGATTAAGCCTCGATAAGCCATCGCAATCAATTCGTCGTCGATGTAGGTGTATCCACCCACATCGGTCGGCCGAGGCTTCATGATATTCGCCGCATAACCCTCTTGATGAAGGAGCCGATCGATTTCCCGATCGTATTTCGAATCCCCGGTCATGGCGTGTGCCGTGGTCAAATACGAAAGGATTTCGACACTGTTAATGCCTCGCTCATTCGCCCAATTGGGATCATGATTCAGTTTCTCGGGCGACCAGACGCTCCAAAGAGTCGGCTGGCCATCTTCATCCCGAAGGGTGTATCCTCCCTCGATGATTCCGTCGACTATTCGCTTCACCAGGTTCGCGACTCGTTTCTTCTGCGCCTCGTCGGCGACCACATCGTAGTACACACCATACGAGTAGATATGGCCTGTGATTTCGTCGGAACTAGTATCTCCCTTCCAAAGCCACTTTAAATCGTTGCTCAGTCGCCACCGGCGCTCGACGAACTTCTCGCGCGGATTCTGGG
>JAIEPU010000169.1 GCA_019748235.1 bacterium
CGCGACGAGTTCCTGGCCATGGAAGAATTCGAAAGCTTGCGGGAGGCCAGAATGCGAACGAGAGATTGGAGGGAAGACTACAACAACGAACGGCCACACAGCTCCTTGAGATACATGACGCCAGCGGAATTCGCTGGTACTTGTGCCGCTTCCGGTCAGGCTATGGCTACGCCTCCGCCTTCCCTCCAGCAGCACAATCCTTTTACCCAAAACTATTCTTCATAACCCCTGGTGCAGAAATTACAGGCAGGTCAATCTCCTTCGAGCGGATCGTAGATCCAGCCGCACTCAGACTCAGTTCCCCTCATCAACATGTCGAGAGACAGCGTCCTTATCTTCATCTCCCGCAGACCGCAATCTTCATTTTGGCATTCTGGCCGTGCTTTTTACGCGGAATCAGCGCCAAAAAATAGGCCGAGTAAGAGATTCATCTGGGAAATCCGGGCTGAGACGTTCCCGATTCACGCCTCAAGACTTACTGCCATCTTCAGGTCAACGTGCTCAAAGGCGGACTCCATGCGGATAATTTCGTGGGCGAGTATTCCGAGTTTCTGGGCCTCTTGCCTCCACGTGCTGACGGCGTCGCCTACCTGCTTCGCAATTCTGCGTGCGCTGTTGGCATCGATCCCGAAATACTCGGCGATGCTCAAAACGAGTTCGAGCGATGCCGTATGGTCGCCATCATCAATGGCGAGGCTTAAGCTTCTCGGCCTGACGTCAGTAGGAGTTGGATTGAGGTCATAGGCTGGTGACAGCCGCCATCCTTTCGGTCCATCAGAGAGAAGTCCGTGATTGCGTAAATGATCGTCAACGTTGGAAATTAAGATCGAAAACACGATCCGGCGCCACATTTCGGTCAGGTCTTCGGACGGTGATGAACTCCATCGGCGTAGCCCGTCGGCTATTTCAAGATAGCTGTGCGACTCATTGTCGCTCGCTCCCAGCAAGGTCATGGTCGACATGAACGGGATGCGTTGCGCCCCGATCCTGTCGAAACGGTTGAGCAACAACACCGAACGGCCCGTTACGGTTTCCAATCGTCCTTCCGATGCGTTGATGCCGGCTGACGAGGCCAGCCGGTGTGCCAACGCTTCCCACACGGGTTCGTTGATGTCGTCACCGGGGCGCGGGAACTTGGCGATAAGCAGGCGATCATTCTTATCGCGGACCGATGCCTTGGGGCGCGCACCCCCCAAAGACGAGCCGGGAGCAAGCAGCAGTCTTAAATCCTCCTCATCGTCTTCATCCAGAGCGATACGTTCAGAGGCAGCGAGCAGGGCCGGGAGGTCAATCAGCGGTGGTACACGCGGACCGTCGCCGATAATTGCCAGGAATGGACCATCGAGCTGATCGGCGAACCGGAGCGCACCTTGCCGCGTTTCGTCGTTTACGCCCAACAGACAATCAATCTCGTTCAATGTCTGGGGACTGCGGTTCCCCGCTCTTGCACGTCGCCGCGATAATCTCTGCATGAGCATCCTTCCCCAGCGATCCGGTGCGCAGTCGGTGAAGACGCCAAACATCGTTCGGCCGACGGGAGTATGCTGAGGGTGAACGTGGAGGGGGAGTGCAGGCTCTAATGCAAAGCGAGACGGGTGTTCGAGCCAGGAAGCGTCATAAGTGAAAGTGGCACTTTCGCGGCCTTTCCGAAAGCGCGCATGGAGCGTTCCTACGAGGATGGGCTGGCTATCCAGATCGACGTAGACATAGACACTGCGGTCGCTCATGGCCTGGCGTCCCGCTTACGTCGCGGCAGATATATCTTTCGCGGCAATCGTTCTTCTTCGAGTTCCAGGCCAATGTCGTCATGGCGGGCATCCGCCAGATCGACCAGGCGTTTGTCGAGTCCGAGAACGAACAGCACCGTCGCATAGATGCCAAGCGACACTTGAGGTGCGCCTTTCTCGACACGGGCCAACGTTGCCCGGCTGATCATGGCACGCTCCGCCATGAGCGTGGTAGGGATGCGGCGGCGGCGGCGCGCATCGGCGATGTCCTGTCCCATTTTTTTCAGGGCTCGCTTGACCGGAAAGGGGAGTGACGGAAAGGCCTTGGATTGCATTTTTGTCTCATGGGTGACTCATTAATCTGCATTATTGTATTATACATTGCGCAATAATGCAACCAGCTCTTACACGATCCGCATCGGAGGGGAAATGCAGTTCGTGGGATAGTAAGCGCACGAAAGGCATAGGATTTGGACAGATTCGCCATTCCGGTCGCAGCTTGGGATGACCGGTATCAGATCCAAACGTGAGGGAAGTTTTTGCGGCGACTCCTTCGCCGTCCACAATCATAATGTGGGGCGACACCAGCTAGACATCCTACCGGCGTACAAGGCAAATCAACCTTGTGAAAAGTTGTGGAATCTCCTGCTCCGAAGGGTCTGGGGGGATCGCGGTATCTTAATCATCTTCGAAGTTGAGTTTCTTGTGCCGCTCCGGTGGCGCGTGTAAAAATAGCTCGGGCATGCCCCAATTGTCGTCCCTGAACAAATCTTCCTTAAGCACTTCGATAAATGAGTCCCATGTATCTTCATCATCGAATGTGATGGGAATGAGATGATCTGCGTCCGAACTCGACGGGGACTGGCATGCCGCGATCCGACGCCGCCAGTAATCGGAACCATAATCATCGGATTCTTCAAGATCGTAGGGATCATCCATCTGGACGTTCAGATTTCGCTTGAGATGCACAAGACCGCCCCGAGGGTGGCCTCGTTGACGGCGGTGAGACGCGGTTTAGCAACTTCCGCTTTCAATAAGGCATTAGCGACCAGTGAGAGGAGGGCTAACCGATGAGGCCAGGGACGCCCGTCATAAATTCTCGATGCCGCACGGCCAGTCGTCACAGAGACCATCCATCTCTTCTCTAATCTAGTCGAGCATGTCATCGATCTTGGCACAAATCAGTTCAACTTCGGCGTTCACAAGGAGTCGATCTCCACTAGGATTGTGCCACATAGACGAATTCCTTATGCCAACTGAAATAACTACAAATGTTGCCGGCATGAGATGTCGAACATAATTCGTCAATGCCCGTTCGACCAAACGACAAACAAGGCGAGCATACTCGGCAGTGCCTGGAAAATGACCGTTATCCATCGCAATGTGACAGCGCCGAAGAAGCCGGTGACGATGACACTGCAATAAAATCAGTTTGTATTTCTTCGGCATGGCTTGAAGCGAATGCGCCCCAAAAGAGTCCACCGGCGAAGAAGAGATAATCGAGCGCGGCATTGGCAACGATCGATCAGGCACGTCTTGCTTCCAATGGATCTGGGATGAGCCACCGATGAACGAAAGGGCGAGGCCAAAAGAGCATTTCAACAATAGCAATCATCGTGGGTGCAAGCAGTTGTCTGTCGATTCCTTCCTTATCCACCTTGATGTCTAAAGCGTCGGTCCTCGGACCGCAGATAGCGTCATGTCGCGGACTGCTACATGAGTTTGCCGATCAACTCATCTCCCTGAAGCATGTCAATTTGAGAATTAATTGCCTCCTCTGAGCATCTCCAAAATCTCCAATCGCCATTCGATTGACCGCATGGGGAAAGGCCGGCGAATGTTGCTGGCCTCATTCAAAAGGAGCCAAACGTGACCACTCTAGATGTTAATGGCGGCTACGAAGTACTCAATTCCTCGAGCGCCGACCTTCAACTTGCAATTCCGGCAGAAATGTTTGATGTTTCAGATTATCACCTTTCGAATGAAGATTCGAAAACAAAAATTGAGGCTCAAATTTCTGAGCTATTTCGACTTCAAAAGGTTGGAACAAGGCACTCGGTGTTTGCCGCGCGACAAATCGGCATTCTGTTCAATGAAGTTAAAACGCACACCCAACACGGGTGCTTTAAGAAATGGGTCGTAGGCCTGAATCTGTTCAATTTTCGAACCGCGCAGCGTTACATGAAACTGGCCAGATGTCTCGGTGACGATTCTTTTGAACTGAGTGAAGAATTCGTGGGTAAGTCGATTTCATGGATCTTGAAACAATTCGAAAACAAACAGGAATCCAGTTCCTCTCGAGGGTCGAGCCCAGGATCAAGTCCTCCGCTCATCAAACGCCGGCTAAGCTCGGCGCTACGAATTCTCTCCAAAGTCAACTCGGAGCTCAGCCAAGATCTTACGCCCGCTCAATCATCGACCGCTCACGATGCCGAAGGCGACGTCAACCAATTGATTCGTGAGATATTAGAAGTGGTCGATGGAATCCATCGATCGCTTTCTTCTCCCTCTCCAGATTTAGCGAGCAATGTCGATTCAGAGGCACCAAGTCCGGCATCGACAGGTCCTGAGCTCGCGATTTCCCATCCCACTGTTCCAGTCGAAGAGTCGCCCCAAGATGTCTCCGCCTTGCGATCACTCGGTCGGCAGAGAATCAGAGGGCGACATAGCCAACCCAGACGCCAGCGTGTTAATGAGCGCCCCAATCACTTGCACAGATAAGTCGAGCCAACCGCAAAAGCGACAAGCGTGTCGCTTTTGCAACCCTTCGATGTTTGACCGATCATCTTTCACGAAATCAATGGAGCAGAAGAATGAAGTCGAAGTCAATGAAGAGCAGCGAGCGAGCGGAGCTCTATGCGTCGAAAGGCTTTTATCTGACGCCGTTACACCGCCGAGATGCGAAGGGTATCTGTTGTTGCCCGAAGCGAGAACAATGTAGTTTCGAATCTCTTCACGCGAGAATAGACGATGCTGGCGACATCATTATCACCAACGTGGAAGTAGTCGCGCGGAAGTTATGGGAGAGGACCGACGACGAAATCGGGTTGGTAACTGGCAAATCCCGACTCGTCGCTGTTCGTTGCGATAATCCTTATACCGCCGTTGAGTTTTCACGATTAGGGACTGTGGGCGTACCCCACTCCATTCAAGAGACGAATGAGGCGATTTACCTATTCCTCACCGACGAAGTGATCGAGTCGAGATCCGGCATCGGAGGGGTAGAAGGTGTTCACTTTCATGGAACAGATGACTGGGTTCGGGCACCCGTGCTCGACGCTTCTCAATTGGAATCGATCCCCGAAATGCCGAGCTGGCTTCTGGAAATACTTGGCGAAAGTCTAACATCAGACAAGGTCTCGACATTCCCAGCGGATATTTTTCCGGCGCAGATTCAAAGATTGATCTCGGAGGGTGCAGCGTCCATGTGCTGTCCCCCGGAACTGATTGGGATCCCTCTCCTCGGAGTATGCGCGTCGGCCATCGGAGTCACTCGACGGATCGAAATGAAGGAAAATTATTATGAGTACCCGTCACTGTACTGCGCGGTAATTGCCCCGCCGGGGAGCTCGAAATCACCGGCGATGGGTTTGGCTACGGGGCCGGTGGAGAAGCATCAGCAGCAGCTGATCAAACAGTTTCAGCTCGAAAAGGCTGAGTACGAGCAACAACGCCGAGAATTCGCGCTCATAACCGCTCGATGGTCGAGTCTACGGTCACTATTTCTGAAAGGCGGGGGAGAGGATCCTGGCGCGAAACCAGCCTATCCAGATACGCCGAACTTGGTTCAGAAGTATACGACGGATATCACAAATCAAAGCCTCACAGAACTGCTTCAGAAGAACCCGCGCGGCGTCCTTGTCATTAGAGATGAATTGAGCACTTGGATTGCGACACGAGATCGTGATTTCTGGTTGTCGGCTTGGAGCGCCAAACCAATCATCGTTAACCGGAAAAATGAGGTGCCGATCACAGTACCGACGCCAATCGTTAATGTGATCGGAAATCTTACACCCGCGGCCGTTAATTCAATGATCAAGTCCGCAAAAAATTCGGGTGGGTTCCTGGAAAGACTCCTCGTGTGCGTTGCCGAATGCGTGCCTGATTGGCAATTCTCCACCGAGAGCGTTTCAACGACTACTATCCAGGAATATGACGAGATTTATACGAAACTCGCGGGACTTGAAGGCGATCGAGTGACGATGCGACTCACGAGAGATGCGTTTCGGGCCTACATAGAAGCCTTGAATGAACCGAGGACTCCCTCCGCTTCAAAAGAGATGGAAGCTTTCATGGATGGACAAGCTGCAAAGTTGGCGGGTTACCTCGGAAGGTTTGCGCTGATCCTCCACCTGATTCGGATGGCCGCGGGTGAAACGGAATCGGACGAGGTTGACCTCGAGAGTATGAATCGCGCCATTCAGTTAACCATATATTTTCGTGCGCAAGCTAAAAAGTTATATGGCGCCGACGAGAGTTCATCGGCGAATGATCGTACGGAGAAGGTAAGGCGTTGGATCGAGAATCGCGGAGGTGCTGCCACTGCGCGAGAGATTCAGAAAGCGAATGTCGCCGGAATTCGGACTTCCCGAGAGGCCAACGAAGTTCTTCAAGTTCTCCAGTCACTACAGTTAGGACACATTGAAGTCGGCCCCCGTGGAAAGCGCGAATTCCATCTATATCGAATGATGCCACATCAATCCGCGAGAGAGCCCGAGGAAAACATTCTCACAAAGTATCTAAAAGGAATTATCGGCTAAGATGTAACGCTTCATGGAAGAAGAATCACATGAAGAGCTCGGCGGCTATTGATCCAGGTCGTGGGTCAATCTCAAGTACTCGTTTTCATCAATGGGCGCATCCTTTTCAACAGAGTCGGCTCGCAATGAAGTAAGCCAATGAGCCGACATTGAATCGTGACGAGGTCCGTTCAGAGCCGTGTTTAATGGTTTCATCTCTCTTGAATGCTTTGATGCGTGAACTACAGAATTGGGCTCGTTGGTGTCGGCATCTACCGACTGTCGGGTCACCTGTCGGAATGCAAAGTTTGAGTGTAAAATGATCTAGTGTAATAGATTACGGCGATGTGTCGGGTGTCGGTGCCCATATGATTTACCTAGGCCAAAGGGTCTTGGAGCTTGCAAACAAAAGCTTCAATAATTGGCGAGGACGACTGCTGGCGAACTCCTTCGTGCTGGGCGACGACTTTGATGACTTCATGCGTCGCCTGATCGCAATCGATCCTTAGCGTCGATCAACGACACATCATTATCGCTCTTCCTTCGACGATTGCTGTTTTGAGTTATTCAATCATTGGGGATGCTTCCGTCCGCGTTTAATCTCTTCCCGAGGCCAATGAGTAACTACCCATCAGCCTCATCACGCTCTGGAGTTGTATTCTAGATCCGAGATCCTCTCCCGCTGGCCTTACGTCTCGGTTAAGCCGGAGCTCTCATTCATGGATGCCCCCCGTAATTCAGAGGGGGATTCAGAAAGGAGAATGGGTTCGATTCCCTCGATTTCTTCGAGCGATTGCCCCGCGATCCCCTCCAGGTCCCCCTCTATGCCTGAGGTGGCGGCCAGCACAGATAAGATCTGCCGTTCCCGCTTGGCCCAAAGCCTCATCATCGTTCGTCGCTCTAGATCTAAGTCCTCACGCATGGCTGCGAACTTCTCCGAAATCGCTAGAACGTGACTACGGAACTGTGGTCCTGTGAGGTATCGATAAACCTGCTCCATCTTCGAGCGCAGCCCCTCTTGAGCTTGCCTCGTCCTTGCAAGCTCAATGATGGAATGGCGGAGTGTCATGGCCAATGGAATCACGCAGCGATAGCTCGTTACCCAAATACCGTCAATCAGACGAAACGTGTCAACGTCTCGCGGGAGAGTTTGGGAAACGATGATGGCCATGTCTGCTTGAGCGGCTCGCTGATCATCACGCAGCTTGGTGAGCCATGCGTCACTCCACCGCTTGGTTCGCTTCGCTTCCCAGATGATCGTGCCACAGTAACCGCTGGAACTCATCACGGAATGAACTAGATCGGCCCCATGAATCCCCGTTGGAACGGAATCGAATGCGTCATTCGGGAAGGAGGAACGAAGGAGAGTCTCCAGTTCGAGCTCAAGCACCTCACCGTGCCGTTGTTCCGATCCCTGTTCGGCCTTTTGTTTCAATTCGTCGATCTGCTGACGCATTCCAGTGATCTGTTGTTCTTTTTCGGCGACTCGAAGCCGATAGGCTTCGTCGGCCTCCCGTCTAGCGTCGTCCCGCACCGACAATAGGGACTGTTGGACCTCTTTTTCAATGGTTAGTTCGAGCTCTCGCTTTGCGACTTCTAACTCTCGTTGTTGACGTAAAAAGTCCGCCTGAGTCTGCTGTGCGTCTGCGAGCCTCGTCTCTCGATCCGCCAGTAACTCTTGCAAGAGTTGTAATTCTCTCGCTTGTGTCATCAGATCATTTCCCAGTAGACGCCGCGCTCGTTCGGACTCCTGGGCAGCAATGATCGCACGCTGATCATCAATCCGTCGGGCGACCTCTTGATCGATCGACCGCTTGAAGTTCCGAAAGGCTTCTTGTTCTTTGATTAACTGCTTTTCGCGATGGGCAACTTCAAGATCTCGTTGTGACAGTTTCTCCTCATAGTGGGTCCGCATACAGGTCAAGAGAGGATCAATCACTTCAGTGAGATCAATCTCTCGTTGGCAGTTCGGACAAGTGATGAGGAGGAGTTCGACATTTGTTTCATCGGTGGACGGCTGATTCGCTTCTCTTCCCATAAGCGTTCGGGTCTCCTTTTCTAAGAACGTGTGAAGATGCACTGAATCAAAGTGTTCGATTCGACACTTAGGCCGAATGCGAAGACGAAAGAAAGATGACGAGCGGCATGCGACCGCTCGAATGGAATGACATTGGCACCGTCAGGGAGTGACGCATGCCATGAATGGACCGTTAAAAAAGGCAATTACTCGGTGGCATATCATGGAGGATGAGAGCCGGACTCCTTCAAATGATGCTCTCGTCGCACCTCGGCATGTCGTATCAGTACTCGTTCCGCCTCGCGCTCGGGTGTTCTCAATCCATGAGCTGTTCTTCGGATGATGGTTCGTGCAGCCATACCGATGGCTCTATTGAGTTCCACTTCCCAGTTCGTCTGATGGGTTTGACTTTTGGGCCAGAGGAGTACATGGTCGAACCCGATGTCACGAAGCTCTCCATTAAAAGGAGCCTGTTCTACGACTCGAACACTGACACCAATCGCCGCCGCACGACTGATGTTCCAAATATCTTGGCCACCAGTTTCGGTTGAGGAGGTAAGCCACCATTCTCCGAGCGTTCGACAGTAGCTCACCAGTCCCATCCGGCGAAGCCGGCCGAGCATCGATTGGATGGTACGGTGATGCTTGACCCCAAGCATACGTGCAATGTTTACCGTGGTGGCGGGCTTTCCACGTTCCATGATGGACTGAATGGAGTGGATGACCTGCTCCTGTTTCGGAGTTAGTTTCATACCAGCCCCCTTTCCCAGCGATTTGTCGCATAGGGGGGGAGGGGATGGATTGGTGAAGAGAATGTGGATCTGATTGCAGATGTGCCGGTACATACGCTCGAGCTTCCGCAGTCGCTCGATGGGCGCACGCTCCCCAATCACGAAACCTTCGAAATCATCGGTGACGATATGGATGACTTCGAAATGGTCTGGAAGTTCACCGATGGGTCGTTCATCGACGATCTGGCCGAGAAAGCGTTTCGTACGAACGATGAGACGATCGTTGACGTGATAATCGCACGAAGGTTTGTACTGGTCTGGATACCGAGTCGCGACAAAGTGCCGGAGGGAGGCGAGCGGTGTTCGAGGGGTTAAGCTCTCTGAATCGCGCGCAGGGCGCAAACTGACTCTAGCCATAGGCATCGTGCTCCTTCAAGAGTAGTAAACCGGTCCGTGTGCCTAGCACACTCGGTTCAAATCGCTCTCTGAGCAACGAGCGACGCTACTCGTTGCTCAGATACCGCGCACGCAGAACCCAGTTCGAGAGTCGCACGCGGATGAGATGGAATACCAGCGAGAGGGCTGATAAGATCGGCCGCAGCCGTGAACCGTACCTCCCCAATTAGGTCGGTGCGTGGTGAGATCCTTGGGGAAGTTCCAAGCTCCTCAAGGATCGCTTCTTATCCATATCTTTCACTGAACGAGGTGGCAAGCGGAATAATTCTGAAGACATTAGACTGTGCCACCGAAGTGCGATGTGTTTGACAGGCGCAAGAGAGCCGTTCAATATTCGACGTTGATGCACCTATGTCACGAAGAATACTCCCTCCCATGCTGACGAGAATGAACGACGCTGATTACTTGATGCTCTTGCCTGTCTCGACCGATTGATCAAGATTCACGCTCGCGTGCAGACATTTTCGTCAGAGGGTCAGTTCCTATCGGCATTCGCGGTGTCAGCATTTCCTGGAGGCATCGCCGTCGATCGTGATGGGAACATCTTCATCGCACACGCGGGCATTCCGCCGTCACGTTACGACAAACCACGAGAGCGCGACAAAATCGCCGTCTATTCATCGGATGGCAAGTTGTTGCGCGAGTGGGGAAAGTTCGG
>JAIEPU010000283.1 GCA_019748235.1 bacterium
TTGAGCAGCCCCTGCGTCGGGTGCTCGTGTGCTCCATCCCCCGCGTTGATGACACTGGCCCGCAGATGCTTCGTCAGAAGATGAGGCGTTCCCGGGGTTTTATGTCGTACGACCACCGTTTCTGCCCCGAGGGCTTCGAGGTTTCTGGCCGTGTCGACGAACGATTCCCCCTTCGAGATGCTCGATCCCTTCGAGGCGAATTCGACGACGTTCGCCCCGAGCTTTCGGGCGGCGAGGGAAAAGCTGATTCGGGTCCGAGTGGAATCTTCAAAGAAGAGGTTACAGACGACTTTGCCCCGCAGAAGGGAATCGTATTCGCCGTCTTTGGCATCTTTGAAACAAGAAGCGGTTCGAAGGAGAGCCCAAAGGGCTTCGGGAGATTGGTCCTCGAGATCCAACAAATGCCGACCGGACCAACCACGACTGGCCTGTAGTAGCGTTTGCTCGTCTACCATGAACATCCTCGATGAGGGCTCCAGCGTCCTGCGAGAGCATTCCGGCCATCATACGCTAGCCGCCGCCGATCATCCATCCGATTTCACAATGACACGCCGTCGCGGGATTGCTGGTCGACGAAATGCCAAGGTCGTGTCGACCATCTCTTCCCAAAAGTGATCCATCATCCGGTGGCCCAGACAACTTGCTTGTCCGGGTCGCGAAGCGACAAGAGGGCTTGGTGAAGCGCCTGCTCAAGACTCCTGGCTTGAGCATGTTTTGCGGCAATCGGAAAGCCATTCCCCCACACGATGGAACGAATTAGGGGGGCGATGAAAGAATGTCGGGTGGCCCGGACAACTTGCTTGTCCGGGTCGCGAAGCGACAAGAGGGTCTGATGATTGATGCTCGCTGCTCGAGAAAACATCGCTTGACATTCGTCGGCGCTCATTACTATGCTTCACATAGTATGTGAGACGAATAACCGCTCAGCGGGGGTGTTGTGTCATGCGGATCGAGCGAGAACTGATGCGGGGAGCGGGGCCGGTCGCGGTGTTAAAGCTTTTGGAATCAGGGCCCAAGTATGGGTATGAACTGATCGAGTCGCTCGCGAAGCGGACCGACGGCGTGCTCGATATGGGGCAGGCGACGCTTTACCCCTTGCTCTACAACCTCGAGGCGCAAGACCTCATCGAAGCAAAGTGGAAGACGGCGGACAGTGGCCGTGAGCGAAAATATTACTCGCTCACAGCCAAAGGAAAGAAACGCCTTTCCCATGATTCCAAGCAGTGGGAAGCCGTCACCCGTGCGATGCAAGCCTTAGACATACTGCCCGGCGGACCCGCTCCTCAAATCGGAGGAGCGCCGGCATGAGCATGTCGCTTCCTCCCGATGAAAGTTCCCAGACTGATGTACCCGGCACTCACACGGCGAGTTGGTGGGAGATCCTTTGCTCGACGCCGGTTCGTGATGTCATCCACGGCGATTGGTCGTCTCGCTACAAACAGCTACTTCGCTCCTCCGCGTTGCCGCGTACTATCGCCGAACGGATAAGTCGAATTGTCCGAAAGGCAAGTCTCTGGCGGAATGAACGAAACGACGTTACTCGCGAATTGATCGCTCACTTTCAAGAAGGGCTCGATCGCGGAGTATCGGCCGCGCTGCTCGTTGAACAGTTCGGTGATGTCAAGACCACCGCTCGCCTGATCCGCCGCGCGAAACTTCGTAAGAGGCCGATCTGGTGGAAGACGTGGTATGGAGCCAGCCGTTCGATTGTTGTGTTGCTGGCTGTTCTTTTGGTGCTGTATGTCGTGCAAGCCGTTCGATTCTTCACGGGCAAGCCGGTCATCACGCGCAACATCGTCAAAGAATTGAATGATCATGTGAGAAAGATCCCCGTCGAGGACCGCGCGTGGCCACTCTACGTCGAAGCGATGAAGGGTTTCCCAGAGTGGCCGAAAGGAATCTTGGAATTCGAGAAAATAAGTCCCCACATGGAGCAATGGCCCGAGGTCGTTAAGTTCGCGCACGCAAATAAAGATCGAGTGGCTGCTATTCGGAGAGCCGCAAAGAAGCCTCGTTTAGGATGGCTGATCGGCGATCCGAACGATCCAGCATTTCAAATGTCAGACGCTGACGACGAGCGATTTGCCGGTGTGAAAACAGATCGTCAATTCTTGGAGGACAGAAATCCATCTTCATTAGAGCTCAAGATGCCGATCTACCGGCTCGTCATGGAAATGTCGCGTCTGTTGCAGCTTTCGACGAAGGTTGCAGTGCAAGAGGAGAATGCGAATGAAGTCTACGACAACATGATCGCGTCGTTCGGACTCGCCGACCAAGTTCTTCAAGCGGATGGTACGGCGATCATCATCGTTCAATTGTCCGGGATCTCGATTTTTAGGCCATCAAATACGTTACTCCTGGAGATACTTGCCCGTCATCGTGATCTACTGTCTGTGGAACAGTTGGAAGGCATTAAACGGAGACTGGAGGTATTTCATTCAGGGAAGGTCATCCGGTTTTCGTTCGAGGCGGAGCGATTGCTATTCGTCGACCTCTTGCAGCGAACATACACTCCGGGTGATCACGGAATTCTTACATACGCCGGGGGAAAGCAAGTTAGGGGTTGGTATCTGCGTCCTGGAAATGAGACGTTTGGCGATTCCGCATTTTACTGGATCGACCTGCTGGGTCCCATTGCGATGACCATAGCTGTCGACAGATCCGAGGCTCAATCAGAGTTCGACGTCTTGTTCAAACGGGAGATAACTCACCTTTCGTCGCGGCCATGGGAATGGGGAAGTAACGACGATGGCGGGTTGCAACAGTTCCGAGCATTCTTTGGCTATTTTCGGAATCCGATCGCCGCACTCGCTTATCCCTCTGTTCGTTCTGTTGCCGAGAAGGCTGAAGATGCCGAACTCGATCGGAATACTGCAATGATTGCATTGGCATTGACGATCTTCAAGCGTCAAGAGGGGCACTGGCCCGATCGACTAGATGAACTTGTTCCTCGTTATCTACCCAGCCTTCCTCCTGACCCCGCGGATGGTCAGCCACTCCGATACAAATTGACTGAATCCGGCCCCATGGTTTATTCGATTGGAGAAGACCGCCATGATGATGGAGGCCGAGCAACGCTCATTCAGATGGAAGGCCGCGATCGGTTTACAATCGGTTACATGAATCCTGAAAAGCGTGACGCGATCCAGAACAATCCGAACAACCCACGCAACGGCGATTGGATCCTCTGGCCGCCGGTCGAAAAGAAGAGCGAATAATGGGAAGTGGTTACTGATCGGAAGTAACGCGGTTAATAGCGCTCTCCGCGCATAAAGACACATCGGCGGGGCGAAGCGCTTTTTCGTTGCGGATTGGGAGGGTCAGTGGGCGACCACCGCCGAGGATTCGCATTCGAAACAGACGACTGCTGCCGATGTGCGGAAGTATTTCAACAGCAAATCCCTGTTCTGTCAACAAACATTTCACGATTGTCGTCCGCTCGATCGGAACTTCCTGATTTTCTCGCGATTTCCGCAAAAATCGAGGACCCTCGCGAGTCCTTTTTGATCCGGGAGAACAGGTTCGGTATCAAGAGTTTCGCGGGGATGGATCGGCAAGGAGAGTGGCATAAGGGACACTCTACTGCTCTGGTACGTAACCTCGTCTGAAATGGGTGGGACGGAAACAAATTGCTGGGTCGGGAAGACCCAGCCTACAAAAGCTCTCGGCATCGCGAGAAACGGTGCTGGGAAGCTTTCTGAAGAAATGCTCGCGTCCGCGAGGAAGGGGAACAAGCCAACAATGCGTATCGAAGAAGTGGTCTGTCAGATTCTCCGAATCACCAAGGTGGAAGCAAAGACGGCAAGCAGCCAAGACGCGATCATCGTCCGCATTCGAACCGATAATGGCCTTGAAGGAGTGGGGGAGGCCGATGCGTCTCCCGAGGTCGTCAAGGCGATCATCGACGCGCCGTTCAGTCATAACGTCGCCTGCGGACTTCGGCAGATCATTCTCGGCGAGCATCCGCTCGAAACCGAACGGCTTTGGCAAAAGATGCTTCGCCGGACGATGTACTTTGGGCGGACCTCGGTCACGATCGCAGCGATGTCAGCCATCGACATGGCGCTGTGGGACATCAAGGGAAAGCATTTTGGCGAGCCGATTCATCGCTTGCTTGGCGGTAAGCGAGTCGATTCCGTCCAAGCGTATGCATCGATCCTGTTTGGTCGGGACGGCAAAGAAACCGCAGAGATCGGCCGTCGTTGGGTCGAGGCAGGTTATCGAGCCGTGAAGTTCGGTTGGGAGCCGATGGGGACGAGTGAAAAAGTCGATATCGATCTCGTTCGGGGGGCGCGAGAGGGGCTTGGACCTGATGCAACGCTGCTGATCGATGCTGGCTGCGTCTGGGATGCGCGGACCGCTCTTAAGAGAGCGCGGGCGTTCGAGCAGTTCAATATCGGCTGGCTGGAAGAGCCGCTTCGACCGGAAGACGTCGATGGGTACGCGTGGCTTCGTGATCGAAGCCCGGTTCCGATCGCGGCAGGCGAGGAAGAGTGCGGTCGTGAGTCATTCCGACCCCTTATTGATCGTCATGCGCTAGACGTTTACCAGGTCGATTTATCACGCAACGGTTTCACCGATTCGTCGTACATCAAGTCGCGCGTCGAAGAGGTCGGGGCGAAACTTTGCAACCACTGCTACACGAGCCCGATCACGCATGCGGCGAGCATTCATTGGGTTTCGACCCTTCGCGAGCCGTTCCTGTTTGAGGACTGTGTCGAGGACTCACCGCTTCGCCATGAACTGACGCACGAAAAGGTGCAGGCGGAAAACGGCGTGATCAAGGTGCCGGATCGTCCGGGACTCGGTGTCACGATTAACGAGGACTTCGTTAAGAGGTACCTCATCAGCGAATCGAGATAAAACAATGCTGTCTCGTCGTGAAACTTTGCTGGCGGCTCTAGGCGCGATTGCTGTGCCTGGGCCGCTCGTCTACGCATTCGACTCCGCCGAGCAGCAGCGGATTGTCGACGGCGGACAAGGTTATCTCGTCAAGATGTTCGACCGGTCGATGAATCTTCTTCCGGAGTTTTCGGGCTCGAAGACCTACTGGCTGTATCACGACAACTACCTGGCGGCAAAGATCCTGGAGGGAGTCGATCCCGACAAGGCGAAGTGGATCCGTGAGCGGATCAAATCGTTTGGCATCGACTATTCCGGGAAGATCGAAATCGTCTTTGGTGAGGCGAAGGATCCGCTTCCCTTCAAGCAGTATGAACTTTTCGACGTAGCGAAGGTGGGAGACAAGATCGTCAAAAGCGAACGAGCGACTGATCGGCCGCTACAAGGTTGGGAGGGGTATGGCGATCTCTTGGCGCTCGCGATTCTTGCAGAGCCGAATTCGGACCAAGCGCCGATACTCTTTAAGAAACTGGTGGCGATGTGGGACGGGCAGGGGATTGCCGACCGCGCCATGAAGCAGATGGGCATCTATGCGACGTATAAGATCGCGCTCGCGATGCTCGCTGCCCGCAAGTTGAACGAAAAACTTCCATTCGCCGACCGCGCCATCTCTCGGCTTATTCGTTTGCAACATCCCTTTGGCGGTATGATCACCGACTACGACAAGACCGGCACGCCTAATGGAATGGCAAACGTGGAGACGACGTCGCTGGTGCTACTGGCACTTGGAAACCGATAAACGCTATTGCGCATTTCAATCGATTAAGAAAGGTACGGCTTCACTTCTTCTTCAATCGCTTTGATCAATGCGAGGCGGTGCTTGGGATGATCCATGAAGAAATGGTCGCCGGGAAGAACGCGTAGATCGAATCCGCCCCCCGCATGCATGGACCAGCCCGAGATTTCGTCCCGATAGACGTACTCATCGTCTTGCCCGGTGAAGGCAACGATCGGACACGCAACGCCGGTGCCCGGTTGGTAGTCGTACATTCCGTCCAGCTTTAGATCAGCCCGCAGGGCCGGAAGTAGCAACTCCATCAGTTCCTTGTTGTCGAGGACTTCCGCCGGAACGACACGCAGCGTCTTTAGGAAGTCGCGGATCTTGTCCGCCGGTTGTTCGTGAAGCGTTTGATTCCGAGAGATCATGTGCGGCGCGCGACGAGCGGCGACGAAGAGATGGGTGGGCCCGTGCCTGTATTCTTCCCACACACGCTTTGTCACTTCGTACGCGACGAGCGATCCCATGCTGTGCCCATAGAAGGCATAGGGAACATCGGTGAGAGGTTCGATCGCTTCGGTCGCCGCATCGACAATCGGTTCGATTTCATCGACCGGTGCTTCATTCATTCGACCGGGACGTCCGGGAAGCTGAAGTGTTTGGATTTCGATCGATGGAGGAAGTAGATCGACCCACGGCTTAAAGATGGTGGCGGAACCTCCGGCATAGGGAAAACAGAAAAGCCGGAAGCTCGGATCCTCGACAGGTCGGGGGGAGGTGAGCCAACGATCTTCATCCATCGCGTGAGTTTCTCCTGGGAGCGACGAAAGTGGGACTCGATCGGGGCAGATTGAACGACTCGGTATTTGATACGAATTCGGTGCGGCACTGCCTCATCGCGTGGTCAAGTGATTCCTTCGCCCGACGTGATGACGTGCCACGAGTGTTATCGTAGCAGCTCGGCGGGATCGACATTGGAAAGAGATCGCAAGGCGAAGAGGCCTGAAGTGATCGCCATGAACAATACGATTACGGAAGTCCCAATGACGAGGATGTTATCGAGCACGATACGAGTGCCGATGAAATTCCCAAGCGATTGAAATCCGAACGCGATGGGAATACCGATAAGTAGTCCAGCCAAGCCGATCATCGCCGCCTGCTGCACGACGAGTAGATTCATTCGCCATGCGGGCACGCCGAGAGCTTTCAGGACGGCAAGCTCCCGAATCATCGTTGCTGTCGCGGAATAGAGAGTTTGACTCGTGACCACGGCACCGACGAGCAGCCCTAGGATGGCCGTGAATCCGACGGCCAAACCTGATTTCGTTTCCAGAATCCAGTACCAGCGAGATTTGGACGAAAACTCGTTTTTCGTCAAAACGTCGAAGTCAGGAATCGTCTTCAAATCGTTCACCACCTCTCTCACCGTGGTGTTCGAACCGACGCGAGCGAGAACATACGTCGTTTGATCGTCTTGGTAATGAAGTAAGCGCCGCGCGGTTGGTACCGAGCAAAACAGATAACACCCCGTCATACTTCCCATGTCGTCCAGGAACCCGACCACACGAACTAATTGTCCATGTATTTGCGCGACATCTCCGACTTTTTTGACTCCCAGTTTTTTCATGTCATCCCGATTGATGGCGACCGCGCCGGGCTCGGAAAGAGCAATCTTCAGTTCAGGGGACAGTTTGGTGATGGGGCCGAGACATTGTTCGTCGTTGAGATTGAGGCCGCAGATAAGGACGAGCACCATCCCAGAGTTGGGATTCCACCATCGGCTGTATTCTTCGACGAATTCATCGGTGTGGGCGATACCGCCATGCATCAGGAGCCGGTTGCGCCAACGGCTGTCGATTGGGCCACCGTTATCGACGGAAGGGGTTCGACGAGCGGCAATCCAAATCTCGGCCTCGGAAAGATCAACGGGGGCACTGACGGTGGAGACGAGGCCGACGAGCACGCCACCTTGTACCGCGATCAGCACGGCACTGAATGCGACGGCAAGGACGCCCGCAAAGTAGCGCTTCCGTTCGAACCAGAGGATCTCGGCCGCATACTGCACAGAGTCAAATCCTTCCCGGGGATCGGCTCGTCAACGATATTCGCAATGAAACTGGTGTCCCATCCGAGGACACGATGCGGCCGGCACGCGGCAGGGAGAAAGGAACAAGAGAACCGTTCTAATGTTGTTGCTCACCGTCATGCGGTTGCATTCGATCCGCATGCACGCAACGAATGATCCGCTTAAGTACCTTGGGTAGTCGATTTCTTCGATGCCGTCTGCTGCTCGGGGCGAGGAGTCGACTCGAGCCGAGCACGAACCCGCTGGCCGATTCGGAGTGGCTTCTGATCTGGATCGAGGTCGACGATGCACTCCACAGTGGGAACTTCGCTCACCTCGAACACCTTATTCCAAAGGGTTCGTCGTGGGGCTACCCAAGGAGCACATCGCTGGATGTGACCCGTCCATTCGCGACCATCAAAGGATTCGTTTGTGACCTTGACCTTCATTCCCGGTTCGATCCGGTCCGCAAACTCCTGCTCGACTTCGCATCGGATCACGAGCGGCTTCGCTGGACAGAACCAGATTCGTTGACGCGGATCATTTGGCGCGAGAACTTGACCGAGACCCACTTCCAATCGAAGGAGCTGTCCGTCCGCCGGGGCTCTCAGGGTATGTTTCGCAAGCAATTCCTTGGCCGCGTTCAGCTTCGCCTCGGCGGCGGTCAGTGCTGTCTCAGCAGCTTTTACTTGCAGTTGTGGGTCGATATGTTCCGCCTCGGCTAACTGTTCGCGGGCGGATTTCAGCGCCGCCTGAAGTTGAGTGAGCTGGTCGCGTGCCCCGAGGAAGGTCTCCTCGTCGACGGCCTTCTGCGGAAGAAGGGCTTCGAGCTTGCTGGTGTGACGCTGAGCGGCTTCCATCTTTGATTCGGCCGCAATCACCGCTTGCCGAAGTTGTTCCAATTTGAATCGATGGAGTTCGGCGGCTTGCTTGGCTTGTTGCAGCTCGACTTTTGCCGCCGCTACCGCTGCCGAGGCCTGCTCGACTTCCAGTTCCGCCACACGAGAGTCGAACACCACGATCGGGTCGCCCGACTTCACCGCAGTACCTTCCTGGGCAGGAAGGGCGGTAACCGTTCCGCCAATCACCGGCGCAAGCGGAACCGTTCCCCCTTCGACGTCGACTTCGCCGGCAGCAACGACAATGTCGTCACTTTTCACGTCGGCATACGACGAAGGACGAACAGGCGCACCGATCGCGGTCCTGCTCCCTAGCGGGTCCCATTGCGGACGGAACTCGCCGATTCCAGCCGCCACGATGACGGCCAGGCCCAGCAGGGCGACGATCGATCCAGTGATGATTTTCCAGGACGCCACTTACAGATCCCTCATCGTGGCAAATTGGACACAATGTAACGAAGATTCGTAGAACTATGACTCGAACTTGCCAATAGTACCAGCCCTACCTCACCAGTTATTGGGTTCCCGAGCCTCATTCCGCTCGACTTTTCCTTTTTTACACGATTGACCTTATGTAGGCCTACTATCAATCTTAATGATTTTGCTGAAAGAACCGACCCTGCGTCGATTAATCGTTCTCTTTTACCTGTCTTAAATTAACTCGTTTTCATGTCATTTCGTTTCAACCAATTCATTCTGCTTTATCCCTTCCCTCGACGTTCCACCCTGCAATCATTCAGCGATCTGTTCCATCTCACGGGGAACAGTGGGGTATTTCGGTGTACGTTCATTCCCTGGTTGCAACGACTCGGTGGAAATGACGTTAATGATCGCTAATTCGGGATGCCTGAGGGAGATAGGAAAGATATCGAGCTTAGATGGACTCCTTGAGACGAATTCCTAAACTTGGGCGAATCTATGACCGAGCAACCGAAACCACTCCGGTTAAAATTGGGGGCTCACGGCGTGGCGGGGCGCATGGTGGCGACCGTCTCTCACGGTGAGGTCCTCGGCCTACCAAAGACTCGATGAAAGGTCCCTGGCATCGGGGCCAAAATGAATCCTGCCGACGGAACGGCTTCGACTCAAAAACTCGCTTTTACGAAGGATCGGCGCACCGATGATTGATGCTGCTTCGACCCCGACGAATCGATCCGCTCGCAATCTGGTAGAGGCGCTCCAGGAGAGGGCGCAGCGGTTTCCCGATCACCGAGCACTCACCTTTCTCGTTGACGGCGAAACGGAACAAGTAAACTGGACATATGCGGACCTGGACCGGCGAGCACGTCAGGTTGCCCAATATTTGCGCGAGCGAACTGTTCCCGGCGATCGGGCAGTTCTCGTTTTCCCACCAAGTCTGGACTATATCGCCGCCTTTTACGGCTGCCTTTACGCGGGGGTCATTGCTGTCCCGACATACATGGCACGGCTGAACCGATCCTCGTCCCGAATATTGACCGTCATTCAAGACTCTAGCGCGGCCGTTGCATTGACGAATGCGCGCGTCCTCGAGGACCTGCCCGAGAATCTCTCCACTGCCGTCCGGAATCCCAATGGATGGTTTTCGATCGAGGAGACGGAGTCCGCATCGGGTGATCACTATTGCATGCCGGACATCGGTCAGGAGTCGATTGCCTTTCTTCAGTACACGTCCGGTTCGACGGCCACGCCGCGCGGCGTGATGGTCAGCCATGGAAATCTGCTTCACAACTTTTCAGTGATCTCCGAGAAGTTCGGCGTTCATGCGGGATCGCGCGGAATGATCTGGCTTCCGCCGTACCACGACATGGGACTCATCGGTGGGATTCTTCACCCGAT
>JAIEPU010000277.1 GCA_019748235.1 bacterium
TAAAGCTCTCGCTAAAAGCCTACTCTTGAGAAATTCGATCGATCAATGCGATGTAAAAATGTGGGTAAGACTCAGGTACGGCCATCATCCTATGTAGCCCTCTATCTTTCGTGAAAGCCGCGCAGATTTACGTGTTCTCAAGCGGGGCCGGCACGAACACTAGTGGAAAGATTGGAGTCTATGACGCGACGACGGGAGCAACAATCGATGCGTCCCGGGTGACAGGGCTAAGAGGAAACGTCTCTAACGACTTCGATGTCAACAATGGGAAGATCTTTGCCACACTCCCGCTCAGCAGCGTCAATTCCGAAGTCGGCGTTTTCAACGCCACCACCGGCTCTGCCATTAACTCCAGTCTTTTTGCTCCTGCGGGCCCATGGGCTCCTGGACTCGCTGCTACTGATAATGCCATTTTCTTCAGCGGAGGCGATTTCGTCGCGAAAATCGATCCACTGACAGGCAATCAGATAAGCGGATTTAATGGCCCCACTCTCTCGAGCACATTCACGAAAGCATTTTGGGATGTAGAGACGAACGGTGATCGACTTTATGTCGCGGGAAGGTCACAGAACGGGTCTGCTGGCTCACTTTCGGCGTACTCCGCTACAGACGGGCATCTTCTGTCAAACTTTAGTACAACATCAAGTGCTTACATTGCACTATCACAGGATGGAAACTATCTTTACAACTCAAATCTCGTAACCGGAAAAATCGAGCTGTTCAATGCATTGACTGGTGCATTGATAACCTCATCGCTTGTGACGACACCTGGAGTCAAAGGTCTCGCTGTTTTTGATGGTGCATTGTATGTCTCTCGCAGCGACGGCACCATTGGCGAGTACAATGCTCTGACGGGGAGCGTCATCAGCGCAACCCTTATCTCGGGACTTGTCAATCCTGCTTCAATCGTCGTCACCGTGCCTGAGGTCACTTCATTTTATGCGATGGGAACTCTTGTCGCGGGATTAATTGTCATTCGCGGAATCCGTTTCCTCCGATTCCCTTTTTAGTGACGTCGAATCGAGCGATGATTCTCCCATCTCTCGATACGCTGAATGAAGGGGTCCTTGTTGCCTTGACGTAATATAAGACCAGCAAGGCCCCAAATTTCGCCCATATTGATACCACGATTCACTCCGCAAAATCTCTCCTCCCTCTTAACTCGCTCGCGCTTGATCTTCTGATTTTCCGACCAAAGGTTCATCATGCCCCATGCTTTGATCCGACTCACCCTCTTTTAGGGTGGGTCATATTGTTTGCCCTACCTGCTTCGGTAAACTCCCTTATTCGCGAAGTTCCGTTGACACTTCTCCCCGCGAAGAGTACCGGGGATAGATGAGCATGGACGCAACATCTCTTGCGCCGCATTTACTCGCTCGAACATAGGTACCCGTCAAAGGCCATTGGCCCGATCAAGCGGTCAGCCACCGTATGAACTGCGCTCAGTTCGTTCGGAGGAGGCGACTGGTTGTGGTTGCGACCATTTGCCGTACGGGCTGAGAAGCGTCACTTCTTCTCCTGCGGGAGATTGACGCGGAGGACCACACGAGATGCCGCCACGTTTGTCGGTCGTGATGCCGTCCTACAACCAGGGCCCGTTCATCACGCGCGCCATCGAAAGCGTTCTCCATCAGGGGATCAACGATCTCGAACTGGTCGTGATGGATGGGGGAAGCAAGGACGAAACAGTTTCGATCCTCCATGATTTCGCACGAAAAGATTCACGCCTTCGATTCGTCTCGGAGCCGGATCGAGGCCAAGCAGACGCGGTCAACAAGGGGCTGGCGCAAACGACGGGGGACGTGATCGGCTGGCTCAATTCAGACGATCTATACTATCCAGGCGCGTTCTCCACCATCCTTCAATTCCTCGACAACTATCCGCATATCGACGTCGTGTACGGCGATGGCGATCATGTCGACGAAAACGAACGTATTCTGCGGCGTCATCCGACCGAGCCTTGGAACCAGCATCGACTCGAAGAGTCGGTGATTATCTCGCAACCGTCGGCGTTCTTTCGCCGAAGAGTGGTCGAGCAATGCGGCATGCTTGACGAAAGCCTTCATTATTCGCTCGACTACGAGTACTGGCTTCGGCTCAGTCAGGCGGGGATGCGGTTTGCCTATCTTCCGCGCGTCTTATCAGGAACCAGAATGCACGACGGTGCAAAAACGATTGATCGGCGGCTCGCGATGCATGTTGAGGTGAACGACATGCTCAAACGGCGGCTTGGGTACGTCCCTGACCGTTGGTTGCTCAACTACGCCTTCGTCGCCGCGGGAGCGGATACCCATCTTCGCTTGTCCACGCCGCTTCGCGCTCTTGCCGTCTTGCCAGTTGCGGCGCGGGCATCCCTCAAGTGGAACGGTACTCTTCGAGGAGCGTCCTTTCTGGAGTGGGCTCAAGGGATCGGCGAGAAAGCGTCGCGCGTTCTCGAACGAAAACGGGCTGCTTAAGTCCTCGGTTTTATTCCCAGATCTTCCGGCTTGAGACCGAACCGCCGCCACCAAACCCAGACAATGAGTAACCAGCCCCCCATGAATCCGACCAAGTAGCTTGCGCCGTGCGCCCACATGTCCGCGAGGAAGTAAGGATGTCTTTCCCTCGGAACATCCAAAGCGATTCGCCCCAAAAGCTGAATCGTGCCGGTTTTTGCCAACCAATATCCCACCATTCCAGAGAGGATGGCACTCGTCGCCATGACGAGTAAAAGCAAACAGACCGGCCGAACCATCTCCTTCGCATCGAATTTGGGCCTATTTCCGGCGCGCGCGGCTGCGGCCAGCCCTAAACCAAGGATTGCCCCACCCCACCATGAGGCCACCACTCCCCATCCAATTCCGAGGAGGATGGGAGACTCCGTCGCGAAAAGTGGAGCATGTCCCAAGGTGAAATATTCGACACAAACGCGGGCGGTTACCTGATCGTGAACGATCCCGTACACGCACGCGGCCACGATTCCGAGTGCGACAAACTGGAGCCATGGCATGGTTCAACCACTCCCAAATGATCAGTGATGCCTCCCGACATCCGGAGCATGTTCGACATCTTGTGTTTACGCCGGTTGAGGGCCACTAGATCTGGTCATTTACGGAATGCGTGAGAAATGAGCTCCTCTTCCGTGTGAAAAAGCGATGGAGAGATTTGCGGACGATTCCGGTCAGGGAAGGTTAAACGGCATTCCATGAAGTAGCGGTTAGGATACGATGGGCCGTGTGTCGATAAGTAAGTATCGCAAGCTCCTGTTTCGACGGGACTCGTCTTGACTCACCCGAGAGGTGCTGCTACGGGGACCCAACGCAAACACGCGTTTGTCGGGGAAGGTCGGCGGCAGGAAGTCCCGACCCTTTAAGAAGATTGGTTGGCATGGAGGCCTCCCTTGACCAGTCCTACGAACGTCCCCATCCTTGACCTACGCAGACAATACGACGAAATTGCTGACGAGATCCAGGAAGCCCTCGAGCCGATGCTTCGCTCGCAGGCCTTTATCCTCGGTCCCGAGGTCGACAAATTTGAGGCCGAACTGGCCGAGTACGCCCAGTGTGAACATGCGATCGGTGTTTCGAGCGGGACCGATGCTCTCTTGCTCGCCTTGATGGCACTCGACGTCGGGCCCGGTCACGAAGTCATTACGTCTCCCTATTCATTCTTTGCGACGGCAGGAGTGATTGCTCGTCTCGGCGCGACCCCGGTCTTTGCCGACATCGATCCGGTGACGTTTAATATCGATCCGCAGCAAATCGAAGATCGAATCACCGAACGGACGCGGGCCATTATTCCGGTTCATCTCTACGGCCAGTGCTCCGACATGGAACCGATCAATGACATTGCCCGCCGCCATGGACTGGCGGTGATCGAAGATGCTGCTCAATCGATCGGAGCCGAGTACCAGGGTCGCCGAGCCGGATCGCTTGGCACCATTGGTTGCTTCTCCTTTTTTCCGTCCAAGAACCTGGGAGCGTTCGGCGATGCCGGCGCGGTGACGACGAATGATCCAGAGATCGCCGAGAAAATGCGCTCGATGCGCGTGCATGGGCAATCGGGAACGTACTACCACCAGTATGTGGGTGGCAACTTCCGAATCGATGCGATTCAAGCCGCGATCCTCAGGGTCAAACTTCGCCATCTCGATCGCTGGACGCTTGGCCGTCAGAAGAACGCTGCATTCTATTCTCAAGCGTTCCATGACCGCAGCCTAGCGGGACAGGTTCTGATCACGCCACGTGTCGTCACTGATCGCCATGTCTTCAACCAATTCATCGTTCGCGTACTCGAACGAGATACGTTGATGCCACATATGGAGGCACTCGGCGTCGGTGTGCGAGTTTACTATCCGCTTCCGCTTCACTTGCAGCCCTGCTTCGCTCATCTCGGTTATCAGAAGGGAGACTTCCCTGAGAGCGAACTCGCGGCACAGTGCACGGTGGCCTTGCCGATCTATCCGGAACTCACGATCGGTCAGCAGCAAAAGGTTGTTGACTCGATGATCAACTACTATCGTTCTTCGGGTCACTTAGCGACGCGGCGAGCAGCGTAACGAAACAGATTTTCTTTCTCGACATTGCAACGGGGCCCTCGCGCAAACGAGGGCCTTTTCCTTTTTGATGCTCATCAATTCAAGACTCAATTCAACCCGCGAAATGATTCTTCTCTCGCATCATTAACTCACCTTTTGCTGTTTCGGTAATGCGAAGCTAGACTTCTTGAATAAGGGCGAGAAAGCCTCTCAAATGCTCGCCTCGTTTCTCAGTGTGATCCCGGTGATAACGCCTCGGAGCAACTTTGATGACGACGATCGAAAGCATCGACGCCCTTTCCGTCCTACGGCAGATGCCACCATGGATGGCGATGTATTCGCGAGTCCGAAGTGAAGATGGTCCTTGGACGATCGCATGGTTTGTCCGTGAGGAATCGATCGGCGATGCCGCTCAACTGGATTCACTTGAAGTCGAGTTCCGCGGCGGCTTGATTTATGAAACCGTCGACACGCGGTCGGTCGCTCTCGTTCCGATCGTCGTGAGAGTCGGACCCGAGCGATACGGCAATGTTTTCGAAAGCTGGGTCGACATTCATGCCAGTGGCACCCTCGAGGCGCTCACCACTCAGCGAGTCATTCCGGTGCATCTTTATGATGCGAGCGGTCAGATCAAACGAACCGTCGAAGCCGATAACCATCTGCGAAGCTTCGCCCGACAGGTCCTCGCGCAGCTCTCCTCGATGACCCCCTGGTCAATTCGAGATTTCTTCACCGCGCGGGAACGGATTTACTTCCGATACCCCAAGGTCTGGGAACTTTGGAACGCCCTCAAATAAATCGGGCTATGTTCATGGCCCGATTCATTTCAGGTAATTCCCTCACGCCATGGGCTGCTCGGAGAATACCGGACCAATCCATGACCTATAGTTGAGATGCCGCCAGGGCCGTCACAGATCACCTGTTCGGCTCAAACGGTCCCCAAACGGTCCAGTGCGACGGAAGCCGTCGTTCCTCCGCTTTCAATCACGCGGAAAACCGGGTAGGGATAATTCAAGTCCGTCAATGAAATCATCGATTGTCGATTCGCGACGATTCGAGGAAGGAGGTACGACCACGCCATGGCAATGCTCATGAAATACAAGCTGTTTCTGATCTTCGGCCTGCTGATGGTCGTCGAGGGTGCCGGTCTATTTTTCTTTCTCGGCCAGTCGAAGCCGGCCACACCCGCTCACGAGGAAGCCCTCGTCAAAGAGGCGCATGCCGAGTCAGACTTCGTCGAGTTCGAATTGGGTGACTACAAGATTTCAAACAATTCGGTGGAAGGGAGCCCGATGCGCATCGATTGCAAAATCTTTGCCGAGGTTCCAAAGGAATACGAGCACCACTTCACCGAAGCCTATGAGCTGAAGAAACATCGTGTCCGAGACGCCGTTCAAGCGATCGTTCGCGGCGCTAGCTATGCCGATGTGACCGATCCAGATCTCGGCGCGATCAAGCGAAAGCTGAAGAAGGCGATCATGGACGTCATCGGCAGCGAGAAGCCTTACATCGCGCAAGTCATCGTCTCTGACTTCCAGTCTTACCAATTGTAGTCGTCTCGCGCGACTCACTGATCGCTGGACACCAAGGGCGATCGGACGACCACGAAAAGCAATCGCCTTCGAGGGAAGAGTTCCTCGAAGGCGATTTTTGTTTCGGAAGGAAGACCTCAGTCAATCCACTCGAGGCCGATTCGTGTGATGGATGCTTCGGTGAATTCAATCGGCGTCAGGCTGGAAACGCGTGCTTCCTTGTGACTGAGTTTCGAGCGATAATGAACGGTCGCGCCGATCTGTGTCGGCGGCAGATTGACGGCAATCGCACCGGTACCCACCACTGATTCATCAACCACCAGCACAGGGATATCGCGTCCCTCGATCGTGATCGTGGCGGGGACACCCTGCCCGCGAGGCGTATTGCGAATTCCAGTTCGGCGTTCAGCGGTAGACATGTTTCCTCCATGGGAACAACGCAGTTCGACATCGACTCTCGTTCCTATCGCGAGAGTTTGCCGCGATAGACGCTCGAGGATGTCTTGAGGGTTCATGGGAGACAGCAAATTCTACTTCGCGACTCGCTTTCGAAGGACCATTTGCTGAATTGAGAGGACTCATCTTTGTCCGAAATGTGCAATCATCGTGAGACGGCTGGTCCGGACAACTCGTTGTCCGGATGCCGAAGTCGTCGGCACGGATCGTAGAGTCAAGAAAATGAAAATCCCACGACCGATATGCCGTGGGATCATTGTCCGATTTGAAGTTGATCACTGAGCAGACGGATCGATGTTCGCCCTTTTCTCTCCGTTGGTCCTTCCTTCTGCCAGACGACGGCGAAGATAGCTTGCCCGCGCGACGTTGCGATCCTCACCCTCGAGTTCTTTCCCCTCCAACTTTTGCAGGTGCGCCGGCTGGCTGTGGATGAAGAGATCGTTGATCAGGTCGATGCCGACATCCTCAATGAGGTTCAAATTGACTCCCATCCGAACGGATGAAAGAAGCTGCATCGTCTCTTCCGAACTGATCGTCTGGGCGGAGCGGAGAGTGCCGTATGCCCGACTGACCCGGTCGTGCAGCGTCTGCTTGTTCTCTTTGATGAGTCCCCGCCTCGCGGTCCGCTCGTAATTGACGATCGTTGGCACGACGACCTCGATATTCGAGATGATCTCTTCCTCGGTCTTGCCAAGGGTGATGTTGTTCGAAATCTGATAGAAGTCGCCTGAAGCCTGAGAACCTTCGCCGTAAAGTCCGCGAACCGCGAGTTGAATCTTCTGAAGAGCGCGGAAGACGCGGTCGATCTGCTTGGTCATCGCCAGAGCCGGCAGATGCAGCATGACGCTCGCCCGCATGCCGGTACCGACATTCGTGGGGCACGCGGTCAGATAGCCGAACTCTTCGCTGAAGGCATAGGAGACCTTCTCCTCAATCGCGTCATCAAGCTTGTTGATCGTTTCCCAACACTGACGAATGCTGTAGCCGGAGTGCAGCACCTGAAGGCGAAGATGATCTTCCTCGTTGACCATCAGGCTGATGTCTTCTTCCGGAGCGATCGCGACACTGCGCGACCCTTCGGCGGAGGCATGCTCGCGACTGATGAGTTGTCGCTCGACGAGGAATTGTCTGTCGAGCGACGTCAAATGACCGACGTCGAAGAAGACGAGCGGCTTCTCAGCATTGATCTCGGTGATGGTGCGTCGAAGCTGCGTTTCGATTTCCCGCTTTTCGAGTTCCCCCCCGCGCGAACAGAAGGGAAAGTCCGCGAGATTTCGGGCTAGTCGAACTCGGCTGGAGATGACGATATCTGCTTCGGATCCGTCACCCCGCAACCATTCGCCGTTTCGCGTCGCGAGGTCATTAAGATCCATTCTGACGTTCCTTGGAACGAATCAGGTCCCGAATCTGGGAAGCCTGAATATAGTCCTCTGCTTCCACGGCTTGTTTCAACCGAAGTCGCAGTCCTCGAATCTCTCCGTGATCCTCAATGGTCTCGCGAAGTATTCGAGGCCTCTTGCCTCGATGCTGTTTGGCCCGTTGCACGCGATCGAGCAAGGGCAACAGGCCGCTCCTGAACACCACATAATCATAGGGACATCCCAGCCGACCCGTACGGCGGAAATCGAGATACGTCGTCCCGCAATCAGGACAACGAAGCTTCGCTAGATCGACCGTCGAATTCGACATCAAGGCCGTCCCTTGTTTGGTCACCACCATGAGCATCATCGGCGAACCAGTGGGGGGCACCGTTTCTCCGGACCACATGGTGGGGCTAACTGGATTTATCGGCAAGGGCAACTTTGGTTTACGTTCCCCCGGCGGCACCAAAACAGGCAGCCAACTAATAATACCCTTCATCGCTTCATAGCGACGATGGCACCGACCGCAAAGGAAAAGACAAACGCTTCCCCCACTCATTTCCACCCAAGTTCGCCGGTCGGCAGGATGTTGGCAATGTTGACAGTTCATCTGAATGTTCAGGACCTGAGTCGTCTCTCGGCAGAACGTTTACGTGGACGAAGATGAACTTCAGCCTACCAGGACGGTGATTGGCCGAAAGTCAGCTTCCCTTTTCCATGGACTCGATCTTATCACGAAGCTTTGCCGCGCGCTCATAGTCTTCAACGGCGATTGCTTGCTGAATCTCTTGTCGCAATTTGATGAGTTCCGTCTGCCGGCGCGTATCCGCGGGAACACGGCGAGGCACTTTCCCGACGTGCCGAAGCCCTCCATGGATGCTTTCAAGAAGTGGCTTCAACACGTCCCGGAAAATTTCGTAATCGTACGGGCAACCAAGCCGGCCGGACTGGCGAAATTCTTCAAAAGTAATTCCACAAACCGGACACTGGATCGAGGGCTCAGATTCCGCGGCTGCTGCCGCCTCGGGCATCGCGGAGGCCGTCCCCTCAACCGAGGGAGATTCCGTCTCCTTCAGATATTCCTGCGCGTGGCGATAACAAAAATGGAGCTGTTTCACATCATCGTTTGATTCGATCTCGGTGATATGAATCACCGCCCGTTCGCCGCAAAGTTGACACTTGAATTTCATTCTCTGCCCGAACTCTCTTTCGTTACCGCTGAATCCATTCCGTTCGTGTCGCGACTTGGCTATTCAACAATAAGTTGTGACGATCATCAAACATCCAGCCGCGAGGATCCATTTTCCACTCTCCGTTATACCGGCTCAATGGTACCACCGCTCCCTAACCAGTCAAGAAACCCCGAATTGAGGGGCTTTCCACGAATTCCCTCGATCGCTCCCTCTAAGCCGCTTCGATGGGCAAATTGTCTTCGAGATGGCCTCTCTTTCGCTTACGATCTCATTAGATCGGCTAAGCAATGGAACACTTTACGGGATGCCAACGATCATGCTTCCTGTCCGAACGATAGCGGCCCATTTAAGCCTTCTGGTCGCGACCTCATTTCTTCACGCAGAGACGCCTCATTGGTCGCAATTCAGGGGTGGAAACGGCAGCGCCTCTTCGAACAGCACCCTATTCCCCAGTGTTTGGAGCGAGCGGAACATCCTTTGGAAACTGCCGATTGATGGGCAAGGCATCTCATCGCCCAGCGTCTGGGAAGATCGATTCGTCATCACAACGGCCAACACAGATGGCACCAAACGCCAATGCCGCTGTTACAAAGCGGAAGATGGCTCCGAGATCTGGAAATATGAGATCGATTTCGACAGCCATCCCAAACACGCGAAGAACAGCTTTGCCACCTCGACTCCCGCCTGTGCCGAAGAAGGAGTCTATCTCCTTTTCGGATCGACCACGCATTACACCGTCATTGCTCTCGATTGGAAAGGACTTGTCCGCTGGACCCGCGATCTCGGAAAATATGTTTCGCAGCATGGGGCGGGTTCGTCCCCCATCGTTATCGGCGATGAACTTATCGTGACCTATGAGCAAGACGGTCCATCATCAGTGGTAGCACTTGACCGAAAGACGGGAAAGGAAAGGTGGAAGGCGGAGCGAAAAACCGACTTGGCCGCCTATGCGACCCCCATCGTCGTCAAAACGGTAAATGCGGAACAGATCATCGTCTCATCAAAGGCAGGGTTGGCAGCGCTTGATCCAAAGACGGGTCAAACCCTTTGGAGTGAAGCCTGCTTTCAAGCTCGATGCGTTGGATCCCCCACGATCGCTGGCACGAATGTCCTTGCTACTTGCGGGGAGGGAGGCCGAGGGATCCGGCTCGTTTGCCTGAAAACCAATCCGAAACTTCCGAACGGCGAGAACCGTATCGCCTGGGAACTGACCAAAACGATTCCGTATTGTCCGACCTCCGTCGTCGTCAATGATCTCGTCTTCATGCTTCTCGATAACGGGGTCGCGCGTTGCGTGAGTGCGAAGGATGGATCCGAAGTCTGGACCGAGCGTCTTCTGTCGAAAGTCACCTCGTCCCC
>JAIEPU010000097.1 GCA_019748235.1 bacterium
CGCGCCACTGCCGATTGGGTGGTCGGCCAACTCCGAGAAATAGGGATCAAGAGCCAAGCCAAGATCAAGGAGAGCGAGGCAGCCGGAACACGTCGAAGTGAGTTCAAACTCCCTGACGGCATTCATGCAATTACCGAAGCTGAAAGCCGCGCCCTTCTCGGTGATCGTCAGGCCATCTCGCCAAGCTCGCTCCAAAAGCTGATTCAAGAGGGGAAGGCTTACGAAGAAACATTCCAGTTGTGGGGATCGCATGTCGTTGTCCTCTATGTTCGACATGACGATGGTACGATCCGCACTCTCCTCATCCGCAACGATGGCGAGGTCGTCTATCGTCTCCATTACTTTCTTCCGCCGCGCCAAGCGGCCCTCGTTTACTTCTTCGAAATCGACGTCGATTTAAAGGATGCCGAAAAAGCCAAATCAGCGATCACTGCGCCGGACATCAATCGCACTCCCTTGCGAATTGCCGACGCGATCAACCAGGTCGAAACAGACCCGACGCGGATCATTGATCTGATTCGTGAATTCGTTGATGCCAACATCCCGGGCGAAGGAAAAGAACTCGCGAACGCGATTCTCGACTTCGTCGCCCTCATCCCGCCCGAACATGTCGCGCTGATTCTCGACTTCCTTCAGCTCATGCTCGACATCGTCGGCATGTTCCCCGGCGCGGGTGAACCGGCCGATCTCGCGAACGCAGCGATTTCAGCGGAGCGTGGCCAGATACTCGACGCCGCGCTCAGTGCCGCGTCCGCGATCCCTGTGGCGGGAAATATTCCGGGGCTGGGAAAAGCACTTTGGCGTCTGAAGACCATTTTCGATCTCGTCACCAATCTTCCTACCAGTCTTCGTGGCCTGTTTCTCGAACTGCTGGGTGGCATTCAAGAGGAATTGCTGTCGATCACTGTCTCCAAAATCCCCGATCTCGTCCGTGCTTTGAAACGCCGGATTACTGACGCGGCACAAAAACTCCGTTTGCTTTCGAAGAAAGCTGATAACGTTCCATCTCCCACGACCGCAAGCCATTTCACTCCTCCGTCTTCGATCGGCAGAAATCCCTCGCCTTCGAAATCGTTCGACATTCAATCTCCTCCGACTAATCCCAAACCCGATTCGAAAATCTCAGGCACTGCAGACTCCAAGCCGAAATCTGATTCGGGGTCGGCCGAGACTCCGCCTCGGAAGTCGCCACCGCCAGCACCAAAGAAAGTAGAATCCGCGTCCAACACGAAACAGGGACCAAAGGTCAGGTCTCGCCCGGCTCCAATAAAGAAGGCAAAAAAAGCTACTAAGAAAAAGGCCTCTCGCAAAGGAACATCCGCTCGGAAGCAGCCACAATCCCGGAAAAGGAAGGATTCGGGAACGGAAAAGGATCGCGCGAAGAGAAAGAAAGGTAATTCCAAATCACCCAGAGAGAAAGTCGCTGAGAAGGGACCAAGCGGATATGGTTATGTTCGCCGCAAAAATATGCCGTCGAGAACGATCAAGGTTGGGAACCGGGATGTCGCAATCCTTGGGAGCCCCCATTCAAGTTCGAAAACGCGGGGTCATGATGCGGCAATCGAAGCGAAGGCAGAGGAATTGGCCAAATCAGGAAAATATGATTACGTGCTGATGCAGCGGAGCTGGCGAACGGCCACTGGTCGAGTTAGCAAGCACAACAAAATTCCCGACGTAATAGGAGTTCGATTGGATGGGAGGATTGATGCTTATGAGATTAAGTCGAAACGAGACACATGTAAGACCCTCAAAGCCCGATTGAAAAGAGGGATGAGTACACTTAGCAAAGATCGACGGGGAGACTTCGGCGTTATCAACGTTTCTGATCCCGATGCCATCCCGATTCAACCAAAGCCTGAAAAGTCCAAAATTCGAAAGAGAAAATCGAAGTAAGAGGCCGCGACAGTACATGAGCCGACACACTCCTTCGTCGAAGAAGCGCAAACGGAAAATCGATGGACCGGCAGAAAATCCGAGGGTCGTGGATCTGACAATATCAAAAGAGGTCGCTGTGCTTGCCTTTTATGCAATCGACCACTCAGCAAAGTCGGCGCGACGCTTCTACAATCTTGTTGTATCCATTCTGTCTACATTTCATTTGACGCCAACACTTTGTACCATCGATCGAAATAATAGTGAGATTCTGTGGAAGACTTTTAGGTACGTCGATAAAAGGCTAAAAGCCGACGGTTTTCGCGGTGTCAATTCCATGGAACTATCTTGCATGCTTCCAGATACGGATGACCCGAGCATCTATTTGTTGTACGCAGGTTGGAGCCATGATAAAGAAGACGGTGAATCAACTGCATTTATATCGATCCGTAAATCCATGACACTGCAAATGAATTGGTATTCGATTCTTATTGAATTGGTTGGGATTCTGAATCCCAAATATGCGATTGGACACGAACGCGATACCGCATTCGATGGGATGCTTTTCCCAAGCGGGATGGCAAATGGATCCGATACATGTCCGAACGAGGCAATGAGACGTCGCAAATATAGTTGGCAGATGGGTCAATCGGAGAATGTATTTTTACACGGCATGATTCGCGATGTCTTCGAGTGGAATTGCCTCAATGAAATGCAACTCAGTCAATCTATTGGGGAACTGACACTCAAGGAATGGATCCAAAAGGATGCGACACGGGGAAAACTCACTCCAATCAATGACGACTTGACGCTTTGGGAAGTCGATATGAAATATGAGTCGGTTATTTTTGAGACGTTGCTTGATGCCGATGTCATTTTTGACAAAGATCGTCATATGTATTGGTTTGACGAGGGAAAGAAATTAACGCCCGCCGAACGCATCGCACTTAAGAGAATTCGGCGAAAGGAAGAGTTCGATCGCTTGGTGGACGAATGGGGGCCCGAGAAGACCGAGAAGTGGTTAAACGACCGGGGTTGGTGATTCTGCAATTTGTTTTGGAGGGATCGGTTAAACAGTTGGTGGCGGAATGCTCAAACCCATCCGATCACAGGCTTAACCAGCGGTTGCTCTGTTGAAGACATTTTCAACTGTTCTTCCAGGCTACAGCGTGAGTGCATAAGCGATGACTCGGAAATTGGTTACTCTTCAACATATCCCTACGAATACACTGGTAATGCGTGGTTTGGAATCTCAGATTAGGGCTGCCGCTGAATGCGGACAATCCGTGGATGCTACTTTTACACCCATATACAATGGATCCAACTTAGTGCTAAGAGGTACTACTATAGTGGGACACGGGGACAAGGGATTCCAGATGGGCATTTCCATTTTGAACCCACCTGGCTTTCCATAGGAGATACAACCATGCAAGATAATCGGCTTTGGAAATTATTGATTGCTCCCCATCCAGCTATGGAACAACCTTCAAATAACGATTGGTCAGAGATAGAAAACAGGTATCGCTCGCTTCCTGTAGATTTCAGGACATTCGTGACCGAATACGGTACTGGGATTATTGGTAGGTTCATATGGATTTTTAATCCAGCGAGTAACAACGAGCATCTAAATCTGGGCTGCCAAATCGACATGCAATTAGCAGCCCTTCGTGAGGCGAGGATACCAGGACTTACATTGTATCCTGCAGAAAGTGGTATATTGCCGTTTGGCAGTACGGACAATGGGGATCTGCTGGCTTGGCAGGTGCAGGGCGAGCCGGATTCGTGGCGCGTTGTCGTCATCGATTCTCGTGCACCGATCTTTCAAACGTTTGAAGTTGGATTTTCTCAGTTTCTAGTTGGAATATTTGAAAGAGAATTAATTTGCGATATCTTTCCGGACGATTTTCCCTGTGAACATCCTATTTTCTCACCAATCTGATAGGACAAATAAGGTTAGTCTTCCGGCTGGTTCATAGGTAATCTTCATACCAAGATTGATTACAGAAATTCCGAAAATACTCGACGCGAGTTGTTGTATGCAGTTGCGCTTGAATTTCCTCAATTGATCATGTACTTCGGCCTTCCAGCGGGAACAAGAGTCGAACTATCGGGAAGGAGGATTTCCATCTGGCGCAATGGTTCATTGCTAAAACCGAAGCCGGATAGCTTTCTAAAATCGTTATTGGATGGCTAGATGTAACCGCCAGAACCGAATGATAATGATTTGTCGTCCACCTAATCGAGTCATGATGCCTGTACCATCGAAGACTGACAGATTTGACGCGATCATTTCCCACCTAATGGACCATACAGTTCAGGCCGGCGGAAGCGGAAGAGGTATTCGGGCTCGGCGCGAGCGGCTGTAAGGTCACCCTCTTCAAGGTCCGCGATGATCATGCCGCACTCGCCCACGGATTCCCGCCAGTCCGCCATCACTTCGCCGCGGGGAGATACGATCATCCCGCCGCCGGGAAATGACTGCTTGATCCCGGCACACTCGACCTCTCCCACATAATTCGAGGCAACGACAAATACGCCATTCTCGACGGCGCGAGACTTGATGGCGGTGGAGGCCCAGTTCGCCCAACCCGCCGGCGTGCAGGGAGGAGGATCAGCCGCGAACGGCATCAGCACGATCTCAACATTTTGCACGGCAAGAAGGCGAGTCGATTCCGGGATTAATGCATCGAAGCAGATATTCGCTCCGATTCGGCCGAGAGGCGTCTGAGCGACGCTGAGCGAGTCGCCGCCGTTATAGAACGGCATCTCGAACATCGGCACATGTAGCTTCCGCCAATGGCCAACGATGCCCGACGGCCCGATCAAGATCTGCGCGTTGTAAAGTAGGTTCCCCGCATCCTCGAGTAGTCCGACCGAGATGAGTATCTCGTGCGCGGCGGCCGTCTTCGCCAGTCGCTCGATGCTTGGATGAGACAGTGGTATCGCGAGTTGCCGCGCGAGACAGAGGGCCTCGCGAAGCCAAGCTTCGTGATTGCCCGTCGGATGGTTCGGAATGAATCCGGTCAGCGACAACTCGGGAAATAGAACAAGCTGAGCCCCATCTCCCGCCGCCTTCATGGTGGCCCGCTCGATCTTGTCGATGTTCTTCGGCAATTCTCCCGGCTTCGTATCAACCCCCGCCGCCGCCACACGAACTCGATCGAGCATAACGCAGACCTTTAATTGCTGAACTTGTTTAGAATCGCAAGTCCGGCCAAAACATACGCCGGTAAGCAGAAAATCAACGCTAGTAATGTTCCTATCGTTGCATCAAATAATGTTGAATTGCTCAATGATGATCGATAATCCATTACTAAACCAAATAGATCACCAAGAACGGCAGCAATATACATTGAAGCTAAGAATGGAGATTGGAAACGAGAAAGTATCGGAATCCAAAATTCAATTTGAAGTAAACCAATAACCGAAACGACGCTTATTCCCACCAATCCAAACATGTATTTCCGGTTTCGCATGTCATCCCAGATACCTGCCGCACAAAGACAAACGAAAAAGAACAGATATATAATAGCCCACCACGGCATATACTCACCTTATTTCCCACCGCCGAGCTTCACGATCATGTCGAAGTGCTTCTTTTCGACAGGCATCACCGACAGTCGCTGTCCACGTTTGATGACAAGCAGGCCATCGAATGCGTCTGACTTCAGAGCATCAAGCGGGACATAGTTTGGAAACTTCTGCTCGAAGGCAAGGTCAACCATCATCCAGATCGGTTCGTCCTTGGTCGACTTGGGATCGTAGTGTTGCTCCTTCGGATCGAGAGCTGTCACATCGGGATGCGCGGCCTTACAAACCTTCGCGACTCCCGCGATGCCGGGCGGATCGGCGTTCGAGTGATAGAAGAGGACCAAATCGCCGACCTTCATATCGTCGCGCATGTAGTTTCGTGCTTGGTAGTTTCGAATACCGTCCCAGCTTGTCCTCTTGTCCTTCTTCAAATCATCAATCGAATAACAAGTCGCCTCGGACTTCGCGAGCCAATATCGAATTGGGCCGGCCATCATGTTCCTTTCATTCTTGAATCGTGGAGCAAAAGAAATCCATCAAAGCTCGATCTTCGTCCCTAATACCTCAAGGAATTGAGCAAGCCATTTTGGATGGGCCGGCCATGCGGGAGCAGTTACTAAATTTCCATCTCGATGCGAATCATCCACGCCGATGCCAAGGTATTCCCCTCCCGCGAGCGTCACCTCTGGACCGCATGCTGGGTAAGCGGTGCAACTCCGACCGGCGAGCACTCCCGCCGCTGCGAGAATTTGCAGCCCATGACAGATGGCCGCTATAGGTTTGCCCGTCGTTGCGAAATGCCTCACGATTTCAAGCACTCGGGCATTCAAACGCAAATATTCCGGAGCACGTCCCCCCGGGAGTACCAGCGCGTCGTAGAGGGTGGGATCGGTGGAACTGAAATCAGCGTTCAGCGCGAACTGATGGCCGGGCTTCTCGGAATACGTTTGATCTCCCTCGAAGTCGTGAATCGCGGTTTTGATTTTGTCGCCAGCTTTCTTGTCGGGGCAAACTGCGTGCACGGTGTGCCCCACCATTAAGAGAGCCTGGAACGGGACCATGATCTCGTAGTCTTCGCCGAAATCACCCACGATCATGAGGATCTTCTTGGCCGACATTTCACAACTCTCCCCAAACATGAAAGAAACTGAAGCGACCCAAATTCGAAATGGAGCATGGGCGATTATAGACAAGCTCGCTGTCTCATTCGTCCAGAGGATCTTCCCGTCGATCGATATCAGTCAAATCTTCCCTAGCCCGGATGAGCTTGAGCGTACCGTTTTCACGGATCATGACAACGGCTGGGCGATAGTCGATGAATGGCATTGACTGAGTGATGTTGTATGCCCCTGCCGGCGACAGAACGAGTTGATCCCCCCGCTTCAACTTCGGCAAGTCGATTTCATGCCTCACGATGTCTGTATTCATGCACAAGGGACCGCAGAGCATACTCTTCACCGGTGAATCATCGTTAGGCTGAACTGTCTCCACACCGATTTCAATCAATGCCAGCATACTGAGCAAATTGGTCCCCGCATCTAGAACGTAGAATGGCGTGCCGTCGGGAAGTTGTTTTCGTGCCACTACGCTAGTAATGAGATACCCCGCATTGTCGACCAGGGCTCGACCTGATTCGATGATGAGTTCCGGCTCATGTCCCGGTCGGAGATGCTGCCGTAAAGCACCGACAATGGCGGTGGCGTAATCATCAGCCGTCGGAATCCGCCGCTCCTTTCCGGGCTTGGAATGTCGTAAGCGGCACCGTGACGCGAAACCTCCGCCGACGTCGATGTCATCGATTCGCCATCCAAATCGATCCTCGACTTCGTAGGCGAACCGAAGCATCTGCCCGACTTGGTTGGCGTATCGACTGGCATCGAGAACGAACGTGGCGATGTGGCAATGAAGGCCTCGCAAACGAAGTCGTTCACTGGCAACCATTCGCTCTACCGCACGAAGGGCTTCGCCCGAGTCAACAGATAAACCAAATCGAGCCCAAGTCGCTTTCTCCCCCACATCGAGACTGAGTCGAAGGCCAACATCGATAGGATGCTTGATTTCGGCGGCGATCTCTTCGATCTCTTGAAGTTCGTCGAAGTGATCAATGTTGACTCGCGCACCCGCGATGATCGCTTCCCTTAACGTATCACGCCGCTTGTTCGGACCATTGAAGATGATTCGCTCGCCAGAAATGGCCAGTTTTCGCGCCTTCTCCCACTCCATCGTCGAAACGATTTCCGCGGCAGCCCCTTCCTGATGAAAGAGAGTGCAGATCGCTTGCAGATAATTCGTCTTGTACGACCAGGCGAAGAGGGTTTTCGGATACCTCGACACGAAGGCATCTCGATAGCAACGAAACTGAGTTCGTAGCGATCGTTCGTCAAACACGAAGAGAGGAGAACCGAATTCGCGGACGAGTTGATCAATCGATGCGTGAGCGATGGAAGTGCGGGTATTCAGAGTGGAGAGAGAGGTCATAGAAAACTCGGAGCGTGCCAGGGCCGCCGTCTGCGCGGCCCGTTCACGTCCAATTCTATCAACCCCGTCGGCGAGAAACGCGCCCTTTAGGACGACGGGAGCCGCCCCCTCCCGGTGATCGCCGGGGTCGACGGGCCATGGCCATCGATGCTCGGGCACGTTTGGCTGCCAGAGCCTTCTCCGCTCGCTCCTTACCCCCCGGCAAGCAACCGATGAAACCCTCGATCGAATCGGGGATCAACATCTTGTTGATGTGCTTTTCGATGTCGGTCAGAAGCTGCGACTGCACCGCGGTGACGAACGTGAAGGCACGTCCATCCTTTCCCATGCGACCGGTCCGGCCGATGCGATGCACATAGGCGTCTGGATCTTCCGGCACGTCGTAATTGATGACGTGCGAGATTCCCTCCACATCGATTCCGCGTCCCACCACATCGGTGGCGACGAGGATCCGAATCTGCCCCTCGCGGAAAGCCTTCATGACTTTCGTTCGCTTGTTTTGGGGCATGTCTCCCTGCATCGCCATGACGCCGCGAATGCGTTTGCCCAGCGCTTCCGCCAAATCTCGCACCGAGGATTTCATCTGGCAAAAGATCAAGCATTGACGCGGCTTCTCGCGAACGAGCAGACGCATGAGCAGCTTCAGCTTTCGCTCTTCATCGACGCGAAAGCAATGCTGCTCGATTCGATCGACCGAGATTTCCTTACTCGAAAGATCGACGATCACCGGATCGACCATGTATCGATTGGTGATGCTCATGACTTCATCAGCCATCGTCGCCGAGAGAAGCAGCGTCTGCCGTTCCTTGGGAGTCTGGCGAAGAATCCGTTCGATGTCGGGACGGAACCCGATGTCGAGCATGCGATCGGCTTCATCTAGGATCACCGTCGTCAATCGACGGATATCAAGATGGCCACGACGGATCATGTCGATCAATCGGCCGGGCGTACCGACCACGATTTGGGCACCTCGCTGAAGCGCCCGAATTTGTTTGTCGAAACCCTCGCCGCCGTAAATGCAGGCGAGTGACACATCCATGTCACCGATGATTCGCTTGGCTTCGTCATGTACTTGCAGGACCAATTCGCGGGTCGGTCCCAGGACAAGCACTTGCGGATAACGCCCTTCACTCAAACGTTCGAGCGCGGGGAGGAGAAAGGATGCGGTTTTTCCCGTGCCGGTCTGTGCCTGGCCGATGACATCAATGCCACGCAGGGCTTCGGGAATGAACGCCGCCTGGATGGGCGACGGTTCGTGGTAACCAATTTTGCGAAGATTGGCCAATATCTCAGGTCGAAGATCAAGGCTTTCAAAACCAAGATCGCATTCTGCCAAACTCAAGTCGGACTCGACTCCATTTAGGGAACTGCCGGGTACTGTCAGCCAAAGGAGGGATTCTCGAGCGGCAAATCAGATCGCGGCGTTTCGCGGGGGCTCGGATGAAATGTGAACAGCCACCTTCCCCAAACCCAAATCTCTCCCAGAACTGTAGCGACCTCATTGATTCGCGTCAAGCAAAGACCGAACAAGCACTTACGAGAATCAATCAATCGGCGTCGTTCCCTCCTCACCACTTCCCCAGGACAAATCCCCGGCATCTTCGATCATTTGATCTCCATTGATACATGAGGAATAAATGCGAGGAATTTCGATGAAAATCTCTTCCCGTTGACCCGCCCACCCGGTTTTTGTCGCGTTCATCTCATTCAAGCCGTACGCTGAGCCGATCGCGGTCGGCAACTTCAACGCACGTCTTTTAGGCGTAAAAGGAGCACCAATGTCATTCAAAAGGAACCAACGAGTTCAGTTTTCCGTGCGGAGCCGACTTTTGATGCATGGAACGATGAATTCACTCGTCAAGCTACTCTTTCTCGGCGGCGCTATTCTCTACTCGAACATTGATGCACGTGGAGATGTGGAGCCCTCGAAGCTGAAACCAATCGTTAACTCCGTCACGGCTCCGCTCGATTCGTCGCTCCCCGCACTCTTAAACCTCTACAAGGATCTCCATTCCCATCCCGAGCTTTCGCTTCAAGAGGTTCGAAGCGCAGGAAGAATCGCGGAACTTCTGAGGCAGTCGGGATTCGTGGTGACCGAGAAAGTCGGGGGCACCGGGGTGGTCGCGGTCTTGAAGAATGGTGACGGTCCGACGGTTTTGGTTCGGACCGATCTCGACGGACTTCCTGTCACGGAGAAAACGGGCCTTGAGTACGCAAGTAAAGAGGAGGTACGCCGCCCCGACGGGTCAATCACCGGCGTCATGCACGCCTGTGGTCATGATGTTCACATGACCTGCTGGGTTGGAACGGCTGAGCTTTTGGCAAAAGCAAAAGAGAAGTGGAGCGGCACACTCGTCTTTATTGCCCAACCCGCCGAGGAGATCGGGGCGGGTGCTAAAGCCATGCTGAAGGACGGCTTATTCGAACGGTTTCCCAAACCTGATTTCGGCCTAGCCTTACACTCCGATAATGTCCTCCCCTATGGAGAGATTGGCTTCGTCGAGGGGTACGCGCTCGCCAATGTGGATTCCGTCGACATCACGGTGCATGGTAGAGGAGGGCACGGTGCCCATCCTCAGTCAACGATTGATCCAATCGTAATCGCGGCTCGCATTGTGCTCGATCTGCAAACGATCATTAGTCGCGAGACCGACCCACTTGATGCCGCGGTTATCACGGTTGGCTCGATTCATGGCGGCACGAAGGACAATATCATTCACTCCGAAGTGAAGCTTCAACTCACGGTTCGAAGCTTCAAGGAGTCGACGAGGAAACATCTGCTCGACGCAATCGCG
>JAIEPU010000134.1 GCA_019748235.1 bacterium
GAATCTGGAAATTGGCGATGGAACCGTTTGGCGACGCCAAGTCGTTGTTAGAGCCGACAAGTTATCGGAAGTGAAGCGTGTCTTTGGGCATGAGTTGACGCACGTGGTCATGGCCGACCGATTCCCGACGAAACAAATTCCTCGCTGGGCCGACGAGGGAATCGCCGTACTCTCCGAGCCGGCCTCACGGCTGCCCGTATTATCCTCGATGATGAACGATGCGCAGCTCAAAGGAGAACTGCTCAAGCTTCGAACGTTGTTAAGCGCGAAATACTATCCCAATTCAGAGCGATCGATCTCACTCTTCTATGGACAGTCCGCTCTTGTCGTGAAAGCTCTCGTCGAGCGGAAAGACGCAGCGACATTTCTGAAGTTCGTGGAGGATACGCAGCAGTACGGAGTCGATGCAGCCCTAAAAGCAAATTACGGCATTGTCGGACTCGATGCACTGGAATCAGATTTGCTCGCGCAAATGAAAACGCCTGGACAACCCATCTGGGATTCCCAGGCGTCTAGCGTGGCACAGCAAGAACCCGGTGGGCCGAGCCTTAATTAACTCATTCGGGTATGCGTTCAGTTGGCGACCGGCGCATACCTTCGTGAGTGATTAGGCTCGGCTCTCCTTATTTTTCCCGCTCATTATTTCTCCAAGAATCCCTTCGTCACTTCACGACCATGTTCAATTTCCTGGGTGCGAGTTTGCGTGGGAGCGCGGCGATAGCTGGGAACCATCACGCTTTGATCAATGGGGACGAGAATCGTCAGGGTCGTCGGCGCGCTCGCCTGGGCTTGGCCGGCAGGTGCCTGGAATGCCGACGAGTAGCTTGTCCGATTGGGGGTAGTTGCGACAGCCGGCTGAGTGACGATCACTTCTCGGTACATCGGTCGCACGACATACGAAGAGTGACGTGTCGGAGTCGTCGTGGCATGGCGATACATGATGCCATTCAAATAGCCCGCTTGAGATACACTCGGAACGACAAGAAGGGCGCTCAACAGAGCCCCTTTCCACATTGCTTTCATGAGCCGATCTCCTCTGAAAAAGGTGGACCACCATTGTTCATTACGCCGCCAGGCCTACGACAATCGAAGACCCGACGATTAATCACTTGAAAGAATGGCACAGCGTTCCCGATCACTTCGGGACGAAGAGGTGAGGAGATGGAAAGAAATCGGCACGGTGTGAATGGCCCCTCTCCGCAGCAAAACATGATGAGCCGTTCAACGCAGGGACCGGCCAGAAGTTCTCCCAGTCACCAACGCCCCATCGTTAAGTATCCACCGGGCAAGTAAAAAACGTGTCAAAAGCTGGGCTCACTTTACCAGTTTGTAATAAACGGCGGTAGCACCCATCGATCCATCAGAGAGTTTGGCATAATCAGGGACGACACCTGCGCATTTGTATCCTATGGATTCATAAAGTCGGGAGGCTGGACTCTCGGACAGGGTATCTAGAACAAAGAGGTATCGGGAACGAGCCAGGGCGGAGCGCTCGAGCTGTTGCATCAGCCGTCGTCCAATCCCTTGACCTCGATGGGATTGGTGAACGAGTAATTTCACGACTTCAATTCGGTGCTGTTGGTTTGGTGGAGTATCAAGTCTCAACTGCACTGTGCCGACCAGCCGATCGTCGATCATTGCACCCAGGAGAACGGCTCCTCCTTCACGAACGGAATGAACGACCTTTCTCCAAAATGCTCGCGCATCGTCTATCGCCAATGGGCGAAGGAAACTGACCGATGCGCCGCTATCCACCGCATCGACGAGTACTTCGGACAACTCGTCGAGTCGGCGCTCCGCGTCGTCGGCGCTGAGTTCGACAATCTCAATTCCGTCGTTCAAATTCGCTGCCGGCTTGATGCCGCTCCCGTCGTGCAATTTCCCCCGCCACTTTCGAGTGACGACACATTCTTATGTCAGGCGTTTGAAGGACCTACTTCGGCAAAGCTTTGTCGGGCCGCGCCGACTTACATTCTTGCGAAACTCTTACCGGTTTAATAAGGGTATTGAAAGCAGGCAGACGATGTCATCCTTGCCTCGATGGCTTTCCACCTCGCCTATGGTGAATGTTGGGCTCTCAATCTGACGGAGATACAACGGGCTCAGGATCTGTCATCGGCTCGTCGTCGCTCTTTCTAGATTCGGTCAACAAGGACCTTCGCGTGATTCGCTCCTCTTTGATGATTTGTTGTACCGTTCTGTCTCTTCACACTGCCTCCGATATTCTTCGCGCGGAGCCACCGGCGAGGAAGACACGAACCGAGAATATTATCTTCGTCATGCTCGACGGTTGCCGTTGGCAAGAGGTCTTCACCGGTGCCGATCCCGAATTGCTCGACAAGGAGCGGGGCGGAATCGAAAACGTCGAGGAGACGAAGAAGCTCTACTGGCGCGAGACTCCCGAGCAGCGACGAGAAGTCCTATTTCCCTTTCTTTGGAGCGTCATCGCCAAGGAAGGGCAGATTTACGGCAATGGCCCGAAGAGTAGTGTCGCGAGGGTCACGAATCTCTTGAACTTTTCCTATCCCGGTTACAGCGAAGTCTTGTGCGGCTTTCCCGACATGGCCGTCAACAGCAACGACAAGATCTACAACCGCAACGTCACGTTTCTCGAGTGGCTTCATCAGAAGTCTGAATTCAAGGGAAAGATTGCGGCGTTCACGTCGTGGGATGTTTTCCCCTACATCATCAACGCTCCACGTAGCGGCATCCTGGTGAATTCAGGATTTTCGAAGGAAGGCGCGCCGGAAGGGAAAACCAATACAGCCGCGCTCAACGGCTTACTCTCCTCCACGCCGCTCGCCGGGAATCTCACACGGTTCGATTCGCTGACCTATCAGGCAGGGCTCGACTACTTCAAGGAGAAGAAGCCGCGCGTTCTATACCTGAGCTTTGATGAAACTGATGCGCAGGGACACGCGGGACACTATGATCGCGTCCTTAACTCCGCGCGTAAGGAAGACGGCTTCATCCGCGAGCTGTGGGAGACGGCTCAATCGATGCCGGAATATCGTGGCAAGACGACGCTCGTCATCACCACCGATCATGGACGAGGCAACGCGCCGGTCGAATGGAAGAGTCACGCGGCTAATATCCTGCCGTCGCAATACATCTGGTGCGCGTTCATGGGGCCGGATACGCCTCCGCTCGGCGAGCGTCAAAAGGTCGAGATGATTGGCCAAAACCAGATCGCCGCCACCGTGGTTGCCTTACTAGGCTACGACTACAACGCCGCCCAGCCCAAAGCCGGCAAACCGATCATCGATGTTTTGCCAGTGAAGTAAGGCGTCGCGACTCGCTATCTCCGCGAAGCAATTAAGAATTCCACAACCCAGCCATCAAGTAGGTCACGTAGCCCTCTGCGTGACAGGAGGGATATTTCACTGTACTCGAAATCATAATCAATGGAGTCATTCCGCCCCAGCGGTAGGGTATGCACCCCGTGCATACCATGAGCAAGCCATCCTCTTGTCAAGCGTTCAATCGAATTCGACCGAATTACGTCGTCCCAGTTCCATGTCTTCCCAGACCCGATAGAGCTGTTGGATCCATCCGACCGAGATCACGAAGTAAATCGCTGAGATTGCAAAGCTGATTCCTGGGGCCCACACAACTAGGCCGTAGCTGAATAGCGCAAACCCCCCGCTGATAAATGCGAATATCCCGATCAGAAATTGAATTCCGATGTCATCGAAAAGAGCGAGGGCGGCAGTCATCGCGACCACCAAAACGAGGATGGTGGGAACCCACATTAGAGCGAACCAAGCGAGCTGTGATCGTTCCGCTCCCGATTCAGCCAAAGTCCACAAACCGAACAATCCGACGCCGGCAATCGGAATGGAGGGGACGATATCCCGAAGAAACGCGGCGACAATTTGTAATTGAAAATCAACGGTTCGAACGGGACGAAGGATTTCGAGTTCCATGACCCTTCGACGCCTTTTCCAATCGGACGCAATCGCAATGGGAACGAGGAATATGGAGCACGTAATCCCTAGATAGATAGGGGCTAGCACTCGTGATAGATGAAACTCATCCTCATTGACTGATGGAAAGACGATCGGAGGCCCTGCGAGAAAAATGAGTGTGAACAACATGTAGAATAAACCTGAGAACCAAAGAATCCGATTTCCTATTCTCCAATGGAACGCCATGTTCGAAATGCCATTCGAGCGAACGCTCGCGAGATATCGTTCCATTCTCCGGTCGAACTGCCTGTTTACCCAATTCTTCCACCATGCAGGTTCAGAATTAGCAGCTGTCTTTGAATCGTTCCTTTGCTTCCATCCGCGATTGTCCGAGATCGTAAGTTGAATGTACTCACGCTTCATGGAGGCGATTTTGACAAAAAGAAGCACGAGGATGGCCGGGACGAGCCATAGTAGCCACAGAGCTGCAACGTGTTGTCCTTTGATAAACTGATCAAATGCGTGATTGCGGGTATCTTCAAAAATCAGCGGAATCGTTGAAAACGTTAAGATCATTGGTACGTGTGGCGCGGTGTTTCGGATCCAACGACTAACTGACGGAAGAATCGAGACTTCCGATAGTATTTGTATCAGCAGGAGTCCCGAGAAGAACAACGGAAAGCTGGCAAGAAATCGAATGGGTATCGCCGTCCAGATCATGGAATAAATGGATGATAAAAGCAGCGTGATTCCAAGAGACGCTCCAATGTGAAAGAAGAAACGTCCGGGGATGACCCATTCATTTGAATTGCGCCGCGCAGCACGTGTGATGAAGTCGAACAAATACCAATGGAACGAGGGAAACCAAATGAATATTCCGAGAAAAGGGAAGTAATTCCAAGTTTCTGTTCGCTGATTGTGATCCAACCGAATTTCGTGGAGCTGATTAGCAAATAATGCTGGCGGAATAACGTTTACCGCGATGAAACAGGTCAGCGTCCAGAGAAAATCCCAACGCCAAATGAACGCGAACATCGTCCACCGCAATCGATTCAACGTCCGATACATATTCACCTCTATCGCCCCAGTTCGATGCGTCGCCAGACGGATGCCATCCATATGAGCGCGAAGATGCTTAAGAAGCTTGCTGTCGCGGAGACGCCCGACAGAATGTAGTCGTTCCGGAACATCACGACGAGAAAGGACATCGTGATGGCGAAGAAGATGCAGACGAAGGCATAGATCGCGCCGATCCCCCAGCCGCTCCGAACGAGAACGATCGATGCCGCGATCGCCGTGAGCAAAAGCACGAGTCCGGGAGCGAGGATCATGCTTCGCCGAATGATGTCGATTGGCAATAATTCAATCCCGCCAAAGTACGCGATATAGACGACAATGATTGCTTGCCAGAGGAAGATGGGGGCAAGGTCTCGCAGAAACGCCGTCCGGATCTGACGGATAAAGTCCGCTCGCGAGATCGGATGGAGCGACTCAAATCCCATCGCTCGCTTCCTCTGCCGCCATGCGACTCCAATCATGAACGGAAGCATCAAGAAGATCGGCGTCAAGCTTCCGAGACGCGTGGATGTCGATAGAGGAGCAGGGAGCAGCGAACTGATCGCGCTAATGCCGACGATGGTCACGAGCATCGATCCCCACCATGACCAACCTCCGGTTGGAATCGCGGCCCGCCAACGTTCGATCCGCCCGGATGTCGTGTGAAGGCGATGCGCCGAGATCGCATCTTCCACTCGACGATCATGAGCCTTGAAGAGCCATAGCGCCGGACCGCGCAATTTTGGAAGTGGTCGCGGAATGCGTCCCGAATCTCCTCGTGCGATAACGCGAAAGGGGTTCACAGACGGTTTGTACTCGTAATGGGGGAAATAGACGAGTAATAGGATCGATGCGAGTGTCCCAAGAATGGTCAGCACGGCCATCATTCCTTGTAGTTGAAATGCGCCCCTCGCGAAATCGTCGATGGGGATGAGGCGATTCACATCAGGATGGAAGGCGATCAGGGACACAAATCCGACGTTGATAAGCAAAGCCGGGAGAACGCGAATGCCTGTCGGAAGAAACGGGCTGAGCGTGATCAAGCCGACGACAGTTCCGACGGTCATGCAGCAAAGATGAATCAGAAACACAATCATCGGATTAAAGTCGATAAATATTGACGCGGAGACGGAGATAGCAGAAAGCAACGCGATCCACATGCCCAGTGCGATCAAAGGTATTGCCCGATGGCCGGGAGTCATCCAAGAATAGAGTGAGGCACGCTGTGACGCCAATTGGACGCCGCAAAAGAAACCAATAACGGCCGACATGACGAAGAGGATTGTTGGGAGTGTATGAACTGCATGGTCCCGATAGGCGCTTTGTACGAGCACTTTTGGCTGAAGCTCCGCAGCGAGCATGATCGGTAGCCGGCGGTTGTTCCATTTGCTTGGTCGAGACGAAAATCGAGCTTGGCTCAGATAGAGCGATCGCAGCGACTTACTTTTCTTCAATTCGCGGATTCCCGCGATCGTCACGCAATCACTTGGATCATCGCCAAATTGTGCCACCAGGATCAATTGGTGGAGCGCGGGTAGTGTTGCGATCTCCTTGACGAGCTGATCATTTGCGGCGTTCTGTGGACCGGTGATCAGTTTGGTGAGATTCTGGAGTCGCGGGAATTGCCCGTTAGGTCGGGCGACGACCAGCTCGCTAAGATCGATCGTTTTCAATTCGTGCAATTCCTCGAGAGGCTTTAAGTCTTCGAGGGTTTGAATGTGGCCACGAAGCACAAGCTCTCGGAGATGCTGGAAGTCATTCAATTGATTCACAAAGGGTACAATATCAGAGGGTGCCAACCTGTGAGGAATGTCTACCGCGATGGTCTGTGCCTTGGGGAATTGCGACGCCATTTCGCGGATGGAGGCGTTGGTAGAGTCACTCGTAGCGTCAACCATCCCTCTAGGGCTTATTTGTGGATACAGAGGCACAGACCTTGAGTCGAGCCAGCCAGCGACGAACATTGCGATTTGAAGAATGGCCCAGACGCCAACTCCCACGATGAATATCGGCCGTGTCAGATACGAGCGGAATATCCAAGCGAGTTGCTTAGTCATGATGATTCAGCTCCAGGAATATTTCGTCGAGATTTAGATCTTCCACGGCCACGTCCGCTTGCCAACGCTCGCGAAGCTCCTCGATCAAGCTGTCGGTAACGTTCGGCATCGCAAGGAGTGCGGTTCCACCCTCGACCTGCGTTCGAAGGGCGCCGGGTACGCGGAAGTTGGTGGGAAACACCTCTGACGTCCGAAGCCGGACCCGCTTCACTTGTTCTTTCAAGTCGTCCAGTTCAGCGAAGTATGCGACCCGGCCATCACGAAGGATCGCGACATGGGTGGCAATTCGTTCAATATCCGCGCTGATATGAGTCGAAAAGAGGATGGAACGAGAGCCGTCATCGCTGAGGTTCAAAAGAGAGCGAAGGACGTCTCGTCGCGCGATCGGGTCAAGACTGGCGAGAGGTTCATCGAGCACGAGCAATTCAGGCCGATGGCCGATCGCAAGGACGAGCGCCAGCGATTGAAGTTGTCCGGGCGAGATCTCTTGCACTCGCTTTTGCAGCGGAAGATGCCATCGCTCCGCCAGTTCACTGGACCAGACATAATCCCAATTCGCATAGAACGATGCGGTATAGCGAATGACGTGATCGACTTTCATCCAGTCATAGAGGTTAATCTGTTGCGGCACATAACCGAGCCTTTCCTTGGCGGCGGCGGAAAGATTCCACGGATCACAACCGAGCACCGTCGCATCACCTCGTTCGATGCGAAGCAGGCCCAGCAGGCATTTGATGAGCGTTGTCTTTCCTGAGCCGTTCGTTCCCATGAGCCCCACGACCGCGCCTTTCGGCACGATAAGGTTAACGCCGTTCAGGACGGCCGTCCGGCCATATCCCTTCGTCAAATTCTTGGTTTCAATCAGATTTTCGACCATGAACGGCGCTCCTTTAAGACGTTGCGAACGACGGATATGATTTGTGATTCGGTAAGGCCGAGTTGTTGTCCGCGCGTGATCAAGGCATCAGCCATCTCGCGTAGCTCGCTTTGACGGTCTTCCAAGCTGCCTGTATGTTCTTGAGGCCGGACCCGCATCCCGGTCCCGCGCACCCGTTCGATCAGCCCCTCCACTTCAAGCCGAGCATATGCCTTTGAGACCGTCATCATGTTGACTTCGAGTTCGCTCGATAGTTGCCGGACGCTGGGAAGCATGTCGCCTGGTTTGAGCCGCGAACTGGCGATCATGGCGCGGACCTGGTCCATGATCTGCCGATAGATCGGCACTCCAGAGGAGGGACGAATTTCGAATTGGATGGAGAAATCAGTCATCCCCGTTCTCTGCCCGTTGAGGGTTGTCTCATGTGTATTACGATACTAATGCACTCGGGATGTTGTCAATGGAGAACGAAGAGGATTCAGAGAGCTTCTTCCGTTTTGCTGGCACCAAATGTGGAATGCGATTACAATATTGCGTCCTCGTAATGTGAATGTTGCCGTTCAAAAACACATCAAGGTCACGATGCAGATGATTGATTCGGGATTCATTCGAAAAGGTTCGTGGTTGGCTCGTTTGCTGGTCCTCGGAATGGGACTTGTAACGATCGCTGATGCCTCGGAATCGTCCGTCGGAAAGAAGATCGAAGCGTTCAGCCTTTCCGACGTGCGGGGGCAGAGTTTCGGGCTTCCCTCTGCCAGCGATACGGAGGCGACGGTCGTCGTATTCCTTGGAACTGAATGCCCGCTTGCGAATGCCTACGCCCCGCGCATCCAAAAACTGGCGGACGAGTGGGCCGCCAAAAAGGTTAGGTTCCTTGTCGTGATGTCCAATCAACAGGATTCGCTCGCAGAGATCGGCGATTTCGCGAAGAAGCACGAGCTGAAGCTTCCTCTCGTCAAAGATCCCGGTTCCAAAGTGGCCGATCTCTTCGGTGCGGAGCGAACGCCCGAGGCCTACGTGGTCGATAAGGATCACGTCGTCAGGTACGTAGGGCGAATCGATGACCAATACGGCATCGGTTATCAGCGGCCTAAGGTGCCGCGCAAAGATTTGGAAGTCGCTCTCGAACAGGTGTTGAATGGTAACAAGGTCGAGATGCCTTACGTCAAGTCGCAGGGATGCCTCATCGGGCGAGTGAAAAGGCCCGTGGCCGCGGATGAGGCAAAGGTGACCTTTCATAAGGACGTTTCGCACCTTTTCCGCAAGCGCTGCGTGGACTGCCATCACGAAGGGAACGTCGCTCCCTTCTCGCTTGTCGATTACAACGAAGTGGTCGGCTGGGCCGAGATGATTCGCGAAGTCGTCACGGAGAAGCGAATGCCGCCGTGGACGGCAAGCCCGGAGTTTGGTCACTTCTCGAACAACCCATCGCTGACGGACGATGAGAAGAAGCTGATCTATGACTGGATCGACGACGGTTGCCCCGAGGGAAATCCAGCGGATGGCCCTGGTCCGCTCACCTTGGCCAAGGGTTGGGCGATCTCTGAGCCCGATCAGGTTTTCTACATGTCGGACAAGCCGTACCACGTCCCAGCAGAAGGAACGGTGAACTATCAGTACTACATCGTCGATCCCGGCTTTACGGAAGATCACTGGATCAAAGAAGCGGAGGTTCGAGCCGGAAACGCGGCGATCGTCCATCACGTCATCGTCTTCATCGACAAGGGGGACGGGCGGATCGGTCAGCCTCAAATGGCGTACGCTCCGGGTATGTCGCCGCGAAAGTTTCCAGACGGACACGCGATCCGGCTCCCCGCGGGTTGCAAACTTCGGTTCCAGGTTCACTACACGCCGAACGGTAAAGCACAAGATGATCGAAGCTATGTCGGCTTCAAGTATGCGGACCCAAAGACGGTGACGCATGAGGTCGTGGGCGGCGCGGCGGGGGTGATGGCGTTCGTTATTCCACCAGGTGATCCGAACTACCGCATGATCGCGTTTCATCGCATGCAAAAGGATACCGTCCTCATCGGCATGAACCCGCACATGCACGTGCGCGGAAAGTCATTCCGCTATGAGGCGAAGTATCCGGATGGACGCACCGAAGTTTTGCTCGACGTCCCGAAGTATGACTTCAATTGGCAACTCTGGTACAACCTGACCGAGCCCAAAATCTTGCCGAAGGGGACTGAGCTTCGATGCACGGCCTACTTCGACAATTCGACGAACAACCCGTCGAATCCCGATCCCACGAAACGAGTGACGTGGGGAGAGCAGACGTGGGATGAAATGATGTTCGGTTTCTATTCAACCGTGGAAACGCGGCGCGATCGATCGTCGAAGGATGATTCCGCTCCCGAGGAAGGGAAAGGGAAGTAGTCGCGATTTTCTTTTAAGCAATGCGAACGCTCGCCCATCTTTTGGATCGGCGAGCGTTTTCGTTGAGCGGTCCGCGATCGTCTTAGGTCGCCGAGAAGAGAATGTTGTCGAGGTTGCCGTTGCTGTCGCCGAACTTGTCAACGTCCATTCCCAGGCAATGAAGCATCGACACTTCGAGATTGCAAAGAGGAGTCAGAATCGGAGGGACGAGATGACGCCCGGTGACGATCTTGCCTCCTCCCTTCCCAGCCAAGACCGTTGGGACTTCCATCGGAGAGTGCAGATTACCGTCGGAGATGCTCGACCCGAACATCACCATCGAGTTATCGAGCAGCGTTGATTCCCCCTCTTTGATTTGCTTCATTCGATCGAGCAGGTACGCATACTGCGCGATGTGATAGCGATTGATCCGCTTGTATTGTTCCTGCTTTTGAGCATTGAATTCGTGGTGTGAAAC
>JAIEPU010000146.1 GCA_019748235.1 bacterium
CGTGAGCGGGAGCCTCCACACACGCACCGCGTACGAAACCATTATCAGCCGATTAAACCGCACATGGGGCCGGCCGGTGTTGCTCTCTGATCTGTCGCGAGAATTCCAACGAATGATGATCAAGGAAATGATCGGCAATGGACTTTCGCCATCGACGGTTAAGAGCACGCTGGTGAGCCTTAGATGCTTATGGCGCGAAGCGGTCGAAGAAGGAATCATCTCTACGTTGCCGCCTCGTCTTGGAATTAAAGAGGTTGTTCGGATTAAGCCCGCTTGGCGCCTTGAACAGATTAGCAAGATCCTTCAGTCGGCTTCAGAGGAACGTGGTGATATTAACGGAATCCCCGCCGGAACTTGGTGGGTCGCATTTCTATTGGTGTGTTTTGACACTGGCGCTCGAAAACGGGTCATCCTGCGAACTCCACTCTCAAGTGTGATGTGGGACGATTGCGCTATTCACTTCCTTGGCGAACATCAGAAGCAACGACGCGATCAGTTCTGTGCTATCAGCAAACAGACGATGGAAGTTCTCAAAGATATTCGCTTCCCCGATCGCGCGTTGGTTTTCGATTGGCCCTACGACAAAGGGAATCGAACGACATTTCCGGCCCTTGATCGAAAATTCAAGGAGATCCTCAGTCGCGCTGACATTGGTTGGAAGCCGAGTGACTGGCGTGATGGCTTGTTCCATCGGCTACGAAGAACGCGCGCCAGCCTTGGCGAGAGGTATATTCGGGGAAGTGCAACCGAAGATCTCGGCCATTCTTCGCGGGCAATAACGCGGCGCTACATCGATCCCAAGGTTGCCGGCTATTCGCGCACGATAGATCACATCCCGCGGCCTGAGCTCTGACGATCGATGCCTCGCAATTCTCCTCTCTTACGAATTACTCGGAAGGAAGCAGACATGATTTCGAACATCGTCGATTCGACCAGACGCCAAACCGACGCGGAGGAATATTCACTGGTCGACTTCGCCGACAAGTACTGCCGGCGGCATCGGCTCTTGGGAAGAAAGGCCGGAACATATCGCCATTACGTGCAGACGTTGCTCCGCGTTAATGAGATGTTGAAACGATCCGCAATCATCAGCGATCTGAACCACAGTTTGGTAGTTAGGTTTAAGGCATTTCTCGAGGATCGCGGGAACGCGTCAATCACGACAAAGAATCGCTGCATTGCACTTCGAAAGATATGGAAGGTCGCATTCGATCGGCATTTCTCTGATAACGATCCGGCAAGCGAAGGCGTGCCGGTCGAGGTATCGCTCAGATCATTCTTCGAGCGGAAGCTCGTGGGAACAGCGTTCGCGAAGTCGGCACATCAGATCGCCTCATATCGATGGACCGTTAATACCATCGCGAGGATTCTCGATCGTCCACCGCTTCTTTCCGACTTGAACGCCGACGTGATGGATCAGGTCAAGCGAGCACTCCGTCAGACAAATCTTTCGCCGAGAACCTTCAGTAGTCGGATGATGCAGTTTCGCGCACTCTGGGTCGAGGCATATAGACGTCAATTGGTGGCCAACGAACCCACTTATGATGGTCGCCGTCAATCGAGCCGCGTTGCGGTAGTGGTTCGGCGGCCATCAGTCATCATCGAGGATGAGGCATACTTCGATCGATCACGAAAGGATCCCCGGCCTCTCGAGGATTCTTCGATTCCATTGATGCAGTATCTCGATCGTTACTATGTTCCCGAACGTTTGTTCGCCGCGCGCGAGCTGACGATCGAGCAATACAGAATTGCTGTTCGCTTCGCGACAAAGGCATTAGGCCGCGAAGTTATGATCAAAGATTTGTCGCCGCGGCTAATTGCCGATATCGTCCGATTCGGAACACAGCGACACCTTAGCAAGTCGACAACAAACGGTCGAATTCGTCACATTGGTTGTATTTGGAGGCAGGCCCACCATTCTGGCTTCAGATGCATCGAGCCATGTCGAACGCGGATTAAAGAACCAAAGCGGTTTAAGACATGTTGGACAACTGATCAAATCGCGAGCATTTTAGCTTCGTGTCTTCAAGAGGAAGGATGGATTGGTGCTGTTCCTGCCGCCGATTGGTGGTTCGCATTCATTGTTTGCATGTATGACTCCGGTGTCAGGAAGCGTGCTCTTCTCCACGTCCCTCGTGAGAACTTTGATCTCGCATATCGTGCGTTCCGTGTTCCCGCTGACGTTCAAAAGCAGAATCGCGATCAGTGGTGCGCGATAAGCGACCAATGCGTCAACGCGATTAAGAAAATATGGAGTCCTGAACGCGAATTTCTTTTTGAATGGCCATACGACCAATCTGATGATTCCAGAATGCGAACACTCGACAACCATTTCAAAATCATCTTGCGCCGCGCGGGCTTAAACGGTGATGAAGGCCTGTTTCATCGGATTAGGCGAAGTCGCGCGACCTATGGTGAGATGATTGCTGTGGGTAGTGCAACTCAAGATTTGGGTCATCAGAATCGATCAACAACGCTGGCCTACTTGGACCACAGAGTGATGGGGCTCTCGCGGATTGCCGATCGAATTCCACGTCCCGAAGTCAACCATCCGATCGTGCAACATTTGAACCCGGCATGAATGTTCTATCGGAGAACTTCCTCTAGTTGGACTTGACAACGTTTCAACCGTTCCATCAATCAGGAGATTCAACAATGATCCGTGTATCTCTCGATCGTGATCTCTTCAAAAGCTATGATGAAACCGTTGCAATATTGCCGGAAGAGCACCTCTTTCATCTTTCGGCAGCCTGTTTGCGCATTCTGTTATTTCATCATCCGCAATCATCGAACTCTGGAGACGCGAACAGAACTTATACGGCCGACGATTTACATGTGTTGGTTGGGGAAACATCGGCAGCATGTATTCAGATGGCAGGTTATTTCGAAGCAATGGAATTAGGAAACCCATTGCCGGAAGAGTTTCTTGAGTCTTCAGGCCAATTTATTGTGTACACGGATGATGCCAAGGGATTTCACATTGAGCCGATCGCACCCTGGGACGAAACGCCCGCTCGACTTCAATCTGGTTCTCCCTCTGGTGGCTAATTGCACTTAGGAACTGTCAGCGAATCAAGGCATGGATGCCTTCTCAACCATTTGCCGTTCGCCGAGATCGTTAGATGGCGACTTCCTGACTAACGATGAGTTGGAAATGTTATGCCTGATCGCATTCACGTCTGGATCCAGCGTTTCAAAGATCGCCCCAATCTGATGTTGCAGTGGATAGACCCTGACACCGGCCGGCGGCGGTCTAAGTCGACCAAGACATCAGACATGGAGGAGGCTGAACAACAGCGAAGCGATCACGAGTACGAGCTCAATAACGATCTGTACCATGACCGCTCGACCCTCTCGTGGGAGCGCTTCAGAGAAATCTATATTACCGAGAAATTCGGCGGGGCTCCTCCAAACACGCTCTCAAAGGTCGAGACAGTCTTCGCCGACTTCAATTCACGTATGAAGCCGAAGAATCTTGGCGCGGTCACCGAAAGAACCTTCAGCGGTTATGCCACCAAATTGCGCGAAGCTGGGCGAGCTCCGGCTTCCATACACGGCAACCTGGCATACTTGAAAGCAGCTTTCCGATGGGCGCAAGACCAGGGTCTCATCCATCGCATGCCGAAGATCATCATGCCAAAACTTCCGAAAGGGACGAACAAGGTCAAGATTCGAAATGCGTCGCGCATCACTGTCGAAGAGTTTGAAAGACTTCTTCTCAAGGCTCCGAACAACGGATGGAAGATGCTCATCGCATTCGCTTGGAATTGTGGTATGCGCCGCTGCGAAGCGATGGCTGTCCGCGGCCGAGATATCGATCTCAAGGCACACACGATTGACATTCCGAAAAATAAGGCGCGCGATGAGGGTGCCACGGTATTCGTAACCCCCGAGCTTGATGCGTTACTTCGCCTGATGTTCCCTGATGGGATTCCCGACGGTCCGATCATTCACGGAATTCCCAAGAGCGAAAAGGAAGTCTCACGCGATTTCGTTGACAAGATCTCGAGCAAGGCGGCAGTGAAGGGGAATAGCAAAGATGGTTGGGCGACCCTGCACGATCTGCGGCGCAACTTTGGGAGCCGGTGGATGCTGAAAGTGCCGGCACAGGTTCTACGTCGCATGATGCGACATTCAGATATCAACACCACGTTGGATTTCTATGCCGACGCGGAGAAAGCCGCGATGGACGTTATTTGGCAGAAGACCGAGGAGTGACCGAACGTAGAAAAAGTTGCCCGAATTCAGAAAGATAGGTCGACTTGGTCATGTGCCGACTTTTAAGAGTCGAATGACCGCCGCTAAGCAAACCCAATGTACGGAGTCGAACTTCACTCTCCGTGATCGAATTCAATTGAACCCTCCGGCTCTCCAAATAAGGATGCACGGAGTTTTTTCCGCATCCCAAAAGATACCGAGCATCGTCTGGAGAAAGATCCTTTAAAATCCGGATGAACATTGGGCTTTGGGCATCTCGGCGATCTCCGGCCTCGACCAAAAGTGATGCCCACATCTCTTGAAGTATTTCGTCTTCTGCATTGCCACATGCGTCAAGCAAAGGGATCAAAAAGCCAGCTGGCATGGTCGTCGGATCGATTGTTTTGCCTTCGAGCTGCTTTGCAGCACGATCAAGAATCTGGATTCGGTTGTGCCACTGCCACGAATAAATCTGATCCGCGAGCAAATCGCCGAAGACACGACAGCTCTCTCCGAAAAGTGATTCGAAAAGTTTCAGGCCTGTTTTTACTACGGGTTCGGCGAGTCGTGTTGCCGCGACAATGGCGGCAACTTGCGCGGCATCCATAACCACCTCCGGATATGTAACGATTGGTGTAACACCACGGGGGAAATCGCTAACGTTCGATGTGTTTGGATTGACGCAAGTCTTTACGTGCAAGCGGAGAGGGGGGGATTCGAACCCCCGGTCCCATTTCTGGAACACAGCATTTCCAGTGCTGCACAATCGGCCGCTCTGTCACCTCTCCGGATAGGAGCACGGGGGCTCCTCGGTGATGCGGGGCCAATGGAAACGCCGGACGCTTGCATGAGTTCCACGGCTGTGCGATGAGTGCACAGGCCAGACTTAGAACGCTCGCAAGTCACCCGGCGGTTTAATCTTGGCTCCGCAACCGCTCGTATTGTGGAAGACGCTCTTGGGGGCGTCAAGGATCGGCCCGCCTGGTTATTTCACGCATTTTTCCGGGGAAGCGGAGTAATCGCTTCCCGCGGTGTCTCGATCGGCAACAAACTACGTGTTGCTAAAGACTTAGCCCGACAACCTCTATCCGACGAGAACTCGGTTCGTCGATGGTTTGAAATCGAGTTTCCATCGATCGGCAAGCCTGTTTTCAGCGATCCAAGGCCCGGAGGGCGTGCGATTGGTCAATCCTTCACCGGAGGGTCGGACCCCTTAAGGACGATAAGCTCCTTCGCCTCGGGACGTGCCTTATAGTATGGGTCGAGCGGATAACACCCCGATACGAGGCCTTTTCGGGGCGCGGTCGTGCAGTCGCTAAAGGTACGGCAGATTCGCTTTCGTTCGAGCGGCCTTCCCGCCAAGACATCCGCCGGGAGTTCCGGGTAAGAGAGAACCATTCGCCCAAGCCCGATCGAGTCGGCCTGTTGATTTCGGATGACGGACTGACCGACGTTCGGCAACCATTCCTGCAAATACGAGTAACCCGAGCCGACGACGATCATCTCAGGGAATCGTTCCTTGATCGCGGCGGTCGCGCGGACCTGCCTTGCCACTCCGACGAGAGGATCCTCCGGTGGTTGATAGCCGTCTGAGGGAGGAAAGAGTGCGGGCCGCTGAATGTGTGGGTTGTAGTACGGACTGCCGCATGTGACGCAGAGGAGGGAGATGTCAAGTCGCTGGAGCACTTCTAGGAATTCAAAGGTCGTGGTTAAATCGAAGTCGAGTCCATTCTTTGAACCGCCGAAGGCGTAGCGATAGTCGCCCGTGAAGGCTTCGGGGACGCCGACTTCATGCGGTCCCTTTTTGAAAGGTAGAAAATCAAAGGCACTCAGCCGCACGCCGATATCGAGTCCCGGCGCCTCCGCGCGTATCCCCTGAACGATCTCGGCGAGGAATCGCGTACGGTGGGTGAGTTCGCCTCCAAATAATCCGGGCCGATCAATCGCGCTGAGGAACTCATGGCCTAAGTAGCCGTGGCAATGCTTGATGTCGACGAAGTCGAATCCCACCTTGGCGGCCAAGCGAGCCGCGCGAATGAAGTCGTCGATCAATCGTTTGATATCATCATCACTCATCACAGTCGCGTCAGACGAAATACCCAATCGCGCATCGAGGATCGGGTGGCGGTACAGAATTGCCGGCTCCGATTTAGCCTTCTCATTTGGCCGGGCGTATCGACCAGAGTGCGTCAATTGAAGGCCGATGAAGAGATCCGACGACGTGCCAAATGAATGTTCGTGTGTTGCAACGAGTTTTTCTCGAAGGCCGGAGAGTTCCGCCAGATTCGTTTCATTGATCCAGAGTTGATTCGGGTTCGCCCGACCGTCATGCCGGACGGCAATGGCTTCGCCTCCCCAAATGAGCTTCGCTCCCGATCGCCCGAAATTCTCCCATCGCCGCACCGTTAGTTCGGTTGGCCTCCCGTCGGCTGTTCCGTCCCATCCCTCCATTGGGAGAATGCAAAAGCGATTGCCGATTATTCGTCCACGATGATTGATAGTGCTTTGCAGAGGGGCTTTCGCGCCAAGTTCGAGGGTTTCATCGAAGGGAAACGATGCACCCACAGAATTGCAATAGGAGCGAAACTGCTCCGTTGTCTTCATGCTGGCGATGCGACGGTAACTCATCTCTGTGCTCCCACCACCCCTAAACGATCCGCCAGTTCTTTCAGTATCTCGCGATCGGAGTCCGGTCGCGTCGCGCTGGAGGGGTGCGTTCGATCGCAGTTAATCCATCCTCTGATCTTTAGGAACTGCGCCGCTGAATGTTTGTAGGCCGGCACGGGATTTCTAAACGCAAAGAAGCCGAGGTACTGTAAAGAATCGTTCAATTCGTAGAACGCGGGGTCTCCACTTTCCCAATACTTGTCACGCCTAGCGAACAGATCCGGCGCAAAGGTGGATAGTCCGAGCAAGTAGTCGCTGCCGTACATCACCATGTCAATCGCAAGGTCATTGCCAGTAAATACGTGAAAGTCCGGTCGCTCGGCGTCACGAAGGAGGATCCGTTTCCACTCCAAGTCGCGAGAGAGGGAGGAATGCTTCGCGCCGATGCATGCTCTGATGGACATGAGACCGCGGTAGGTTTCCAGGTCATAAATCTCACCAAAGGGAGCGAACATCTTTCCCAGTTCAAAGGCGATGAATTGATCGGCGTTCCTGGCGATTCGTTCGTATGATGCGACGATTTCGGGGCCGGACTGCTGAGTCAGTCCATAGGACTGAAAGATGACGGGTGTTCCCCTGCGTGCTTGGATCTCCTCGATCGCTTGGAGATAAGAATCCAAGGCGAATGATGATCCTACGGAGTCACCGACGAATGCGCCGGCGACGAATGCACCGTTTCCCAAGACGGCGCGCGTTCGATCGAGCACCATATTTCGTTCGGCTACTGTCAATAGATTGGCGTATCCGGTGTCCATGTTGACGGCGGGAGTCAGCCCGGCATCGGCCGTGCGAAGAACATGATGGTCAAAAGATGACCAATCGATTTCCCCGTTTGTGTCGAAGGGAAGAAGAATCGCCGAGATTCCCACGATCTTTCGCCGTGGACGTATCAACTCGATCGGAAAGGGTGGATGCATCAGACGTATCCCTTTCGCGCGTGTCTAGCGAATCGAAAAGCCATGTTCCATATTGGCACTCACGCGACGCGTGTTTTATCCTACAACCGGTTATCCCAAGTCCAAACTTGGTTCTTTCGTCCGGCATGGGCCTATTAAATGATGGAGTTCGCGATCAATATCGATAACGTTTTGTGACAGTGCCGACGAGAGGTCATCTCGTGTGATGATCGATAGTGAGGTCACCTTCGAATGGGGCGTTCGACCATTGGTGAGAGATTTAGATTAGCGAAATTGATCGAAGCATATTGCCAGTTCAGAGGAGTCAAATGACGCGAGCTACGCGAAACTGGATCGTCCTTTGCATTAGCTTGCTGGCAAGCGTACTGATCCTTTCGTGCAGCGTTCTTTTTCGCGAAGTGACCAAGCTGCGAGACAACTCCGGTTGGGTCGCTCACACGCATGAAGCGATGGCGAAGATTGAGAAACTATTATCCGACATTCGTGACGCGGAAACCGGCCAGCGCGGCTATCTGCTGACGGGCGATTCCAACTATCTCTTCCCATTCGATCTTGCGATGTCGCGTTACGAGTCCGACTTCAAGGATCTCAAAACACTTCTTGCCGACAACAAGGATCAACTCACGAAGCTCGATCAACTGCAAAGGCTTATCGAAGCGAAGTTGAACGAAGTCAAAGAGACCATTCGTTTGCGTAAGGAGGGAAATCTTCCTGCCGCCATTCAAATCGTCGAGACCGACAAAGGTCGGCAAACGATGCGGGGAATTCGGGACATTGTCGACCAGATGGAATCGACAGAACGAGACTTGTTGGCGCAGCGGGTCGTCGCTAATGAAGGGAACTATCAGTCCGCGCTTCGGAACATTTTCCTCTCGATGATCATCGGTGTCGCCTCGCTCGTGCTGCTCGGTTATCTGCTCCACGCCTATCTTCGGAACGTCGAGGAGTCGACCGATTTGATCTTTCGCGAGCAGCAATTACTAAAAGCGACTCTTGTCAGTATCGGGGATGCCGTCATCGCGACGGATGCCGACGGGAACATCAGATTCTTAAACTCCATTGCCGAGGAACTGACTGGTTGGCGGCAGGAGGAAGCAGTCGGTATTCCTCTCGAGCAGGTCTTTCGAATCGTCAACGAGGAAACGAGACAAGCGGTTGATAATCCGGCACTACGAGCGCTTCGCGAAGGAAAGATTGTGGGTTTGGCAAATCACACGATCTTGATTGGAAAGGATGGAAAAGAACGACCGATCGACGATAGCGCGGCTCCTATTCGTACGAGCGATGGCGTCATCGAGGGGGCCATACTCTGCTTTAGGGATGTCTCGGAAAAGAAGGATCAGGAGGCTGCACTTCGCCGCCAATCCCTCGCCTTGTTAGAAGCGGATAAAAGAAAGAATGAGTTTCTGGCGGTGCTCGCCCACGAGTTGAGAAATCCTCTATCGCCCCTCAGTAATTCAATACAAGTCTGGCCATTTGTGAAAAATGATCCGGCGGAGATGGATCGCCTCCACGCCCTTATGGAGAGGCAGATCAATCAGATGACGCGGCTGATTGATGATCTGCTCGACGTGTCACGCATCACGAGAGGTAAGATTCAGCTTCGAATGGAGGAAGTGGATCTTGTCAGCGTTCTACGGTCGTCTATTGACGTCATTCGTCCGACGATCGAATCGAACAGTCAACATCTCGAAGTTTCTTTTCCCGATTCACTGGTGCTGGTCGAGGGTGATTCTGCTCGCTTGAACCAAATCTTCGGCAACATTTTAAACAATGCCGCCAAGTATACCGGCCGTGGGGGGAACATCGCAGTCAAGATTGAAGTGATGAATGGAGAGGCGACGGTATCGATCAAGGATGACGGGCCAGGCATTCCTCCCGAGTTGTTGGACGAGATCTTCGAGATGTTTCGCCAAGTGGATGGGACACTCGATCGATCGCGCGGCGGAATGGGGATCGGCTTGACCTTGGTGAAACGGCTTGTCGAACAGCATGGTGGGACCGTCAACGCTCGAAGTGAGGGCAAGGACAAAGGAAGTGAATTCTTCGTCAAGCTTCCGACAAGATCGTCGAAAGAGTCGACGGAAAGCATCGTGAATCCGGCAGCGGTTCCTATCTCTTCGAATCATCCATTCAAACATCGGATTTTAGTCGTAGATGACGTGAAGGCCTCGGCTCACACGTTGGCCTTAATGCTGCAAAAGCTTGGACAAGAAGTGGAGCAGGTTCATGACGGCCCGACGGCGATCCACTGGACGCTCAAGCATCGGCCAGATGTCGTATTTCTCGACATTTCCATGCCCGTGATGGATGGGTATGAAGTCGCTTCCCGACTGCGAGCCGAAACGACAGATGTCACGCTGGTGGCACTCACTGGATATGGACAAGAGGAAGACAAGCAGCGGGCGTTTGACGCCGGGTTTGATCATCATCTGGTAAAGCCGACCAGCATGGAGAGGCTTGTGTCGCTACTCGCTAGCATTTCAAAAAGTGATGACGGAGAGGTAGGCTCCGTCTAAACCCCATTCTGAATACGAGACCGAACGGTCACGATTAACGAAGAAACGTTTTCTCCGGTGCTTGCTGTCCGATAGAGCCGGTGGAGGGAACCGCATGACGAAGGGTTACGACGTGGATTCGCTCGCTATGAAGCTGATTGCCGCTCTTTTGTGATAGGTCGTCAGCCCTTGAACCGTCATGATCCACGGTGAATTCTGTTACCCAGTTCTCCGCACGCTCGAGCCTTTGCTCATCGATGAGATTGTTTGCCGCCAGATGGATAACCACCTTTTCGAATCGTTGACCTTTTTCGTTCAGATCCGATGGAGAGGAACAGAACGTGGCGTGGGGCGCGAATATTTGCTGGTAACAGCGCCAAGTTGCTTCACGGTGCAAGATGCCTGTCGTCCGATCGTGATCGAAACTTGTTAGTACAACCAGTGCGGTGTTTTCTTTGTTTTGTTCCCAAAACTCGCGACAGTAATTTCTCGTTATTGGGTCGACGTCCTCAATGTACGGTTTGAAACCATCGGCAACGGCGAAGCAAAGCCCCAAAACGGCCAAAGCCGCAAATGTAAACTTTCGTCCGTTTGCCCGTTGAATCGGTTCGTGCTTCCATCGAATCATGCGATCGATGCCTATTCCCACGAGAAGGCACACGACGGGTGCCAAATGCTGCACGATGCGCGCACTACCGCCATACGGATATCGGTGAAGAAGAGCCGCTCCAAGCGTCATCAGAAAGGGTGATAGCATCAAAAGGAGTGCCGGT
>JAIEPU010000220.1 GCA_019748235.1 bacterium
CAATGCAACTCCGATCGAATTCATTCGTCGCCACTCTCGTAAAAAGTATTCCGACCCTCATGTCGGGATGTGATCGGCTTAGTGTATCGCGAAAGGATGAAGACGACATCAAGAAGTTCGTAATGACGAACGCTAGCCCAGTACCACATGTGATCCCCGCGCGGGGCGGCTCGTAAAACAGGTGGGTGTAATGGAGGTTACTTCCGCATAACGATTAGCAATCGCTTCCGAGATCTTCGAAGCTTCGCTCGACTCGATTAAGCTGACGGAGCATCCGCCGAAGCCTCCTCCCGTCATCCGTGAACCGAGCATTCCGCCAGTGGGTCCAATTTCCCGAGCGATATCCACGAGCAAGTCGAGCTCTTCGCAGCTCACCTCATAGTCGTCTCGCAATGATTGGTGGCTAGAATACATCAAATCACCCAATAGCGGCCAATTGCTTTGCTTGATCTGATCTGCGGCCAGGGACGTGCGCGAAATTTCCGTGACCACATGTCTCGCCCGCTTGAACTCATCCACATCGAGGGTTTTCTTAGAGCTTTCAACATCAGAAAGCGTGACGTCTCTCCACGACGATTTTCCCAACTTGCGTAATGCCGACTCGCATTGAGTCCGCCTGAGAGCGTACTCTCCTCCCACGAGCGAGTGCTTCACATTGCTGTTGATGATCAAAATTGTCACATCGGTCGAGCGAAACGGAAGTTGCTCAATCTTTTGAGACCGGCAATCCAGCAACATAAGGTGGTCTGCTTCACCGAACACACTACTGAATTGATCCATGATCCCACATGGAACACCGGCAAAGTCGTGCTCCGCCCTTTGACATAACAGCGCCTTCCGCGTTCGATCGAACTTCTGGCCAATGATTGTCTCGATCAGTGTGCTCGTAGCGACTTCTAGGGCTGCGCTACTGGAGAGCCCTCCTCCCAGTGGGACGTTCGAATGAAGAACAGCATCGAATGCCGGGACGGTATGTCCCAAGGCGATCGTGCCGGCGATGACACCCTGCGCATAAGTGGCCCAATGGGTCGTCAACGGCTGTTGGACCGATGAAAGTGCAAGTTCGACTGTCTGGTTGAGGTTAACACTGTGAAGAGAGATTTGTCTGTCCTGCGACGCGAGATCGGCGGCGATGACGACGTACCGCTCGATAGCCATCGGCAGAACGAAGCCGTCGTTGTAGTCAATGTGTTCGCCGATCAAATTCACTCGCCCTGGAGCGGCGGCGATCCATCGTGGCATATGGCCAAATCGCTGAAGAAACTGTTCTTTCGTTTCCTCAACCAGTCGAGTGAGCCGCGCATCGTCCATGAAATCACCTCAGTTATCGGAGCGCGAACATTGGCATCGCATGATCATTATTGCTTCGAAGGAGCACTCCCTGGGTGGTACGAACTAAGAGCTTGCTGACGAATCTCATCCCAACGATAAAGGGACGGTCGAAGCTTTCGCTCGGAGTGAAGGTTGGCTTGATCAAAGAAATGTGGAGATCTCTCGACCCCGGAACTTCCAAAATTCGTCAGACTCCTCCCTTTGATTCCATCCTTTCCCATTTCAAAGACGGCGATATACGTCGTCCCTGCGACGGCATAATGCTTCTTCGCTTCACGCACGAAGGGAATGCTGATACTTGGTGTGTAATACTGAGTGAAGATGGCCCCTAGCCCACCAGGAACAGCGGCACAAGGTAGGCTTGGCTTCCTGTCGTTGAACGGGACGGCAATCAGATCCGCGACATTGGCATGACGCTGCAATCGATGCACGTCACCCCACTTGACCTTCCAATCTCCGTGTCGCTTCGTTACTTCAGCGGCGGCATCCAACAAGGCCTGGTATTGCTGATCTCGATTGCCGGCGAATTCATCCTTCATCCGACCTTCGGGAGGATAAATCGTCGTATACATCTGACGATACCATTCCTCGATCAGAGTCGACTGTGTGCAGTCGTTTGAATTGCGGTAATCCCAGTTGGAAAGATATTCAAGGTAAGGGCGCACCTTCTTCGCGAGATCGGGATTGCGGGCCTCGAGTTCGTCGAGCCCCTGGACGTAGCGAGGAACTTCAAACATCGGCCAGTACATCCTGGTGTCAAACGCGAGTTCAGAAATCGAATCGAGCGTGGCGTCCTTAATGCCTCGAAGAATGTGACGGCTCACCTTCGTGCGAAGACAGTCCTCGTTGCGGTCATCCGCGATGTATTCCGGGTAATTCAATCCCAGTGGGCTTCCATCGTCCGTAGCCGTGTACGGTGATGAATTGCAACTTTGAATCCAGCCGGTCGAGGGATTCTTGAGCTGAGGTAACTCATCGAACGCGTGAATCCCCTGCCATACCGTCTTGGGATCGGCCCCATCCATCTTTGCCTTCCAGTTGAAGTGAGGATTTCGCTTTGGCACCGCGGCGTTATAGACGAAGAAGATGTTCCCCTCTCGGTCAGCGTAAACCGTGTTGAAGAAATTAAGGTCGAGCGGACGCATCGCCGCTTTGAACTGATCGAGATTCTTTGCCCGCACCATCTGAAGATGTTGGCGAAGCAGAACACTTTCGTTCAACTTCGAGATCCCCATCGCGACATATTCCTTGTCAGAGAGCTTCGCGATAATGGGTCCATGAATCGTGCTTCGAAACGTTTCCGTCTCCGTCTCCAATTTCCCGCCCCGATTGACGAGTAACGAATCCTTCCAAACCTCGGCATCCTTGTAATCGTCGCCAAAACGGTATTTGTTCGGATCGGTGGGATGATCGAATCGAATAATCCAAAAGTCGACGGTGTCTGGACGGTTGACGGTGTGAGACCAGCCCAAATACTCGTTGTGTCCCATGGCGGGAATCGGACCACCGGGGAACGTCGCGCCGGTCATGTCCCAACCTTCGCCGCTACGGACGTGTCCCTCATACATTTGCCCGTAGCCGAACTGCGGTTGATGCGGATTGCAGAACAGAATAGGAGCACCGTTCTTCGTACGGGATGGTGCGATCGCCCAAGCATTCGAACCCATGACGGGGGCGGGAACCGACGGATCTCCCTTACCCATGTACGTGTGAGGCAGCCCCTTGGTCAGAAGCTGATAAGTGAGAAAAATATGACGGCTGATGGCAAGGATATGCCATCCTTCGAACTTCGTGATCAATCGTGGCTTTGTTTCTGGATGTGTCGCGAGGTAATGATTGAGCCCGGCTGCCGCCGCGTTGTAAACACTCTTCGTCTTCGGATCGAGTTCGTCGAAATCTCCTTTTGCCTCGGTCACGATGCGAAACGCGCGATTGAGCAGATCCTCGTTTCGCCCCTTGTTTCCATTCACCTCCGCATATCGTCCTAGACCTAGGATGCAGGTGTCTTCGACTTGCCAAAAGTTATCTTCTGCCTGAGCGAACATGAAACCGAAAACGGCGGCCTCGTCATTTTTTCCATCGACGTGTGCGACACCCCATGGATCACGGTAAATCGTCACTTGTTCGGCAAGAGAAGCCGCTTCACTCTTCGAACTCGATACGCCGTCGGCGCCGAAGGAATTCGATGCCGAAATGAGCAGGAAACTTAACATCACAAGGGTGACGCGAGATGGAGTTAGCATAATCGCAAAAGGTCCTTCAGCTTCCACGGCGAGCGAGCTCGGTCTGTTATGGGACCGACACACACGTTCGCCGATGACTCAATCCTGGCGTTACGTTTTGACGCGGGAATCGGTGCTCGAACAATCCCCCCGCGCCGAAAACTATTTCGCCCCCTCCCGCACGCAGTGGAGTGTCTTTGCTCCCCGGAGAAGAAGGGATCGCCCCGCAATCGCAGGTGTGGCAAGAAACAAACCATCATCGTCGAGTGGTGGGTTGATCTGACGAATATGGAACTTGTCACCCGCATCGAGCACGTACGCCAACCCCTCTTCGGAGAGGATAATGATCTTATCACGACTTGCCACGGGGGAAGCGGTAAAGTTCCCACCCTTTGGAAGACGCGATCGGGGATAGATCTGCTTTCCCGTTTCGAGACTCAAGCAATCGAATAGCGGACGATCATGAACGACGTAAAGGTTACCCTTGTAGATCAGGGGACTTGGAACATAAGGCGCGCCGAGCGGATTGTGCCAATGAACGTAGGAATTCTGGTGACTTCCTTTAGGAAGAGAGATATCACCCGACGCACCCGGTCTGATGGAGTAGATGGGTCGATTCTTTGCATCGACCAATTGCCCACAGGAAATGTAACAGTAATTGTCGTCGGCCACTGGGACAGGAACCGTCAGTTTCGACATCCCGCCGAGTTCCCAAAGTAGTTTTCCCGTCGTCGGATCGTAGGCCCGCGCCTTCCTTGGCGCGACGGTCACCAATTCATCTCGAAGGGAATTCTTCCAAAGAAAAGGTGTGCTCCAGCTCGTGATCTCGTCTCGATTCGTGCGCCAGACCTCCTTTCCGGAATTGACGTCGAACGCGGCGACGTATGCCTGCTCTTCGTTGTCCGCCTGAAGGTAGATTCGTTTTCCATCCGTGACGGGCGAACTGCTTGTGCCGTACTCAAGGTAAGTTTCGTACGTTCCGGGATCGGCCTTCCAGAGCGGCATGCCGTCGAGACTAAAGGCGAACAAACCAACTTGCGAAAAGTAGAAGTAGACGCATTTTCCATCAGAGACAGGCGTTTCTGTCGCATAGCTGTTCTTCGGATGTTTTCCCTTCTTCGGCTTACCGACGTGCACCGACTTTTGCCAAAGGACGGAACCATCTTCAAGAGAGATACAATGCACCCGCCAATCGTAGGTGGTGTCCCCGACGACATACTTTGTTGATTCGGCCCGCATGCCCCTAGGGGCTTTATCTTCTTCTTTGTCGGGGATCGCGCTCGTTAGGAATATTCGGTTCCCGACAACGATCGGCGAAGAATACCCTGACCCCGGAATAATGACGGACCAGGCATGATTTTTCTCATTGCTCCACTCGTCCGGAATGTCCGCCGAATCAGAAACACCTGATCCGTTGGGACCACGAAATTGCGGCCACGATAACTCGTCCGACTCCGCGCGACTAATTCCCGCGAACAACAACAAAAGGAGAATCACTTGCCGATACATTCACGACTCGATTCGTTCTGCCGAGATTCACTTCTATTTCGCTGAACCACCCGACGCGTTCGTCACATCCTTGATTCCCATGAACTTGAGCATCATTTGAATCAACTGCTCGATTTTCGCTTCCATCTTCGGTCCATCGATCTCATGAGTCAGGATGTAATAGGCGATGTTCGCGAACACAAAGTCGAGCAGGTAGTCAATCCCACTCGATGGATCGGGATGTTCCACTTCGAATCGTCTAGCGAGGACAACTTCTTTCACCCGGAGGACGACATAGTCTCCGGTCTCCGCCCAAGTTCGTCGGAACCGTTCATCGGAAGACGCCAGGTCGAGAAATGCGCGAATAAGTCCCTGGCTCTTTCGGTAACTTTCAACGATGCGGGGAAAGGTTTCACGGATGGTGTTTGCCAAGGGAGTATGACGCCAACGACTCACCGCGAGGAGTTCATCGATCATTTCGTTCTGAGCGTTGTTATGCCGCTCGTAAATCATGCCGAGCAAAGCATCCTTATCCGGAAATCGGGCGTAGAAGGAACTATGCGAGGCCTTCGCCTTTCTCACAATCTCCGCCACCGAAATCTCACGGAATGGTCGCTTGGCCATCAACTGCTCCGTGGCCGTCAAGATTCGCTCGGCAGTCTGTTGTCCTCGATCCTGCCGAGGGGAATTCATCCAGACGGTGGATCCCGTCGGTCGCGTCGGCATTTTTCTTAGGCCCCCAAAAAACTGGATTGGAATTCCAGTTTCAGATATAACTACCGCCATGTAAAGCGAATATTTTCGAAGTCATCCACTTCGAAACCGTTTCGACTATTCGCACAAACCTATTGGAAAACCTCAGGCGTAAACAGATTTTAAAAGCCGCCTGATCCTCATGCGAGGAAAAGCACCATGTCTGACGAAGTGAACGGCCCCTTCGGCGATCTATTCCCCTATTCACGCCGATTCGGCAAAACGGCACAGCTCCCCGAAAAAGGAAAGCCTAGAGAGGAGATCTTGGCCGAGCTCCAGCAAATGAGTTTTGAAGAGAACAATTGCTGGAAGACGGGACAATGTTCCGGAACGATGTACGGCGGCGATGAGGGACACTTTAAGTTCTTGAACGAGGTGTTCTCCCTTTTCTCTCACATGAACGCGATTCAACGAGACATGTGCCCGAGCGCGACTCGATTCGAGTCAGAGATCGGCGCGATGACGCTCGATCTGATGCATGCGGATGCCGTCAACGATGGAAAAACTCCGTGCACGGCCATTACCTCCGGAGGTACCGAAAGCATCATTTCCGCGCTCCTTGTCTATCGAGGAATTGGTCGCGAGAGAGGCGTCACCGCGCCGGAAGTGATATTGCCGGTGACGGCACATCCCGCCTTCGAGAAGGGGGCGTGGCTCTTCGGAATCAAAGTGGTGCATGCTCCGATCAATCCAGAGACGACCCTTGTTGACGTTGACTTCGTGAGAAAGAACGTCAACGACAATACCGTCGCACTCGTCGGTTCCGCGGGGAACTATGCGTACGGCACGATCGATCCGATCGACCAATTGTCGGAGATTGCCGTCGAGCACGGAATTGGCCTGCATATCGACGGCTGCTTAGGGGGCTTCATTCTTCCGTTCGGCGAGGAATTGGGGTACGACATTCCGACGTTTGACTTTCGCTTGCCCGGAGTGACGAGCATCTCAGCTGACACGCACAAGTTCGGATTTTCGCTCAAAGGTTCGAGTGTCATTTGCTACCGTGACAAATCGATGCGTCGTCACCAATATTTCACCAGCGAATCCTGGCCGGGGGGAAAGTATCACTCGCCGGGCATACAAGGAAGCCGCTCCGTGGGAATCCTTGCCGCGACATGGTCGGCCATGATGAGTATGGGTCGCGAGGGTTACTTGCGGCAAGCCAAAGCGATCTTCGAAACAAGCTTCGCGATGCAAGACATCGTGCTGAGCCATCCGGAACTACGAATACTGGGAAATCCCACCTTCTGCTTCTCGTTTACATCTGACAAGTTCGACATCTATCACATCAATGATTGCATGAAGAAGCAGGGATGGCGATTCAACGGCCAGCAATATCCCAATGCGATTCATATGTGCGTCACTCGGCCTCAAACACAGCCAGGAGTGGTCGACCACTTCGCCAAGGATCTCGCAGAGGCGGTCGCGTACGCCAATGGTCACGCCGATGAGATGCCAGCTTCGGCCGCGGTTTATGGCGGCTTGCCCGGCGGCGATCTGCCTGGTATGCGAGAATTCGTCAAGGAAGCACTCTGTTCCTTGATGGATGCGACGATGGATTTGCCGCAATCAGAAAAGGTGATGGCATAATAGTGCTGCGTTCGGGCACAGGTCTTGCAAAAGAGCGAACCGGTTAATCTTCACGGCGAACCTTGTTTCGCAGAATGCCGATTTGCTCGATCTCAACTTCAACCGTGTCACCGTCTGAAAGCGGGGTCGTCTTTCCGGGAGTCCCGGTGAAGATCAAATCTCCTGGTTCAAGCGTCGCGCGACGGCTGATCCATGAAATGATGTCCGCCACCGTGAAGATGAGATCGCTCGTTCGCTGCTTTTGCTTTGTGACGCCGTTATGACGCAGTTCGAGTTGAAGGTCGTTGTAATCGACACCGGACACCAAATACGGACCGCATGGCCCGAAAGTGTCTGAACCCTTCGCTCGCCACCACTGCAAATCGTTCTTCTGCCACTGCCGAGCGCTCACGTCGTTTCCGCACGTCACTCCGAGGATATAGTCCGCCGCCTTCTCTTTCGGAATGTTTCGCCCGCGCTTGCCAATGACTACGACGAGTTCCCCTTCGTAGTGGACATCCTCGGTGTCTGTTGGGAGCACAATTGTCTCTTCCGGGCCGATGATACAGGTCGGCAACTTGAGGAAGATCTCGGGAACCTGCGGCATCGCACGGTCCCCCAGATGGCTTCGGTAATTCAATCCAACGGCAAAGACTTTGTTCGGCTTGACCGGGGCGAGCAGTTTCACGTCGGCAAGAGGAACGAGCGTGTCGGTCGATTTCCAGATCCCCAAGACATCACCATCAATCCGACGAATCTGGTTTCCCTCCGCCGTTCCATAGCTGACGGAACCATTCTGTTCGAACCGAGCGAAGCGCACCATCTTCGGACTCTCCTCCGACAGGATCGGACTGGCGATAATGAACAAAATCCAAATAGCTCTATTCATCACACGCACTCTTAAACACGTCGTTTCACCATATCGGCTGAAACAGAATTAGCCCGACAAATGCCTTAAACGTAACCATTGCGATGCCGCATGAGTTGATTTCGAATGAGTTCAATTTCGGAGCCACCAGCACCAACGAACACTACTCGTCTTATCCAACTTCGAGTGTGGTGACGGCAAAGATTCGTTCATGATCGATGCCGGGCGGAGTTCCATAGTACATCCGAACGCATCCAAATACTTCTTTCATTCCATTCGCTTCGCAGATCTCGATCCCCTGCGGATTGCTATCTGGAACATCGAGGAAGATAGGTCCGCTCCCTACCTTTGAAGCGAATGCTTGAAGTAACAAATCGGCAGACTCTTTGTCCTCAGCGAACAGAGGCCCTATTTTCCAACCCACAGATGCTGGTCGCATCACGCCGAACCCATGAAGCGAATTGTTTTCATGAACAGCGAGGGAGACGGCCCCCTGTTGCCCACACCAATTTCGGAGGAATCGTTCTCGTTTACCGGGAAAACAGCGTTTATCCAATGACGCGACTGTCTCCCAATCCACGGAGCTGAGATCCACCACAGCATGATCGGACAAATCGTGTCTTCCTATCGGTTGCCATTCGAACCGTCGATGGCGAAAGGAAGCATCAAATCCGCCTCGAGCATAGAAAGGAATCATTTGATCGACCGCATCAAGGCCGATCGTCCCACCTGGTTGCAATCGCTCGAGCAATCGATCCCGGCGCGCATACCAAAGTTCTGTGCCGAGTCCTTGTCCACGATTTGAAGGCTGCATGAGGAAAAGCCCCATAAAGCCGAACGCTGCGTTATGTCGGATGATCGCCCCACCACCGACCATCTCATCATTCACGTCAATTGCGAGAAAACCCTCGGGGTCGAGATTCCAAAAGAGTTCGGCATCATTCCTCCCCGGATTCCACCCCTCGTCCTTCGCCCAGTGGAGAAGGCGATCGATTTCATTCCGCCTCATGGCACGAATCATCGACACGATGAGTTACCTCCTCCCGATTCGAGCAGAACGACGCAACGTCGTTTGTTCAACAATAGCACTCATATGTGCTCATTTCCCCAAGGATGAATCGGAGTGAAAGGCATTCACTTTGTCGAGTCACTTTTTAACGGAGTTAAGTCAGGAGGTTTAAGGAATATCGGCGGCTCTCCTGCCCCGTCAACATCAAGTTCGATCCCGAGCACCAAAGCATACTTCGTCCTTTTCTCTGACGAATCAGTCAACTTTATGCCCTCTTTGCGATCCCCGGCTGGAACTGATTTGAATTCCTCATTATCGGGCGGGCATGGAACAATGGAGGCCTATTCAACGTGAAAGGGTAAATGGGGTAATCTACCTCGTTTGGAATGCTGCGCTCTTAACCCTGTTCAGCTTGAGTGCGGGATGTGCGACCCCGGAAACTTTGAAATCCCCAACCGCGGCGGGACTGAAGCCTTCCGATCTTGTCCATTCTCCAGAGGACATTGATAACGGTTCCACCCATCATGAGCTGCATCAATTCTTTGAATTGGGGGAACGGGTTCGAGAGTCGCAGCGTCCTGAAATACTTCCTCCGAAGAAGTCGGTGCTTGTTCTTTCAGGAGGTGGCGCATTCGGTGCCTATTCCGCTGGTATTCTCTGTGGCTGGAGCGAAGCGGGGACTCGACCAACCTTTGATACGGTGACCGGTGTCAGCACGGGAGCACTGGTGGCGGTCTTCGCTTTCCTAGGTCCTGAATATGACGATGAACTTCGGCAATCCTACACTGAAATCAACTCTGCTGGAATCTATCACGCCAAGCCGTTGTTCATTGCCCTCTTCTCTGATTCGCTGAATGACAGCAAGCCGCTCCTGAAACAGATTGAAGAGACGATTACTCCTGAGGTCGTTTCGAAACTCGCAGAAGCGCATAAAGAGGGGCGGCGCCTTTATGTCGGGACGACGGACCTGGATGGACGCCGAGCGGTTGTTTGGGACTTAAGCGCGATCGCCGCTTCAGGAAAACCGGAAAGCCGCGAGTTGATTTGCAAGCTTCTTCTCGCGTCGGCTGCCATACCAGCCTTCTTCCCTGCCGTCGAAATACCGATCCATGTCGATGGAAAGAAGTATGTCGAACGCCATGTGGATGGAGGTCTGACGCAGCCGCTATTCTTCCGCCCTCCTCACATGGCCGAGGAGAATCGCCGCAATCCCCTCCCCACCATGCTGTATGGCTCGGATGAATACGTGATCGTCGCGGGAAAGCTATATGCAGATCCCTATCCGGTGAAACCACAAGTGCTGCCCATCGTTGGGAGCACGGTCACGACCTTTTTACACGCTCAAACTCGCGATACCCTCGTCAAACTCTACATGCAGTCCATGTTGACGGGAATGCGTTATCACCTCGCCGCGGTTCCGAGCGATTTCGCTGGTTTGTCGTCTCCCATCGACTTCAATCCAGCCGGAATGACGAAGCTTTTCGAAGAGGGGCGGAAACAAGCTCTTGATGGGACTGTCTGGCGAAATATGCCGCCAGGCATCGGCGAACGGGAGGAACTGCACCAGCGAACAGGAACGAGTTTGACGCTCCTACGGCATCACGAGCGCAAGGAGCGATCGTTCCGACCGGACCATTTGATTCAACTAACGAACCAGCTTGAGCCTGAGTCTGATCGCCGTTAGCGTCTTGACGCGAAAAGATCATCCTTCCCCATTCCAAGTGCCCATCCCTCCTCACATAAAACGCCGCGAAGTCGACCCGGCTGTTTCGGAATTATCTGCTTCTCTCTCCTTACATGAATAAGATGATCAGCATCACCACGAAGGGATCATTGATGTCGCTGCTTCTCTTTTTACTTCTCACGATTCCCATGCAATCCGTCACTCCGGGGGATCATCTTCGCGAGCTGAACG
>JAIEPU010000172.1 GCA_019748235.1 bacterium
AAGCAATCGTTGGGTGGGTCCCTTTTACACGCCGATCTTCACTCCAAGGTGGGTCCCGTTTTCATGCCGATCTCCACGATAGCAACCTGGCAAGAAGCTTCTGAGGCATACTGACCTGCCTGTAATTTCTGTACCAGGGGTTATGAAGAATAGTTTTGGGTATGACCTGCTATGGGTTTTTGATCCACTTCGAAGGTGAGTTTTCATGGGTGCAAGGCATTGGCCAGAGGTGACGGCGTAGCCGGAACCGTGGGCCGATGCCTTGATGCGAACTCCGCTGGGGGAACATTCCCCAGGCTGCTATGAGGTCGCTGTTCATTGTAATCCCGTCGCCATGAATCACTCTTCTCTTGAGCATCTTCAAGCGACAAGAACCAATGTTGATTTAAACACTCTTCTCTGAACTTTCCATTGAATGATTCAATAAAAGCATTGTCTGTTGGCTTGCCCGGTCGGCTGAACGCCAATTCCACTTTGCTCCAGTAAGCCCAAAGATCGAGACTCTTAGAGATGAATTCTGGACCATTGTCAACTCGAATGCTTTTGGGTGAACCACGTTGTTTGGTCACTTGATCAAGCACACGCACGACGTCGTCGCCGGTGAGCCGTTGGCCGACATGCAGCGCGAGGCTCTCACGACTAAAGTTATCGACTAAAGTCAGAATCCGGAATCGCTGGCCATTGAAGCCCGCTTACTGCTTACCCGCAAGCGGTTCGCAGGCTGGTCAGCCATGAAGTCCATACTCCAATGTTTATTGGCTCGACCGGCCAAAGGGCGTGGTTCCCTTACCTAGCAACTTCGCCGGCGTCTCGGTTTTCTCCGCCGAATTCCAAGCCCTTACTCGGTGTAGATGCGATAGATGAGGGTATGCCCCACGGACCATCCCTCGCGTCGCAACAGTATGAGAAGACGTCTATAGCCATAACGAGGACGGCTGGTCGCCAGATCACGAAGACGGAGGCGTAGTTCAGCCCGCTCGTCAAGGATGCTTTGAGACGCCGAAGCTCGGCCACTCCCAAACCAGCATAATGCTTCTTCCAACGGTAAATCGTCTGCTCCGAAATACCCATCTTCCGAACGATCTCTACCACGGGCGTACCTAATTCTGCTTGCCTCAAGGCAAAAGCGATCTGCTCGTCCGTGTAACGCTTGCGCTTCATGATCCTGATCCTCCCCGGCCGGCATTGGCCAATAGAAAAGTACCAAAATCACTCACCCTCGGAACGGATCAGGTTTCAGGGAGCAGGTCAGTGCATCGGAACCGCTCCGTTGCCATCCATTCCCGGCCCAATTTTCAGGCCAGAGATTGATTCCATCGACGAAATACTGATCTTGAGAATGCAGTCTCACGCGTTTGTTGCTCGGAACGATCTTCAACGTTTTGATTGCGGCGAGCATTTCTATCGGGTGGTGTGATGTGTCGCCTTGATGGCTGCTATCCGACGACGTGCGTCCATCTGCCTCGGTGTGAATCAAATAAGCCCATCCGCCATCGCGAGACGGAAGCGATCAGCCTGAGATCTAATCGAGTAGTCGGGATCAATGTCGTCATCGTTAGACATTGGGAACATTCCTTTATTATCGCGACTGAATTACAAACGATCATCCTGCGATGGCGACTTCAACAAGTCACCGATGCCGGTCTGAAGAAGTTGCTCGAATCCATCAACTTCGACCGGGCGCAATTCCCTTGGAAAGATCATTTGCACTCTGACGCCGCCAACGACAAAGTCGTATGACACTCCCTCGGAACGCTTGCGATTCCTGACAGTCGCCGCCATCAGTGGATCGATTTCGGGAAGCTTTCCGATTCGTGACATCTGATCGGCTTGGAGAACTTCACTTGCTCGTTCGGTTGCCTTCTGGTCGCACCATTCGTTGCCTTGATCACCATTGTGACCTTTGACCCAGCAAGCGATAACACTCCGCTTCTTGCAGAGTTCGCTGATACGTTTCCAAAGATCTTTATTCTTAAGCTCGCCGGAGTCTTTCTTGGTGGCTTTTCGCTTCCAACCAGACTTTTCCCATTTCTTCATCCAAAGGTTTATTCCTTGGACAACGTATTTGCTGTCAGACAAGATCTTCGCGCTCGAGCCCTCTGGTATTGCTGACAAACCCTCGATCACGGCCGCCAACTCCATTCGATTGTTCGTCGTATGATCGACTCCATCGGACGATGAAATCATTTCCCCGTCCCGATCATCGTGAATTAGGAAAGCCCAACCACCGTATCGCAGGTCGATACAAGCACCATCAGTCCAGATGGTAAAGCTCCCTGGAGTCTTCTCATTGAAACCAGCCATTTCGACATCCTTTCTTGGAAGTGCGCATAGCAATCCTTTGATTCTGTTAGTTCAGATTCAAACTGCGGAATAAGGCTTTCGATCCTTGTCGAGGTCGATGATCAACAAGATTGGTAGACCGTTAGGCCGGTCTTCGGTTGAGGGTCACGACCGTTGCTTCATCGGAGAAGGACGAGCTCGAACACTTGTTGGGTTAAATACCGGCCTGAAGTAGGTATGGGATCAAAAGACGTGTCGGCGTCGCGAAATGCCTTTACGGCTTCGGGCATTGCGAACCGGCTAGTCGAAACTCGGAACCGTTTCAAACAAGAGATGAGGTGAACATCGAAGTGGACGCGAAGAGACTGGAAGCTACAATACGGCCTCTGCAATGTTCTTACCCGAGACGATCATTGCCGGACGTCTCGGGTATTTCATTTCCTGCCGCGGGCTCAGTGCCGCTGCCTAAGACAAGATACTTGCAGGAATAGGCAACTGAATTGCAAACGGCAAGTGCAGCTCCTTATTGAGTTCATCATTCTGGTTATTGGCACTCGCTCTCGAGGTCGCCCGCTTCCTTCCTCGCAACTGTCCACTGTTACGTAAACTGTTACACTGACGGATCTCGTTCACGGGTCGCGAACAATTCGCGCGTCATTCGTGACCCACTTTCTCAGTGAAATTGTCATGTCGTTCCCGAGTAAAGTCCCATTCGCTGAGACTCTATCACTGGAAATGCTGTGTTCCAGAAATGGGACCGGGGGTTCGAATCCCCCCCTCTCCGCATCCATTCATCGCAGCTTTTCGCACGGCATCGCTTAGAATAGCGTTGTACCCAATCCCAACAGGCTTTGCGTCAATCTCCTTCGAAATCCCGCTCTTCGGTGCCGCTACCTGCTGCGTCGGAATTTGCGTCGCCTTTGCGTCGGAATTTGCGTCGCCCACCGCTCGCTCGAAATGCTCATCCGTTGTCTGGGCGTAATGCTTCAGACTGACCTTCGCATCATGCCCCATCCATTTCGCCACGACCTGAATCGGGAACGATTCGAGCAGCTCCAGATTAAAATTAAATTGGTATTTATCATAAACTGCTTAGGTGTCTTCCGAATAGACTAGGCAATAGGAAAAATAGCCGAAGTAGTTTTTAAAAAACTTCAATAAGCATGGCACGAATTCATAAATCGGATTTTTTACTCGATAGTTATATGGACCTGTACACGGTACTTGCCAAGGAGTGCAAAGTGACCAAGAACCGGCGAATGCAGGAGTCAGATTTATTATTCCTCACATACTCGCGAGACAATGATGGTGTTAAGGTAATTGTTTTTGGAGGGTTGAATGCTCCATTTTCAAGTTTACTAGAGTTTTTTTACTCTATTGTTGAAAACTGTGACTCTACTATCGTATCAATTTCTGATCAAAAATACATAAAGGCGGTAGAGCCAATGACGTTTTTGGCTTGCTGCCGTAAACAACGACCCAAATGGTATTCGAATCGGAGGGGTCTTATCTTGGGAGGAACTGTCGATCACCCCATATTTACCCTCGACCAGGGTGTGGACGAATGGGGCGACATTATTGGATTGTTCGAGGGCATGATGACAAAAAATAGTGTGGCTCATCAGTATTTGGTGTCATCACCAATTGATGACGCTGAATTCATTATTTCCCGGGGTGAAAAAGAATACTTCATTTACGATTAATGTTAATTATAGATAATTATGGCGATAACAGTAACGGACAAGATCGTCGGTCGCTTTCTTCTGGAATTCACCCATTGCTCCTTCATCTTGGCTTCAACTTCGGCGAACTTGTCTTTGACGACTTGGGTATCCAATGTTGGACTAGCTGTCCGAATCGCAATCACGCCTACCTTCATTGCCTCTAGGCCTTTTCGCATTGGGTAGCTTCATCCTCGAATTCTGAGAGATAGGCGAGGATGTTGCCGTCACTAACGACAAGGTTTAGATCAAGACTGGAAATGGCCTCAGACGTTGTAGCGTCGCTGGTGCTAGTGTTCGGCCCAGTCTTCTCCTAGAGCAAAACGATCCATGGTGCTGCCATGACCAAAGCAGGAGATGTGCCAAAAGGTAACGTCCGCAATCTTGCGCAGATCTTGAAGGAGGCACTCCGTGATCGGGTAGGTTTCGGTTGCTTAGATCGAACTTACTTTTCACAGAGGTACTGCCGTGGAAACTGTAGCGAGTCTTTCGGACGAGATATGCTTTGACGGCATTGTTCGTATCGAAGAGTCCAAGCTTCAGCTTGATGTGGTGAGATCAAACGGGGAGCGGACGCCTACGTTACCCGTTCCGCACTCCAGAAGGCGATACGGCGGGGCGACGAGATGCTCGCCGCTCAGTACGTGATGGAGTTCGCCGAATCCGGCAAAACGAGTTGGTCCAATCTGATGACGACATTGATCGTCATCGCGAACGAGGACATCGGGCCAGCGGATTGGGAAGTTCTTCACTTCGTTCAAGTGTCGATTATGGAGCTTCGGGCTCACTACGAGCGAACGAACGGCGACACACACGGTCTCTTACTGATGAATGTGATCATGAGAATGTGCCGGGCGGCGAAGTGCCGCGACTCGGGGCATTTACTCACCATCGCGAAATACATGCTCGACAACTACGGAGTTCCCGAGCCCCCGGATTGTGCCTACGACATGCACACGAGCCGGGGCAAGCGGATGGGCCGGGGCATCGAACACCTTTCTCCGCGAAGGGGCGGTATTGAGTAACGAAAGGCCGGCGACTTACGTTCGTCTGGCTGGAGAAATCTGGCGACTCACGCTTCACAGGAAGAATTACGACGTGACGCCGGAGCGAAAGGCTCAGGCTCAAGAGTTTCTCGACCGTCATCTTGGTCCGCGAACTCGAAACAAGGTGCCGGAGTCGATGGCTCCGGTTGATCCAGAGTCATTGTTTGGTTAGTCGGTCGCGTTGACTGACTGGTTCTAGTGGAAGAAGGGAGTTTTCAATGGCAGGACGTAAGAAGGGTGCTCCAAGTCAATCCGAATTCATTCGGGAAAAGCTTACCGCCAATCCCAAGCTGAACCTCGCAGGGATCAATGATGTGTGGAAGGCTGAGCAGAAGTCCGGTGAGATCACCGCGACCCTCTTCTATCAGGTGAAGAGTAAGTTGGGCTTCGCACGCAAGCGGGCTGGTCGACCCCGGAAGAACACGGAACGCCGGGGCATGCCGGTGGTAATAAACGGCCATCAGCTTCGACCAATCAAGCGATTTGATCAGACCCCGAACAAGATCGGCTACGCCTCGATTGAGAACCAGCTCGATGAACTGGTAACGCTTTCGACCTTGCTCGGGGATCATGACTTGGCTGAGTCATTGCGAAAGAGCCGACGGCTGGCGAGTGCGAAGATCGCGGTTTAATTGCAGACAATCAACAAGCAAAAGGAGGTTTCGTAGACGTAGACAGCAAAAACGAATTCCGTTTATCGCGGCGTCGCCCGAATCATCGCGAGAATAGCTGCCTTGATGGGATGGGATAACTCCTTCCATGACATCACGATTTCGCTCAAGTCTGGGTCGATGAATTCAAATGCGTCGCCGTCTGAAGAATTCTCTGTTTTTCCAGGGATTTGGGGATGGGTTCGAATCCCCCCTCTCCGCATCATGAGATTGTCTTTTTATCCATCCCATTCGTACGACAATAATGCCACGTATGTTGCGAGAATGGTATTACACGCTGCGTCGACGATTCACCCCCGAAACGGCCGGTGACTGGAAACAGTACATCAAGTTCTCGGGGTTCCAGCATATCACTGAGATTGTGACACTCGATGGCACATTGTGTCCTGATCTTGTTGTAAGTCTCATCGACGAAGACTGGAATCACAACGTACACGAAGCTTACCGAACGACCCTGTTTCGTAACTCCGAATACCTCAAGATTCGGCAAACACTGGACCCAGCTCAGCATCAAATACTTTCCATTATCGAACGTCCTCGTGGCGATGAACCCGCACCTGCTGGGTTCGTTATGTGTGGATTTGACATCATGGATTCAGATTTTCATTACAGCACCCTGACGAATTGCGGTCCGATGGCCGATATCTTCGATCCATCGAGCGTGAATGAATTTGGGCTGATCTCGTCGATTGAAAGGGCCAACGAAATCCGAGATCGAATGCGAAGTTCCATGCCGGACGACCATCATTGTGGGCAGTGCGAGGTTTGGTCCATTGCTCGTGCTGCTCTGGAAGAATAATTCAGAGCAGTGACCGATTTGAATGTCGTTTCATTTACTTTCTAACTCATCCAGCCGGGTAGCTTGGCGGCTTGTTTGATCCATTTCACCATCTGAGTCTCGTCAAGTAGATCGTCCTCATAAATGTCGATCCACCGGGCTTCTTTGCCTCGCTCGGTGCTGCCGGGGGGATTGGGTTTTAGCGATTGACCGGCAAAGAACGTCACCTTGACGTAGCGGGTGAAGACGTGAAATGAAAGGAACCAGCCTTTTCCTTCGATGCCGTAAAAAGGGGAGTTCCACTTCACCGCTTTCTTGACCTTCGGCACATGCTGCGTGATGAGAGCATCGACACGTTCGCCGATCTCACGCTTCCAGCCGGGCATCGCGGCGATGTAGGCCTGCACCGGGGCGTCCCCTTCCCCTTTCGCGATTTGCGGATTGCCGCCAGATAAGAGAATAACTTCCTCCTTCTTGTTTGAGCGTCGCTGAAGAGGCTTCTCATCGGCGTTCGTCTTAGGATTGGCCGCGGGCTTGGTGGATGGCTTCGAGTTCGAATCGCGAACCCGGTGATTCTCCTTGATCGCTGCGCGGATCAACTCTTTGAATGCTTTTGCATCGATTTTCTCATCTTCTCGAATATCAATCGCGCGGCGAACGTTACCTTCGAGACTCGAATTGAAGAGTTTCTTTGGATCGGCCAGCGATGCCCCACGAGCAAAGGTCAGCTTGACGACTTGCTTATAAGTTTCACCGGTGCAGATGATCCCTTCCTTCGACCAGACAGGAGTCCCCATCCACTTCCATTCTTCCACGATGCCGGAATCTGCTTCATGGATGAATCGACGAACCTCGGCCAGCTTGCCACCCCGCCAATCTCCAAGAGACTTGATCCGTTCATCGATCAAATGCGAAGCATCATCCCCCGAGGCTTGTTGCGACGCTTCACGCAATTTGTTCTTTACAGACCCACTCGATTTATCATTAAGCTTACGGGTTCTCGAACCAGCTTTCGGTTTTCGGCCGGCCATTTAGATTCCCTTTTGTATCACGTGATGTTTTTCACACGGAAGCTACGATCGACTTACTTCATTCCGGGAGTTCGCTGAGTTCTTTATTACCGAACGCACGGGCGAGTCCGTTGTAACGGGAAAGGGTGAATTGTTTACTCGCGAAGGAATTGGGAACGATGCGATCGAATCCATGATACGCGCCGGGAACGACGATCAGCTCGGTGGGGACGCCGGCATCGATCAACCGGCGGGCGTACTCAATATCTTCATCGACGAATAGATCGATCGCCCCCGTTCCAATCCATGCCGCTGCAAGTCCTTTGAGATCAGTTAATCGTGACGGGACCGCGCCAATCGGTGCTTTCTCTTGGCCGGGTGACTGACCGAGGAATGCTTTCCAGCCGAACCGATTGTATTCCGCCGTCCAAACGTACGTCCCGATGTAAGAGGGGACCGGTCTAGAGCTGCCTGTCCGATCATCAAGCATGGGATAGACAAGCGATTGAAAGATGATGGGAATTTCTCCCCGATCCCGAGCAGCGATCGCGAGAATGGCGGCGTGCCCTCCCCCCGCGATTTCACCAGCCAAGGCTATTCGCGACTTATCAACACCCAGAGTTTCCGCCTCGGTGTAAAGCCACTTGAGCGCGGTATAGTTGTCCTCGAGAGAACCAGGAAATGGGGTTTCGGGGGCCAATCGATATTCCACCGTCACGATGACGCAATCAAGCGTTTTGGCCATCGCTTGCAGGTCGGGGACGTCACTCGCTGCCGATCCAATGATGTACCCTCCACCGTGCGTATGAAGAATGGCGGGGCGATGCTCACCGGGCGTTGCGTTGATGACGAATACTTTTACATCCGGTCCGCCGTCTCGCCCCGGAAGCATCTTCTCCGAAACACTTGGTTCAGCGAGTCGAGGCCTGGGCAATTGCAGTTTCCGAAGCATGCCGAGTTGTTGAGGTGAAATGTCCGCGGTGATTTTCAGTTTCGGAATGGCTTTGAGTGGACCACGAAGCTCCGGGGCCACGAGCGTCATCGGATCGATCGACGGCTTTGTCGGTGCTTCGACATCTCCGGCCTGAGCGTGCGAATGTGCCACGACGAACATGGTTAAAGACAGGATTAGAAATGTTCGCGCAAGCCAGAAAATGCCGTTCAAAGCAACCCTCATCGTTCTTTACCTCTGATGATAGATCGTCGTTACCCATGCAGTGCTCCTAAAGGATCATCGCAGGGAGCGAACATGTCAACGCATCAGAGGTGACAAAGACAGAGGGGGTGACGAGCGGATCTTGCCTCATGATCTGCCGACGAGACTTCGTTACCTTCCGCAACTCGTTGGAATTGTCGAAGAGGTTCGATCAAGTTTTGCATTCAGCTTGTTCGGGTCAGCGAGAAAATAAATGCAGCGATTTAACCAAGCAACTCCGTGAGCGCGTGTCCCTCTTGGAGCAAATCGTACGGCCGTCCTTGAGCATCGGTCGCTGACAAATCTTCGATTCCCATCGCCTTGTAAACGGTCTTCGCCACGTGCGCGGGAGTGATGGGTTTGTCCGCGGGGTATTCCGCGCGCGGATCGCTTGAGCCGTAGTGCTGACCACCCTTGATCCCGCCGCCGGCAAGGAGCACTGTTTGGCAATGAGTCCAATGATCCCGCCCTGCTCCGCTCTTTCCGCCGCTTCGAGGATCACCAATTTTCGGCGTGCGGCCCATTTCACTAGTGACGAGGACCAATGTTTCATCCAAAAGACCGCGGTCGGAAAGATCGGAGAGAAATGCGGAGAAGCACTGATCGAACTCAGGTAAGAGATGTTCCTTCAGACAAGTAAAGTTGCTTGCATGGGTATCCCACCCCCCAGCACTCGCGCACTTCTTATCGATCGCTTCGTCTTCCATCCAAAAAACCGTGACAAATGGAACACCCGCCTCTACGAGCCTCCTCGCAGCAAGAAGACTCATCCCATTCACGGATCCTCCGTACCTGTCGCGTAGAGACAATGGCTCACGAGAAACGTCGAGGGCGCGTAAGGCCCGGTCCCCCGTCAAGAGGGAGAAAGCCCGCTCTTGATGCGTGGTCCAATTGGAATGAGCGCCGATCCGATCCGCTTGGCCGCTGATTTGCTCGACGGTGTTCAGGAGGCCCCGTCTTGACTGCATGCGTGCGGCGGTCATCCCTTTCTGCAAGACAAGCGAAGGAGTCTGAAACTCAAGGGGCTTATCCCGGCTTCCAATGACGTAAAGCGGATCGTTCGCGACCCCCAATCGTCCGGCAAATTGTCCGGGTCGCGTGTAGGGCAGCTTGCTCGGCTTTTGCGGAAGAGTGATTGCCGCGGGAAGGTTGGGATTCTCATCGCGTCGTTTGGATGCGACCACCGATCCCATGTAAGGCCAGTCATCCGGCATGGGAGTCCGATTATTCCCCAGGGATAAGAACGTCGGGTCGGGAACGTGACCCGTCAGGTTGTAGTAGTATCCGGCATGATGGTCGTTTGTGTTTACCGTGCCGTTGACCGATCTCACGATCGCTAGATGATGGGCTTGCTGCGCCATGAGAGGCAGATGCTCGCAACATTGGATTCCGGGAACGGTGGTCGCTATTGGTTGGAAAGGTCCTCGATACTCCGCGGGGGCGGAGGGCTTCATGTCCCAAGTATCAATGTGCGAAGCACCCCCGGACAGGAAAAAGAGCACCGTCGACTTCGCCTTCCCCCCTTGCCCTTTGACAGCGGCGGCAAGTTGTGCCCCACCCGCCGGAAGTCCAAATAATGTGGTGCCGGTCGCGACCAGGAACTCGCGTCGTGACAGGTGATGGATTGCCGGGGAAAATGAATTTGCCATCAGCCACCTTTACGAGGCGCACTCCAAAAGAACTGCCGTTGCAATGGGTTGCAGCCTAACGCCGATCGTTCCTGGGAGCGAATGTTTTTTGCGGAACGAAGCAGTTCACTTCTGAATGAAAGCGGCGTCGTGCCAGCAACTGTTCTTGCGATATGATAATCACTGTGAAATATCCTTGCGTTCGCCGCTCAGACCGTTAAGTTCTTACCTAGTTCGAAACTGCCGGTTTATCCAGCGTAATAGCTTCGTTTTGCCTCCGTGGAAGATTCTTACCTCCGGTGAGACCCACAGAATTAGTGCTCCCCCGGCTTACGTGTGTGGTTCTGCTATGGTGACGTGTTGACGTGCATTCATGAATCGCACGCAAACACTCCCGCCGTTTCGAAACTGCTTGAACATCCTGCGCTCCGTCCGTCCATCCATCGAAAGGGTATCATCATGCTTCGCCTCACCCACCGAATGAGCCTTGCCTTGCTTTTGGTTGCCGTCAGCCAAGTACAAGCAGCGCTGGTGCCGAATATCAACCTCAACCTCGTTTCGTCGGAAAGCTCATTCAACGCCGCCCTCGGAGTGACCGCAAACATCATCGGCCTCGGGCAGCAAAGCTTCTTCACCCCGGCTCTTTCGCTGGCTCCGACCGTGGGAGCGGCAAACGTTGATATCGATTGGTCGAATACTGCCGCGTTTCAATCCATCGAGTTCAACAGTCAATCAGCATTCGTTCCAAATTACACGTTCAACTACTCCAACCCACCCCTCCCGGTCATAGGATCAATTGTATCGGTTTAGGGAACGCTGAGCGCGGTTTCGCAGAACGATT
>JAIEPU010000209.1 GCA_019748235.1 bacterium
GGCTCGATCACGCTCGTAGGTGGACAGCAGCGCGCCATCAATATCATCGTCGATCCGCCGAAGTTGCTCAAATTCGAGCCTCCCTTGACCATCGAAGACGTCCGCTCCGCTCTTATTCGAAACAATCAAGAACAGCCTGGCGGACGAGTCGATCAGGGGCCGTCGGAAAGCGTTCTTCGCACGATGGGTCGAATTCAAGATGCCGAGGAATTCTCGAACCTCATCGTCGGCAATCGGAACGGGCAACCGGTTCGCCTGCAAGACATCGCTCGCGTGGAGGATTCGATCGAGGAACCACGCGGTCTGAGTCGTCTGTGGCTGAAAGAGCGTCACGGCGATCGTGAAGGTGACAACGCGGTCAGCCTCATCATCCGAAAGAAATCGGGCACCAACACGGTCGCCGTCGTCGATGCGGTCAAGAAACGACTATCGCAGCTACAAAGCTCCCTCCCCTCGGACATTCAGGTCGAAGTCATTCGAGATCAATCTCGCTTCATCAAGCGTTCGATCGAGGAAGTGCAGGTTCACTTTCTCCTTGGTGCCGTTCTCGTCAGCTTAAGCATCCTGCTCTTTCTGCGCGACTGGCGAACGACCATCATCGCCACACTGGCAATTCCGACATCGGTCATCGGCACCTTCGCCTTCATGTATTACATGGATTACACGCTCAACAACATCACGATGCTCGGGTTGATTTTGGCGGTCGGTATCGTCATCGACGATGCTGTGGTAGTGCATGAAAACATTTTCCGACACATGGAAGAGTACGGCCGATCGGCGATGGAGGCGGCGAGCACCGCCACCCGCGAAATCACACTCGCCGTCGTGGCCACCACCATGTCACTGCTTGTCATCTTCGCCCCGGTTATTTTCATGGGGGGCCGGGTCGGTCGATTCTTCTCGAGCTTCGGGGCGGTCGTCGGTTTCTCCGTTCTCATGAGCATGCTCATCTCGTTCACCATGACGCCGATGCTTTGCTCGCGATTCCTCAAACTCGAGAAATCGGATCATGCGAAAAGCAAGGAAGGGAAGGCTTGGAAATGGATCGAGGGGGGATACGTCGCGATTCTCGCTTGGTCGATGAGACACCGCTGGGTGATCGTCACCGTTTCGCTCCTGGTACTTTTCTCCACTCCCCTTCTCTTCATGGTCGTTGGAAAAGATTTCATTCCACGCGACGACCAGAGTGAATTCGAAGTCGTTCTAACCATGCCCGAAGGCTACACGCTCGATCGAGTGGATGGAATCGTGCGGGAAATTGATGCCAGACTTCGAGGTCTTCGCGGCATCACGCATAGTTACATCGTCATCGGCGATACGAGCGGCCGCACCGGAAAGGGACAGGGAGACGTCACCACCGCAACGATCTATTGTCGTATCCCGGAGATCGAGGACCGACCGTATACGCAGTTCGACATTCAGAACGACGCGCGTGCGATCCTGGCGGACTATCCTGATTTAACGACTGCGGTGCAGGATGTCTCCCCCTTTCAGACAACCGGCTTCCGGCAAGTTGTCGTCGACTTGAGTCTCACTGGCCCCGATATCGTCGAACTCGGAAAGTATTCCGATCAGATCGCCCAGTGGATGCGCGACCAGAAGGTCTATGTCGATGTCGATACCAGCCTTTCGCTTCGGAAGCCTGAACTTCGCATTCGTCCCGATCGTGAACGATTGAGTGATTTAGGCGTATCGATTCAGTCTGTTTCCTCGACAACGAACGTCCTCGTCGGAGGCGAGCCGATCACGACCCTGAAAGACGGGGGCGAGCAGTACGATGTTTGGCTTCGTGCGGAACCGAATTTCCGGGCTGATGAAGATTCGATTGGCCAGATCACGATTCCCTCGACGAAGACTCCGACCGGCGTCGTGCAATTGGCGAACGTCGTCACGTTCGAACCTGGTCAGGGGCCAACAACCATCGAACGCTTCCAACGGCAGCGGCAAGTCGTCGTCTCTTCAAATCTCGAAGGGATCGACATGTCACGCGGCCTGGACAAAGTCCGCGAGTATGTCGAGTCACTCAACATGCCGCCGATGTATTCCTATAGCTTCGTTGGACGGGCGAAGTCATTGGATGAATCGATGAACCACTTTCTCTTCGCGTTCATCTTGTCGTTCCTCTTCATGTACATGATTCTGGCGGCGCAGTTCGAGAGCTTCGTTCATCCAATCTCCATCTTGGTCGCGCTCCCCCTTACCATTCCGTTTGCCGTTCTCTCGTTGATTCTTTTAAGAACGAGCCTCGACATTTACGCCATGTTCGGACTCTTCATGTTGTTTGGCATTGTGAAGAAGAACGGCATTCTTCAAGTCGACTACACCAATTATTTGAGAACGCGTGGCCGAACGCGCGAGGAAGCGATTCTCGAGGGTAACCGCACCCGCCTTCGCCCGATCTTGATGACGACCGTCATGCTCGTCGCGGCGATGATTCCCATGGCGATTGGTCAAGGTCCAGGTGCCGGTGCCCGCGCGAGCATGGCAAAGGTTATTCTGGGCGGACAGGTTCTGTCCCTTCTTTTAACACTGCTCGTCACGCCGGTGGCGTATTCGATCCTTGACGACTTTGGCGTTGTCTTTGGGCGAATGATCGGCCGCCTTCGAAAGAAGCGACCCATGACGGAAGAAACCGAAGAAACGACGAACGCCGAGACAGCACCCGAACTCGTTCAACACGTGTAAAACTGGCTCTTTGGCAAGCCGGCAGACGAAGTCCGTTCCCCGGCATTCATCGGGGAACGGCTTTGTTTTTCCTCGTAATCGTTTCCTCCACGCCGGATTATCTCAGATTAATCTATTCTTTTGCCGTGAATCCCCGTAAGTTTCATCGTCAGCACCGCATGGGCGGGGCATCTTCGTGTGAAGTTACAGCGGATCGACATTCTCCGCGGCGACGCTAGGGGTCACATTATTAGGATCAGATCTGGATTTTGACGCCACGTACGCTTCGAAATGTCTTTAGAACAGGATCAGTCATGCGATTTTCTTTGGTGCTGGCCGGCATCGTTGCCGTCGTCACCGGTGGATATCTCTTCGCTCAAAATCAGGAGCCAGCCGTGTCGTCGCCGGTCAAACTCGAATCCACGATGGAAAAGGGAAGCTACCTCATCGGTCATAACATCGGTTCTCAACTGAAGGGTGACGATGTCGACGCCGATATCAACGCTCTCATTGCCGGAATCAAGGATGGCCTGAGCGGCAAGGATTCACAGATTCCTGCGAAGGATGCTCGCACCGTGATGCAGGCCTTCCAAAAGGCCGTTCAAGATAAGGCTTCGGCCAAGGCCAAGGTGGCGGGGGAACAGAATGCAAAGGAAGCGAAGGAGTTCCTCGCTAAGAATGCGAAGAAGGCGGGCGTGAAGACGACCCCTTCGGGTCTGCAATACGAAGTCATCACCGCGGGTGACGGCGCTACGCCGAAAGCGACCGACAAAGTTAGGACACACTACAAGGGAACGTTACTCAACGGCGAAGTTTTCGACAGCTCATATGATCGAGGCGAGCCGGCGGAGTTCCCCGTCAACGGCGTGATCAAGGGTTGGACAGAAGCCCTTCAAATGATGAAAGTCGGCTCCAAGTGGAAGCTTTATGTTCCACCCGAGCTCGGTTACGGTGAACGGGGTGCGGGAGGAGCGATCGGTCCCAACGCCGCCCTCGTGTTCGAGGTCGAACTGCTCGGAATCGTCGAGTAGCCCCCTCTCCTAGTGTCATGCGAAAGTCACTGGTCAACGCAGTCTGGCTTCGAACATGACAGAGAATTAAAACGAAATGAGAGCATAACACCGCTTTGATGCGGCAAGTGCTCTTCTCGAAGACACGACGGGCTGGCAACATTGGTGCCGGCCCTGTTTTCATTTTTGAGGCAACGAGTATGACCCACCATCGCGATGAGCCGCTTTACTTTGATGAAGTCGAGGTCGGAGATACCTGGACCAGTCCCTCCCGCACCGTCACCGAATCAGACGTCGTGCAGTTCGCCTGTCTGACCGGTGATTTCAATCCGCTGCATGTGGATCATGAATTCGCTCGCTCGACTCCCTTTGGCAAGCCGATCGCGCATGGGCTGCTCGGCCTTTCTTTCGTCGCCGGCCTCGGCATGTATAGCCCGAAGATGGCGACACTCTCTTTCATCCGCATCCTCGAATGGAACTTCCTCCACCCCGTCTATTTCGGCGATACCGTTCACGTCGAGACCGAGATTCTCGCGAAGGAACCGAAGGCGCGAGGCCGGCGTGGCCTGATCATCTGGCGAAGAAAGCTCGTCAATCAATCAGGCGACGTCGTGCAAGACGGCCGAACCGAAACGCTCGTCCAATCCAGACCGGCAGCAGGCGCAAGTCCGTCCGAGTGACAACACAATGCCAGTCCCGTAGGCTGGGTCGTCCCGACCCAGCACTTTTGGGATGAGATGCACCGACTCAATGATGACAGGATCGTTCGATCGCCGAAGGAACGAGCTGGGTCGGGACGACCCAGCCTACGCGAAGTTACGATGGGAAATCAGCGGTGCGACGGACATCGGACAATCATCATAAACGAACGAAGCTGGGCCATGTTTGACCCAGCTTCGCGAGCTGTTGAGCATAACGAACTTACCGTCGCCTAGACCTTCATGAAGCGGTCGATCTGCGAAAGGAAGTCAGCGTTGGTTTCATACTTCTCCATTTGGCGGAGAAGTGTCTCCATGCATTCGATCGGGTTGAGCCGGGTCATGCTGCGGCGAAGCAGCGTGATGCGGCGGAGATCTTCCGCAGGGAGAAGCCGTTCTTCCTTTCTGGTGCCTGACTGAGCCAGATCAATCGCGGGGAACGTGCGGCGATCGGCGAGCTTACGATCGAGCACGAGTTCCATGTTGCCGGTTCCCTTGAACTCTTGGAAGATCACGTCATCCATACGCGAGCCTGTCTCAATGAGGGCGGTCGCGAGAATGGTGAGCGATCCTCCCTCGTCAAACGCGCGGGCTTGGCCGAAGAGTCGCTTTGGCTGATCGAGCGCTTTCACATCGAGTCCGCCGCTCATCGTGCGGCCGGTCGAGCCAACGTTCTTGTTGAACGCGCGGGCCAGTCGCGTGATGCTGTCGAGCAGAATCACGACATCCTTTCCCTGCTCCACCATTCGCTTCGCCTTTGCGATCACTAGTTGCGCGAGGCGGGCATGGCTTTGCGTCTCTCGATCGTTCGACGAAGCATAGACTTCGCCTCCCTTGATCGATCGCTGCATATCGGTCACTTCCTCGGGCCGCTCATCCACCAATAGGACGATGAGATGGCATTCGGGGTGATTCGCGTGAATCGCATCCGCGATGTGTTGGATCAGGAAGGTCTTGCCGGTACGCGGAGGAGCGACGATCAGGCCGCGCGTCCCCTTGCCGATCGGCGTGAAAAGATCAATGACGCGCGTCGTCATCTGATCTCGCCTCGTTTCCAGATTGAGCCAAACGCGCGGATCGATCGGAGTCAGCCGATCAAAATCGGGCCGACGAGCATATTCCTCGGGATCCATTCCCTCAACGGAAAGGACTGCTCGAAGACGAGGGCCCTGCGATCGCTGTTCGTTTCCACGATAGTCGTTTCGACCATACTGCGGACGACGATCACGGCCGTAGCCTCCTCGGTTCGGAGGGGCTTGCCGATTGTAGCCACCTTGATCGTTGTTGTTGTCGATCTCACCAACGACAGTGACACCCTCACGCAAACCGTAACGGCGAATCAAATCGGGTGACACATAGGCGTCACCGGGAGAGACTTGAAAACCAGTGGCGGGTTGACGAAGGAATCCGAATCCATTGGGATGAAGTTCAAGCACTCCCTCCGCTTTTCTGTATTCGATCGGCGCCTGGGGGCGTGGCGGCGGAGATTGAATGCTGCGAAGAGAATCCGGCTGGCCGTCCGAATCGTCGTCGAAAAGACCTTCGGCAAAGGCATCGCCGTCAACGACCGGAGCACGCTCCTCGGCTTCTCGCTCGATTTTCTTTTCGAGATAATGGGGAAGGCGGGGGCGACCATCGGGGCGTCCGCGACGGGCAGGCGGACGACCGCCGTTTCCATTGCCGTTCGAACGAGACTGATTGTTCGAGGGTCGACGTCCCCCCGGTCGATTGTTATCTGCTCGATGAGAGCTCATGAAAAATCCTCAGATGGGCCGGCATTGCACCGACCGAAAATGATTGCACAAAGATTCGACCAATTCGGCGATGAGCGAGAGAGACCTTTCACGTCGCCGGTAAAAAGTTCAAAAACGTTTCGTCAAATAGACTCAGACCGCAGGCTTAGTCGACAGGGAAACGAAGGACCTTGGATCCACAATTTCCAGGTCAAATACCCCTTCCGTATGGGTTGGGATAAAGCATTACACCTTTCGATGAGGCGTATGAGCGACTTCCGTGCCGTCTGATATCTTGACGATCTCATAATCCCCGAAAATATTCGGGGCAGCATCCTGCATGATGCGCAGGACTTTGATCGCCAAGGCGCGGATTTCCGTATCCGCATGTTCGTCGCCGCGCAACTCGATGAAGTGACGAAGACCTCTCGCGTTGGCGGTGACAAAGATCTTGGTCTCGCAAGCGTTGGGGAGCACGCTACGTGCTGCTTGCCTGGCCATTTTTCTTCGAAGCGTCGCTTGTTCGACGTCCGAAAACTTGGCGGCCAATCCATCGACCAATTTTCGATACGCCGTCTGGGCATGGGCAACCGCATCCAGCCAGAGGGCGTGCAATTCGGGGTCTTCCGCAATCGCGGGAGGCTCGACGTAGTCTGCTTCGGACTCGTCCACATAGCGCTGGCTGAGCTGAGAATAGCCAAAGCCCGCGCGGTGACGAATCAACTCGTGTGTCAGACTGCGGCTCACTCCGGTGATGACGAAATTCCAGACCGCGTGTTCCAAGACACTACCGTGTCCGACTCCGATGATGTTCCCGAGATATTCTTTGTTCGTCTTTCGGCCTTTGCCGAACGACATGTAACAAACACGGCCGGCGACTTCGCTTAATCGTTCGCCGCCCACTTCTGTATCCGTTTGCCAGAGAGCGCCGTGATCCTCCAGAAACTCATCAACGGCCTCTTGGTTCACCACCTGCATTCCGACCAGATAGACGGTCGCTTCATGCACAATGTTGACCGAGCTTTCATCAATCGTGGGGCTGCCCATCGTCCTCTCCAGGGCTATGAAACATCGAATCGAAACACGCTTCCCAGCGATCCGCCGGGGTCCCTTGATTGAACTCAAGGGTTCAACTTTTAGCTATTCATTGTCGGCAACGGCGAGTGATGCCTGACAGCTAAAGCCGCGCGGAGATCCCATCGCTGGATTCAACAAATATCTCGCGGCTGTTTTCCACTCCATTTAGAGCGGCGGCGAACATCTCATGCTCGGAACGAGCGATACATATTCAAGACGACGGATCGGCCTTTCATCGGACCAAAACGTCACTGATCAATTGGGGTGCGATTCTCTAGACCACTGGCACAATAACAACACGAGAAAAGCGTGTCTTTCACTAACGCCGGTAGCCTGGAATCGATCCGAGCGAATGAAGAACGTTCACGTCGAAAACTTATTCGCTATTCGGCCATCCATCGCACGGGCCAAGCTCACACACTGCCTTCGACTGGATCTGGTGGAGCGGACTGGCAACGCTCGGCGGGGTCTTGATGGCCTACCGTTTGAGGGCGGAGAAGATTCCGCTCACTAAGTCTTCAGCATGATAGCTACTACTCAGGAAAGAGCAAGGAATTCTGGCGAAATGCCGTCGTTCCTTGGGAACTCCCCCCTTCGTCACCGGTAAAGCCCTCTTTTTCGCACCTTTTACTGAGAAAGCATATTCGTGAGCCAGATTGACCCCATGGCGGTGACCATCAAAATGATGGCCACCCAGGTGAGTGGGATCCGCTTTTCTCCGGTGTAATTGTCCACCATGCTGAATGATGTCGAAGCAAGGTGCTCGCGAATCGACCGCAGATCGCTACCTTTCCCGTTGACCGCCGGCTTCTTCACCGCGAGCTTTGCGGGCAACGTATCCGCCATGGATGGAGTGGGAAGTATCGGCTTCAGCGGATTGGTGTTCGTCGTGCTGGTATCCGTCGGCGATGATTTCGCGATTGGAACTGTTTCGTCGCTCGGCGTCTTCTTCAACATCGGTCGCTGAAAGATAAGTCCTGACTTCGACGGTGAGGGAGTCGTCGTGACGGATGTCTCTCTCTCCTGGGCGGCGGCTGGTCTGCTTGCCATCGCCGCTGACGTCGACCGCCAACCGGGTGTGGTCGGTCCGATATTGGAAGGTTGAGGAGCTCTCACCCCCAAGGAAGGCGGCATCTGCCGCGCGGCGGGAGTCTCCTGCCCCATCAACCCTTGTGAGGTATCGATCGCCGTAGATTCGTGCTCTTCTTTCAAACGATGGATGAGCTCCGCGCAGGATTTAAATCGGTGAGAACCATCGCGCGATAAAGCTTTCCGAATGACACTCCGTTCCGGTTCCTCCAATCCCGAGAGGTCCGGCTTATCATTTAGCCGAGCCTGAAGCTGTTCAAGCATTGTTCCCTGGAACGGCATTCGTCCGGTACGAAGCTCATAGTAGACGATCGCCAAGGAGTACTGATCGCTCGTCGAAGTGGTTTGACCTTCAAAGAATTCTGGGGGATCATAGTCGTAATTGACCAGCCCCTGAGAATGCATGGCCACTTCTTCGGTCACCGGTTTTGACAGCCCAAAGTCAGAGACCTTGCACGCGAGCCCACTCTCCCCCTCAAAAAGTAAGAGACAATCGGGCCGTAGAGCCCGATGATAGATTGCGACCTGTTGGCCGTGATATTCGTGCTGGGGTCGATTGAGAAAATCGAGCCCCGCCGCAGCTTGTTCGATGTACGGAATGAGTTCTTCTTTCGAAAGCCCCTCTTGCCCGGCTCGCTGCTTTTCCTGCAGTAGGGAGCGGAGAGACTGGATCGGCAACTCACTTTCAATGATCAACGTTTTGCCGTCGTCCAGATTCCAGAAATTCGTCAGCGTATTGACGAAGTCATGCCTCAGCCTCACTAGGAGGCCAAGCGTTCGAGTTTCAATGGCGGCATTCCCCACCACCAGATCAATGATTTTCCACCACCGCTCGTTTCCCTCCGGCGTGGAAACGCGCCAGATCTTGTAGAAGGCCGATCCTTCTATTTCCTGAAGCAGGCGGTAGCCTGGGACGGGTTCGTCACCCGCAACGAAGACGTGTTGCATTGAGGTTATGCCTCATGAAGGGACCAATAATAAACGACTTGCAACGTGCGATTTCGCAGAGAGGTTTCCACAGGGGCGAAATCGCTTCGAGACGGGGTTGGGGCGGAATTCGAGACAGGGATGAGGGATGAATTTCGCCCGTTCGAATAAATCCTAGCACGCAATTGACGAATTGGGTCTTCCACTTCGTAACTCAGTAGAGAGGGGATTTTTCCCAAAGCGACAGCTTTGCGCTCTCTCCGCCACGCACTTTAGCGGCCGGTCGGAACGAATAGGCAATTCCTGGCAACCGACCGGGAGACGTATGCGGGCTGTATGAGGTAAGTTCTTCTAGGAGCGACCCGAACAGGGAAGAGCTGGTGTTTCGACACTCGAGCTGTCCGACTACACTAGGGTCAAACCGTATCGTTGTGACAGGCCTGTGTCTCGTAATTGAGAATCGGCCTCTCTCTTGATTCCTTTCACTGTGAAGGGTTCAACGGGCAAGACATCGACGCATTGGAAACGACTGGTCATGAGAATGTTGCATCGGGAATTTCTTCGCGCCTTCGGATTCGCCGTCTTGGCACTTTTCGCCACCCACACGTTCGTACTGGCTCAAGCAGACGATGCCGCGAAGAAGCCGGAGGAGTCGACGCCCGAGAAGAAATCCGTCACTCCCGGTGGTGCGAGCCTGACCGATGTGGAATTCCTTCTTCAACTCCGCGAGGCCCAGAAGGCTTTCGATGAAGCCGTGCAAAGTGTAAATCTGCCCGGTTCCACGCGGATAAAGCCGAAATTCAACCCAGAGAAAATCCCTGACGTTACAAAGGCGGCGAACTCGCTTCTCGAATCGATGAATCGAATTATCGCCAGCGATCGGGTGGCTGCCCTTCGCAAGGAAGAAACGCAAATCAAAAAGCTGAGCTTCCTCTACGAAGCCGTTCGCTATGATCCGACCACCTTTGCTCCCATTCGGGACGGATTCGTAAGTGAGATGTTCGAAAAGGCGAAAAAGGAAGAAGGGGATGACCGTCGATTATCAGCGCTCCTCGCGGCTTACAAGCTGAAGGAAGAATTTGTCGATTCAGACAAACCAGTCGAGAAGACCGGTGCCGCGCTCGAGGAATTCGTCAAAGAGTACCCGCGATCCGTTTTCGGCCTGAACCTCTACATGTCTTGGGCGAACAACTTGGTGGAGAACGGTGATATTCCCCACGGAATCGAGGCGTACAAAGCAATCAAGGCGAGGTATCACGAGCCGAAGCTTTCGATTCTTGATTCTCTAATCTTTCGGTTGGAATTGATCGGTAAGCCCGCCGAGATCGTCGGCCCCGCATTCGACGGCAAAGAATTCAACATCGACGCGTACAAGGGGAAGGTCGTGCTCGTTGACGTTTGGGCCAGTTGGTGCGGTCCATGCGTCGACCGTTTCGACATCATCAAAGGAATTTATGAGAAGTACCACGACAAAGGGTTCGAAGTCGTCGGCATATCGCTGGACGACAAACGGGAAGATGTGAAATCCATCCTTGACCGTTATGCCCTTCCTTGGGTGAACATCTTCTTCGAGCCAAAGGAAGCAGAAGGGCGGAGCTTTGAGAATCCGCTCGCGGCGAAGTTACAGATCAGCTACATCCCGGCGCTGTTTTTGATCGACAAGGAAGGTAAGTATATCGGGACCGATTATCCTGATCTGGCCAAGCTCGAGTCTGCAATTGCTAGTTCGCTCGGGCTCGAAGGCCCTATTCCGGATCCTCCCAAGGAGGAACCAGCGGCGGCTGAAACGGAAACGAAGTAGACTTCGCTCATCAATCAACTGACCCAAGATGGCGCGTGCGACCTTTTCAGAGGGCGCACGCGTCTGCTTTTGACGGATGCTAAACTGTGCTGCCTCACCAATCCACCTAGTATGTCATGCGGGTCGAAACCTAGGCAAATTGGAGGATTACGATTTCCTCCATCAATTGACACAGCATTTCACCTTCATTATTCGCCGTTCGCTAAGCCCATTAATAGGTAACGAGCCATCGCCTCCTTGGGCCGAT
>JAIEPU010000015.1 GCA_019748235.1 bacterium
ATGGAGTGAATCGGAATGGCGAGGTTCGATTCGAAGGATTTCTAGAAAGATCGCTTCCGCCTCCTCGAGTCTGCCTGACACGAAGAGCTGTACGCCCTGATTATATGTTGCTGGTTGCTCGCTCATGAGGCGTGCTTCCTCCGCCACGGTCCATTCACCCTCCCCTATTCTCATTTGTCGCGATCACATCGTCTACTAACCCCATGAACGATGTCTGTCCGCTGACCCTATTCCAGGGAATTCTTTGAAAGATCGGCCAACTCTCGTTACATTCTGCTTTTTAAAAGTCGCCATCGAATCTCAGATATCTGGTTCCGCCGCGCGGTTGTAAAAGGATCACGGCATGCATATTCGCCATCATCTCAAGCGATACCGAATGTCTGGGCCGGCGATGCTGTCTCTTGTCTTCTGTGCTGTGATCGCCGTCGCTGCTCCGAACAAACCGGCAGTAGACAAATGGGAAGCGACCATGGCTGCCTTCGAGAAAGGAGATCGGGAGAACCCACCTCCCGAAGGCGGGATCGTTTTCGTGGAGAGTTCCAGTATTCGTCTGTGGGATTTGAAGAAGTCGTTTCCTGGTCTTCCCGTGATCAATCGGGGATTCGGTGGATTCGAAGTTTCTGACTCTGTCCGGTATGTTGATCGAATCGTCATCAAATACAAGCCTCGAACCATTGTGTTTTATGCGGGCGATAACGATATCGCACATGGGGAATCTCCCGAGCAAGTCGCCTCGGATGTTCGAGAATTCGTCGCGCAGGTTCGGGAGAAGCTTCCCGAGACGACGATTCTTTTTCTTTCGATCAAGCCAAGTGGCGCTCGCGCGAGCCTTCGTGAAAAGCAGGAGAAAGCGAATGCATTGATAAGGCGGCTCACTGAGGAAGATCAGCGATTCAAGTTTGTGGACGTTGGACGCGTCCTCGTCGATAGGAACGGCGTGCCACGACCCGAGTTGTTTCTCGAGGATCAACTCCACCTTAATGCGAAGGGGTATGATCTCTGGAACGAGATTCTCGCTCCTTCGTTGAAAAGTCCCTAAGCTACGTGCGGGTTTGGTTTTTGTAACAAATAAGGGCGAGCACGCTGATGATTCCTCGTGAATGTTCGCGACGTCAATTCCTTCAAAGTGCTGTTGCCGCAGGGTGTCTCACCCATTTTGCAAGTGGTTCTGGATCACGTGCGGCGACACCGGAACAGCCTTTGATTGCATATGTCGGAACGTTTAGCTCCCCCCTGAAAGACGTTTTGCCTACCCAAGTAGATCTTCCGCCGGGCAACGGCCGCGGAATTCATCTCTTTCAAGTCGATCGGCAATCGGGAGCATTAAAGCCGTTCGCTGTTTTTGAGATGGGAACAAGCCCCAGTTGTCTAGTCGCTAATGAGAAAGGGACTCGACTTTATTCCGCGAACGAGACCGATCGGCAAGGAAATGACAAAGAAGGAAGTGTCAGTTCCTTTGCCATCGACACGGCAAACGGAACACTCGAACTGCTGAACACCGTTCGTTCGGGCGGCGCGGGTCCGACTTATGTCAGCCTTCATCCATCCGGAAAGTTTTTGTTCGTTGCAAACTACTTTGGCGGCTCCATCGCCGTGCTGCCAATCCAAGAAGATGGAAAACTGGGCGAAGCGACAGACGTCAAAAAAGACCTCGGAAAGCTTGGGCCCGTCCGAGCCAAGAATGCCCCGCCCGGCAGCTTTGCGATCAGCGGACATGACCGAACCCATGCTCACATGATCCAGGCCGACCCCGCAGGCAAGTTTGTCATTCATGTCGATCTGGGACTCGATCAAATCTTCATTTGGAAGTTCGATGACCAGAAGGGAACACTTTCACCCGCAGCAACACCTTCAGTCAGTCTTCCTCCGGGAGATGGACCAAGACATTTTCACTTTCATCCAAACGGCAAATGGTTCTATTCCATTCAAGAGGAAAGTTCGACCCTCGTTGTTTTCGACTACGATTCGTCGAATGGCAAGCTTTCCGCTCGGCAAACGATTTCAACACTACCCCCTCATTTCGTGGGAAGCAATTTCTGTTCAGAAGTCCTCGTGTCACCGAATGGACGATTTGTGTACGCGGGGAACAGACTCCATGACAGCATCGGCATTTTCAACATCGGTCCCACGGGCGAATTGACCTATAAGGGAGAAGAATGGACGCGAGGGGACTATCCGCGAAGTTTCAATTTCGATCCGACCGGTCGATTTCTCTATTGCTGCAATCAACGGGCGGACAGCATCGCCGTCTTTGAGGTTGATGATCAAACGGGCGGTCTATCGTTCACGGGAGAGTATGTGCCGGTCGGAAATCCCTCGATCATCGTTTTCGTCAATCTGACAAAAGGGGAATAGTCGCCTCGAGGCAACTCGACTGAGCCACCCCGACGACTTCAACCTTGCTTGATTCTTGATGCGCACACGAGAACTACCCGCCTAGTCGAGCGGCTTCACACGAATGTTGCGATATCGAACAAAGCTTTTCGTGGTATCACCGCCGCCATGAACCTGGAGTGCGATTCCACCCTTATCGGGATGCCGCTTCTCCTTGTCCTTGAACTCCATGAATCTGACGCCGTTAATCCACGTTGTAATCGTGGGGGGATTTCCGACGATACGCGCGCGGAGTTCGTTCCACTCCCCGTGATGCCAAAACTCCGGCCATTGCTCCGCTTTGATGGGTAGAGGAAATGAACTCTTCAATGGTTTGATGACGGTGACTTTGTCGCCGAAATCGAAATTCCGATGATGAATACCACCGGAAAGCCCCTCGCCGTATACTCCCGCAAGATTGCCGTCCGAGTGATAATCGATCATGTACTGATAGGCTTCCCCCTTCTCCGTGCTGCGAAGAAAGAGCCCGCTATCGGGTTCGAAGTCATTGTTCATTTCGAGGGCGATTTCAAAGTCGCCGTAAGGTTTATCGGTGATGACGATCCCGCCGTTGCCGGGAATATCCTGACTTCCGATGATTGCTCCGTCTTCGACGACCCATCGTCCGCCCGATTTGTGATCGCTCGCGCCACTGTGTCCGCTTGCAGCACTGACGTGCCATCCTTTAAGGCTCTTCCCGTCGAAGATCGTCACGAAATCCTTGTCATCAAACTTCTCTCGTGGAAACTCGTCGGCGCAGAGGTTTCCCTGACAGATTCCCCATACGCAAATTGACCAGATCCCCAGTCTCAAAGCAGACATCAAAAGCATCTCCCCGTATTGCAATCAACTCTGTCCCGATTTTCCCGTTGGTATGTCGCATCACAACGCCGCAAGCATGCCGTTGCAACTAATTTCCGTTCAATCCAATCCCAATGACCAGGCTCTCTCACCACATCGGCCTTCATTCGTGCGATCGCTTGTTCGCGACGTAGTCTCACCTAATTGCGGTCAATCAGCACTCAGAGATGCCTGTTTCCCGGCTATTGAGATGATTGAATCGGTGCTGAAGGTGGGAAGATTCGGGTATGCCGTCATATCTTAAATGGCAACGACCTTTACAAGTCGTGACCAGTACGAGTTGGGTCCATCGGGGCGAAACCGTGAATGATTTCGTTCGCAGCAATCGTTATCACTTAACGAGCGAGGATCGCGATGTCTATCGGCGATTTGCCAGGCTCGCGCTTCCGCGCCACACTTCGTATCCGACAGCGCCCACTTGGAGCACTGACTACCGTACAGCGGATTTTACTGAAGACCTGGACGGTGTACGGCGGCGAAACGATGTCGTGTCACTCTATGTACACCTCCCCTTCTGCCGGCAGCTTTGTTACTACTGCGCATGCACGAAAGAGATCGTTTCAGATGCGTCGAGGCGTAAACTCGATCCCGCGGATGAGTTGCTAAATGGGGTGGAGATCGAGATCGATCACCTTGCCCGGTCTCTCGGTGAATTAGGCATTGAGCAACTTCACTGGGGAGGCGGTTCGCCGACGTTTTTGTCGTCGTCTCAACTCGTCAGGCTTTTCGAATCGATTCAGAAGCGATTTCCCGCCACAAAGAGTGCAGAGATTGCGGTCGAGATCGATCCGCGAATCACGTCGGCGGAGCAGCTTGAGACGCTACGTCAGCTTGGATTCAATCGTATCAGCCTGGGCATTCAAGATTTCGATGAAAAGGTTCAGCGCGCGGTGAATCGCAGGCAACCATTGGAAACCGTCGAAGCCGCCGTCGAGACGTGTCGCCGTTTGAAATTCGAATCCATCAACTTTGACATGATCTATGGCTTGCCGTTTCAAACACTCGAATCGATGGAGGAAACCGTCGCGAAGGTTGTCAAACTCTCTCCTGATCGAATTGCGTTTTATCGACTGGCGATGATCCCCGAGATGTTCCGCTGGCAGAATGTATTCAAACCTGCGGATCTACCTGCCGGTGATTTGCCGCTCGAACTGAACCTTCTGGCGATCAATAAATTCCTCGCCGCGGGTTACGATTTCATCGGCCTGGACCATTTCGCCAAGCCTGACGAACCGCTTGCAGTGGCCGCGGCAGACGGATCGTTACGGCGCAACTTCCAGGGCATGACGACACAAAAGGAACTCGAGATCATCGGAATCGGACCGTCCGCTATTTCTCAACTACACTCGGCTATTGCTCAGAACGTGAAGTCGTCTCATGAATGGCGGGTAAATGTCGAATCGAATTTTCCGATCGAGCGGGGTCTCCGTCTCAGCGATGACGACCGAATCCGTCAGGAGATTCTGCAACAACTCTACTCATTCGGACGAGTTGACACTCAACGGGTGAGCCAACGTTTTGGGGTTTCATTTTCAGACTATTTCCATGATGAGCTCGGTCGACTCCGTGAACTCGAAGCGTTAGGCGTTGTACGGATTGGTGAACGAATTGAATTGACCGAGCCACTCGGCCGGCTTTTAGTCCGTGTTCCTGCCGCTATCTTCGATCGTTACCTTCCTCCAAGAGCATTCATGGAAGGTCTGCCAGTAGGGCAGTCATCGGCAGTTGGGTGATGGGCGCTCCCTCCGCCTGCTACTTTCACCCGTGTGATTTCTCGAATTCGGCAGCCGTTTCCTCGGCGACGAAATAGTAGGTCGTTCCCTTATGTTCGCGAGTGGCCGCGGCCGTGAACTTTGGGAACCGAATCCCCGCCACAGGATCTTCGACCATCTGATCTTTCAAGTAATAGGGATTCTCGTGTACCGCAAGGTAGGTTTGCACGAACTGAATCATTCGCTCGTCAAGCCAATCCGTCAGCCTCTTCCGATCAATCTGGCCGATAGGGAACGAAATCTCCGAATGCCGTTCAAATTCCATCAAAATCGGCCGAATCTCGAGATCGTAGCTGACGATCAGATTTCGCACATCCACGTCAGATGCGGCGGAAAATCGTAAGCAAACCGTGGCGAGGGGAGACTTGAATTTGAGTGATGCCTGACGTTGGCCGGGCGAGACAATCGGTGTGATGACGACTTGATCGCCGAACTCTTTGGCGAACGCGTCCAGTCGCGGTTTCCAAGTGCCGCGCAGACTTTCAAACTCCCTCTCCAGTTGTTCGAGCCTTCTCTGCCGTTCGTGAAGCTTCTCAACCTGTTCGGCTTGTTGTTGCTTAATCTTCTCTTTCCGCAACGAGAATTCTGATCTGATCCGATCGATGAGTTGACTGACGTCTTCCATTGCGGATCTCCTGTTGTCTGATCACCTATCGAACGACCGGAGGTACCAGCGAGATCGATCGTCGCTGTCGACAACCCGAAAAATCACCGACCAAGGTCTTCGCTTAAGATCGATTCTAATCTCTGATGCGACTCAACACAATTAAATGCTAAATCTCGAATGACTCTTCATTAATCCAGCTTCTCGATCCCGGAGAAATGAATTGCGATCGAAACAACGAGGACACTCAGTCATTTCGTTTTCGAGCGAAAGAGCGAACTTGCATGTCACGGGAGGAAGCTGTCATACTTACATGGGGAAGGATGTTATGCTCGCTCGACTCGATTGGGGCGAGATTCCAAGTTAGAATGTTGTTGTCAAGCATGACAACACTCGTTCGGTTCCAATTTGCACGTCCCTGGATCACGAACTCATTCGCTTCACGGGGTCCGATTCATGTCCGTTGATGCGCTCGATTCCCTGCCCATTCTCGCCCTTCCGACGGCCATCGGCATTTTATTACTCGTTGCATTGGAAATTGGGTATCGCCTGGGTCGTTGGCGTCACGTTCATTACCTCGATGAAAAAGATGTCCCCGTGGGCGCGATGGTCGGTTCCGTGTTGGGACTTTTGGCACTCGTTCTTGGGTTTACCTTTAGCCTTGCCGCCTCCCGATTCGATGCGAGACGAATGGTGGTCCTTGATGAGGCGAATGCCATTGGAACAACCTATCTTCGGGCTCAATTTCTCGAATCTCCGCAAAAGGAAGAGGTGAGCAATCTCCTTCGGAATTACGTGGATCTCCGAATCATGAGCGCGGAGCGGGCATCGCATCTCTCCGAAATGGTGAGCAAATCAGAGGCAGTGCAAGCAGAGATCTGGAAACACGCCGTTAAGGCTTCTGCCGCGTCACCCCGGTCCGTCCCCGTGGGACTCTTCGTGGAATCGCTTAATCAAATGATTGATCTTCACGCCGCTCGATTATTGGCAGGACTTCGCAGTCGAGTACCAGTCAGCATCTGGATTGCACTTACGTGCCTATCGTTTCTTAGCATGTTAGCAGTGGGGTATCAGTCGGGTTTGGCCGCCACGCGTCGTTCTCCCGCGATGGTCGGGCTGGTGATCGCATTCTCCTCGGTAGTCTTTCTCATCGCCGATCTCGATCGAGCGCAGGAAGGGTTTCTACGTGTCAGCCAGCAGGCATTGCTTGATGTCCAGCGAAGCATGGATATCCACGGCCCGTCAGTCGCGCCAAAGGATTCTGAACCATGAAAAAGAGAATTGGGATCGTGACGGGAGGTGGCGATTGTCCTGGCTTGAACGCCGTCATCCGAGCGGTTGTTAAAGCGGGAACGCAACGAGGATGGGAAGTCTTAGGCATCATCGGTGGATATGACGGCCTACTCTCACCGGCCCAAATTCAACACTTTAACTCCGAATCGCTCGGCGACCTGCTCGTTCGCGGGGGAACGATCTTGGGAACGGCCAATCGGGGACGGTTCTCCGCCAAGATCGGTCACGGCGAAGGACGTAAGCTCCCCAAAGAATTGCTCGACGCCACGAAGAGCGGCATGGAAGAACTTGGCTTGTCGGGGATCGTTTCCATTGGCGGCGACGGTTCATTGAGCATTGCCGAACAGCTTCACGCGCACGGAATCCCAGTCGTCGGTGTTCCCAAAACGATCGATAACGATCTTGAGGGAACGATTATGACGTTCGGATTCGATTCAGCGGTGGCATGCGCGACGGACGCGCTTGATCGGCTTCACACCACGGCGGAAAGCCACCGTCGCGTCATGGTTCTCGAAGTCATGGGTCGGTACGCCGGTTGGATTGCAATTTATGCCGGGGTCGCCGGCGGAGCTGATGTGATCCTCGTTCCCGAGATTCCGTTCAGTTATGAAAGTGTTTGTGACAAGATTATGGAGCGAGAGCGAAATGATCGCCACTTCTCCATTGTCGTCGTCGCGGAAGGTGCCCGAGAAAAGGGTGGACATTTCACGACTTCCGGTTCTTCGAAGATTCCTGGCGAAGCGAGGCTAGGAGGAATCGGTTCCATCATCGCTGCCGAAATTGAAAAGCGAACCGGCAAAAAAACACGAGTTTGCGTACTCGGCCATTTGCAGCGAGGCGGAAGCCCGACGCCATTTGACCGAGCCCTCTGTTCCATCTTTGGCGCCGAAGCGGTGGAACTGATTGCGGCTAACGCATTTGGCAGAATGGTTTCATATCAGGGCTCCCAAGTCTGTTCCGTTCCCATCAGCGATGCCGTGGGCAAGCTCAAGACTGTCCGCCCGGATGGAAGTTTTGCACGGACCGCTCGAGCTCTGGGCATCAGTTTGGGGGACTGAAGAACCATTGGACGTCGTCGGAAAGGAGAATTGATCAACGCGGATGCCCATATTCAATGGGCGTCCATCGAAAATGATGACAGTCCTGTGTCATTGGGAACTTTTTACGTCGTCACTTCGGAGACCTTCGACTGACTGTTAAGATGAACGCATGCAAGTAATCTCTTGTGGTTGACCCTTGAGCGATCGCGAAATACTTATGGCAAAGCCGATTCAAATCCCATCCGAAACTCATTCCCATTTTCGATCACGCGCGGACCGACTTGAATTGGGCAAGTCCATTCGAGATCAGATTCCACGAGCGAGCCATGCCGATTGGAAGCCACCCACCGAACGAAATGACCCGATTGCGATTCTGGAGAAATCGAATGAAGGCCGAATTGCCGAGTTGATTCCCGTGCGCTACGGGCGAATGCTTCGCAGTCCTTTCACCTTTCTTCGAGGCTCCGCCGCCTTAATGGCCTCCGACCTGGCGACGATGCCACGAACGAATATTCACGTGCAGGCTTGTGGAGACTGCCATCTACTCAACTTTGGCCTATTCGCCACGCCCGAGCGGAATCTGGTCTTTGACATCAACGACTTCGATGAAACTCATCCTGCTCCCTGGGAATGGGATCTCAAAAGATTGGTGACGAGCTTTGTCGTCGCGGGAAGAGATCAAGGCATCTCCGATGAGGCGTGCCGAGAAGCGGCTCGCGAATGCGTTCGGTCCTATCGGGAACATTTGCGCGAATACTCGGCGATGAGTCCTCTCGATGTTTGGTACGCGCGACTCGATGCGGAATCGCTGATCGAGATGTCGCCCGACGAGGAGACGAGGGAACGCCGTGAGAACCTTGTCAAGAAAGCGAAGGAACGAATTGTCGAACATATATTCCCAAAGATTATCAACCAAGTCGGCGGGAGATTCCGCTTTGTCGACCAACCTCCCATCCTATTTCACGTCAACGAGGCCGACGCCGAAGAACGAATGAGGCAAGGCCTCGAAGAATATCGCGGATCGCTTCCCGACGAGCGACGTATTCTGCTCGATCGTTATCAACTCGATGACTTTGCCGTGAAAGCCGTCGGCATCGGAAGCGTGGGGACCCGCTGCTTCGTCATGCTGCTGTTTTCCGAGGAAAATGACCCGCTCATTCTTCAAGTGAAAGAGGCATGCCGCTCAGTGCTCGAACCATTCACGTCGAAATGCAAGTACGAGAATCAAGGTCAGCGAGTCGTCGTCGGTCAACGGCTCACCCAATCGTCGAGCGATATCTTTCTGGGATGGGTAAGAGGCCAAGCCGGGAATGATTTCTATGTGAGACAATTGCGTGACATGAAACTTTCCGCGCCAGTCGAAGGGGCCACGGCGTCACAAATCAAATTGTATGCCGACCTTTGCGGATGGACGCTGGCACGCGCGCATGCCAAGTCTGGGGATGCATCCACTATTAGCGGTTATCTCGGCAAAGGAGAGCGTTTCGATGAAGCTCTGGAGGAGTTTGCCATTCGTTTCGCCGACCAGAATGAAAAGGATTTTGGAATCCTCGTAAAAGCCGAGCGAAAGGGAAGGATTCACGCGATCCGCGAGGAAGAAGTTTAGCTTCAGCCACTCAACGAGATGTGATCCTTAACACGAACAACAGATGATTTCTACTCGACCGGTTCGGGGACGACATCGTCATTCGGCTCTGGCAGAAGACAGGCAATAGCAGCCGCCGGCACGAATAAGAAACCGGCATACAGGAGTGCTAATCGAAAATCACCTACGGTGTTGAAGAGCCCAAAGAACACCGTTCCGAATGCCGCCGCACATCGCCCGAAGTTATAGCAGAAGCCCGCTCCGGTCGTTCGAAGCAAAGTCGGAAAGAGGGGTGGCATGTACATCGTGAAGAGAGCGAATACTCCCTGGCATGTCCCCAGCACGAACAGCCACGGCCAGAGAGATACATGATCCCGCGGCACTCCATAAGCACCAAGCATGGCGCCGAAGTAAAAGAGGAAGAAAAGAACAATCGCCCAGCGATACCCGAGAACTCTCGCGAAACCGGCCGCGATGAAATTCCCCACAATCGACGAGAACATGACGACCGTCATTCCCTGACTCACAAGCGCATTTCGTTGCGACTCCGTCCACGAAGCAATATCGGGGAGAGTGCGGAGATGTTGCGAGCACCAGAACATGAAAGCCCAGTGCGCAGTTAACGAAAGTGCGCAGACGGAAAGAGTCAGGAGCGAGGTACGTCTCAGATTGCCCCGGAAAAGATCAGTAATTCGAGGCGTTTCATGCCGATTCTCGAGCCGCGCCTGATGCCATTCTTCTGTTTCCGGAATTGCTTTTCGAATCCATAAAACGATTAGAGCGGGTAAAACGCCGATTAAAAATACATATCGCGGAGGCAAATCAGCCATCAAGAAGACCGCGAGGCTCGCAATCAGCACGCCGATGTTTACGGCCGTTTGCAATACGGCCGCCATCCAGGGACGCCAACGTTTGGGCCAAGTCTCTGAGAGGAGGGATGCTCCTACCGCCCATTCACCGCCGATCCCGAGCGCGGCGACAAATCGAAAGATGAGCAGCTGCCACCACGTTTGTGCAAAGAACGAAAGTCCCGTGAACATGGCATAAGTCAGAATGGTGAGGACAAGCGCCCGAGTGCGTCCGATTCGATCGCCGATGATGCCGAAGAAACTTCCGCCAAATGCCCATCCAATCAGAAACGACGCTTGAATCCAGGAACTATAGAAGCTGACTTCTTTCGCCGACTTATCCATATCGAGCAGTTCGGCGACGAAGGTGAGGGCGACTAGCGTGTAGAGATGCATGTCGAGGCCGTCAAAGAGCCAGCCAAGCCATGCTGCGGCTCCGGATTTCCACTGCTCGGCCGTCAAATCACGGATATGAGTTGCTTCTCTGTCGTTCCGTGAGGCGGGTACGGCGCTAGACTTCGGCATCGTATCTTGTTCGAGAGTGCTCATCGCTTCTTTTGCTTTCAAGTCTTCGATGCCGTAATTGGAAAAAACGTCGCCGTGCTTCACCTCAGCGAGCGTGTCCACCGCAATGAGTATCGATCTTTCGATGGCGAATCGAACAACAACTGAAGTGTCGATTCACATCTACTGGAAGAAAGGATCGAATCACCGACTGAGGAACGATTGTCACTAGAAATGGCATTCGATGCACGAAATTTCCACGAGGATACCGCCTCTCTATCAAGCGTGCAGAAAACAATCACGCGACTGGCGCGTGTAATGGGGAGTGTGATGGGACTTGTTAGACCAATTCGCGAATTGGCTGGGGATTACCTGGGAGAACGCGAACGGGGCGACCAATAATGTCGTGAACGAACGTATCCGTCGAGATCCCGAGCCGTTCATACATCGTCGCGAAGACATCGTGAAAATGAATCGGCCGATCGAGTGCGAACGCC
>JAIEPU010000309.1 GCA_019748235.1 bacterium
CGGGTAACATGTTCGAAGAGTCAGCCGAAGTGAACTAACACTCGGCCGATCGTCATGGGAACCAATCATGAGTAGTCAAACCGCCCCTAATCCAAATCGATTTCAGGGGATTCGTGAAGTCGCGACGTTCCTCAAAAATGCCTTCACGTCGGGTACGATCTGCGCGGTCGTGCCCTCGTCGATGACGACCGTAAAGCAAGTCTGTCGCGAGATCCCAACCGATCGTCCGCAATGCATCGTCGAGTATGGCCCAGGCACCGGCGTCTTCACCCGCTACCTTGCAGAGACTCTTCATCCCGAGTCGTCGATCCTCGCCATCGAACTCCACGAGCCTTTTCATCAAGAGCTTTGTGATTGGAGGGCCTCGACGAATCCCCGCGTAAACGTCGTCTTAGAGAACACGAGCTGCACCGATGTGAACGAACTGCTCGATAAGCATGGCCTCGGCAAGGCGGATTTCACTCTGTCCGGCATTCCGTTCAGCGTGTTCACCGAAGAACTTCGGTCAGAGATCGTCAACAAAACGCACGAATCACTTCGACCTGGGGGAAGCTTTTTCGTCTACCAATATTCGTTCTTCATGACTTCCAGACTCGAGAATGTCTTCGGCCGGGTCGACAAGGACCGCAGCATTCTCAATCTTCCCCCCACGATGATCATGCGGGCGAGGAAGGCTCACTAAGGACTCTCTAAAGGTTGTCGCCAGCGGCAGAATCGAAAAAACTCCGGGGAGATGCCGATGGTGACGATGAATAGATTCCTCTCTTCACTCTTTCGCCTCGCAATCATTCTTGTGCTCTCTTCACCGATCGCCATCTGCGTGGCGGCGGAAGATCTCGTTTTCGATTCCCCCACAGGCAACCAGCTGAGTTCAGACACAAGCTCCTCTGCCACGATTCAACTCCACGAAGATGCAGGAAGGCGATTCGCTGAGTTTAAAGCCTCAGACAAGTTCGAGATGGGAAAGAGTGATTTCACGGTCGTCCTGCGTGCGAACGCCGAAGGGGAGCTACTCAGTAAGTACGATCCCGCGACTCGAAAGGGATTTCATTTCGGAATCATCACCCGGCAAGGAGTGACTCATTCTCAAGCGAATGTCAGGCAATTGACGTTCGGCCTCGATGATGGAGGCACACCCCGTCCCTGGGTTGATCACGGTCATTTGGGAAACGCGATCTACGTTCATGCGCTCGCTGTCCACGACGGGAATCTCTATGCGGGAACATGTGAGCCAGGGAAGGACGATTCGGGACACGTCTATCGCTGGGAGAAGGGGACGAAGTGGTTCGATTGCGGAAGTCCTCACCCTTGCAATGCGGTGATCTCACTCGCGGAGTTTCAAGGCAAGCTTTACGCGGGAGTCGGAAGGTATCGCGTTACGGGCTCGTCACTTCCCGAATCAGAGAACCAGACCCTCGGCGGAAAAGTTTTTCAGTACGAGGGAAATCGCAACTGGAAGGAAGTCGGCTCCTTCGACGGTGTCGAGGCGACAGGCGGACTTCTCGTCGCGAAAGATCAACTCTATGCCTCTTCGCTTTACAAGCCGGCGGGCTTCTTTCGGATGGAACGAGAGGGGGTTTGGTCGGCTTTGCCGCTCCCCGATTCCGACAAGCGGGTCGAGTCGATGACCACGTATCGCGGAGAGATTTTCGCGACCAGTTATGACAACGGGCATGTCTACCGCTTCGACGATCAACGGTGGATCGATACTGGCGCGGTTGGCGAGAACACGCAAACCTACGGCTTTGCCATTCAGGGTGACCAGCTTTATGTCAGCACTTGGCCCAGCGGCAAAGTCTTTCGGCATGACGGCGATGCGAAGTGGACCGACGTCGGACGGCTCGGGCAGGAACTCGAAGTCATGGGAATGGCAAGTTATAACGGCCAGCTTTACGCCGGCACACTTCCCCTTGCTGAAGTCTATCGATACGACGGTGGGACCACTTGGACATCAACAGGTCGGGTCGATCTCACCCCCGACGTCAAATATCGCCGCGCCTGGTCGATGGCGGTGTTTGATGGAAAACTCTTCTGCGGAACGCTTCCTTCCGGCCACGTGCAATCACTTTCCGTCGGCCAATGCATTACCTTTGATCGGACCCTTCCGAAAGGACCACACGACCTTGCGGCGGTACGTCAAGGAGGAGAACTCCGCCTCTATGTCGACGGAAAAGAGGTTGCTCGATCGGAAAGAGAGGCCGATTCTCCCATCGACGTGTCGAATGCCGCTCCTCTCTTCGTTGGGAAGGGGCCGACAGGGATCGCGGAAGGTTCGATCACCCATGTCCGGATCTATCGTCGTGCTCTCAGTGTCGACGAGATTCAAAAGCAAAGTCGTTAGCGAATCCTCATCAGCGAAGTAGTTCATGGCTCGACCGAACGAAATAAAGTGGGACGTGGTGGTGATCGGCGCGGGGGCCGCGGGGTTGCTGGCGGCCGCGCGCTGCGCGGAACTTGGTTGCCGAACGCTGCTGCTCGAAAAGAATCGAAAGCCGGGCGTCAAGATTTTGATGTCGGGTGGAACGAGGTGTAATCTCACGCACAACACCGACGCGGCCGGCATCATGCAAGCGTTTGGGCGCAAGGGTCGATTCCTTCGGACCGCCCTGCAAATGTTGGGGCCGCAAGATGTCGTCGAATTGTTCCGCCAAGAAGGGGTCACCACGAAAGTCGAAGAGACGGGGAAAATCTTTCCGGAAAGCGATCGGGCTCTCGACGTACAGCAGGCATTACTGGCAAGGCTTCGTCGATCAGAAGCAGTACTCAGGCTCGATACCAGCGTGACGGGCATTGAAAAGAGTGAGCTTGGTTTTGTCATTCGCACGACCGATTCCGTGATTCACGCCGATAACCTCATCGTCTCGACGGGTGGGGCATCGTATCCCGGATGCGGCACGACCGGGGATGGGTACGCCTGGCTACGAACACTAGGGCACAAGATCGTCCACCCTCGCCCCTCCCTCGTACCGCTGACGACCAGAGAACCTTGGGTTGCCGAGTTGAGCGGCGTCACACTGCCGGACGTAATGGTTCGCGTGATGCCACGAAATTTCTGGCCGACGGACCACGATCCACCGACTCGGCTCGCGGCCCTTCGAAAGAAATCGATTGATGAACGCCGGGGCTCGGTTCTCTTCACTCACTTTGGGCTGTCCGGTCCATCGATCCTCGATGTTTCCCGCTCGGTGACAGCGCAGTCTGACATGACTTCCGTCGACATCGCGCTCGATCTGTTACCGGACCGATCATTCGATGAACTCGATGAATGGTGGCGAAAGGTCTGCACGGAACATGGAAGCCGTTCCATCGCTCGCATGCTTGGAGAACTGGTGCCGCAACGATTGGCGGAGGCGCTTCTCAAGCTCGAACATCTGCCGCCTGATCTCAGGGGCGCGGAACTGACGAAGCCGGCCCGGCGATCATTGATTTGCCGATTGAAGGCGCTTTGCGTCCCCGTGTCAGGAACTCGCGGATTCGCCAAGGCGGAGGTGACGGCGGGGGGCGTGTCGCTCGACGAAGTCGATCCGCGAACGATGCAGAGCAAAATCGTTCCAGGGCTCTACGTGATCGGAGAGATCCTCGACCTGGATGGCTGGATCGGCGGTTTCAACTTTCAATCAGCCTTCAGCACCGCTTGGCTCGCCGCTGAGAGCATCCATGCCTCCCGAAGCAGCGAATAACCGGGTGGCCCAGGCAACCGTCTTCCGAAGCAGCGAGTAGCTGGTAGGGTTAACCTGCGATCGCGCCGGTGTCGCCGATGGCGTTCAGCTTGTTGTAAAGCGTCTTCAAGCTGATGCCGAGCTGACGAGCCGTCTCCGGCTTGTTGCCGCCATTCTTCTCGAGCGAGAAAAGGATGTACTGCGTTTCAAGCTCATGCAACGTGGTGAGCGTTTGCGGAAATGGAGTCGTCGAAGTCGGCAGTGGTCCGCTTGGCGCGGAATGACGTCCCAAGTGACTCGGCAGATGGTCCGGCATAATCGGCCCACCACCAGATAGAATGAGTGCGTATTCCATTACGTTGGCGAGTTCACGAACGTTCCCCGGCCAGTCATGACCTTGCAGGACGGCAATTGCTTCCGGACTCAGTTTGCCGACGGGCTTCCCCTTCGCCGCACGAAGGAGCAAATGCTCGGCGAGCGCGGGGATGTCGTCGCGGCGCTCGCGGAGCGCGGGAAGATTGATTTCGAAGGTGTTGATGCGGAAGTAGAGATCTTCGCGGAACTCATCCTCTTGAACCATGTGCCGAAGATCTCGATTGGTCGCACAGAGGACGCGAACATCAACCTTGAACGGTTCGTTCTCTCCGATCCGACGGATCTCGCGCGATTCCAGAAAGCGGAGCAGCTTCGCCTGCATCGCCTTGGGGAGTTCGCCGACTTCGTCGAGAAAGAGAGTTCCCCCCTCGGCGACTTCGAAGAGTCCTTTTCGGTTTTGCTCCGCGCCGGTGAACGCCCCCTTGCGATGGCCGAACAGTTCACTTTCGACGAGGTGTTCGGGGAGCGCGCCGCAGTTGACCGGGACGAATGGCATCGACGCTCGCTGACTTTGTTCGTGCAGCGTTCGCGCGACGACTTCCTTTCCGGTACCCGTCTCGCCAAGGATGAGGACCGTCGAGTCGGTGGGAGCGACTTTCTGGATGATCGCGGAAACCTGCGCCATCGGGCCTGAACTACCGACGAGCTTGACGCCTCCCTCGGCCGCTTTCAACCGGCTTTCGAGCGCGATCGTCCGGTTGAGGAGTTGGCGCTTCTCATAGACGCGGCTCAGAACGACTTCGAGCTCCGCCATCTTGCAGGGCTTGGTGAGGTAGTCGAACGCGCCGTAACGCATCGATTCGACGGCAGTATCGACGGTCGCGTGACCGGTGAGAAGCAACACTTCCGTGTCGGGAGCGACTTCCTTGATTCGTTTGAGAGCTTCGATACCGGTGAGCCCCGGCATGCGAATATCCAAGATTGCCACGTCGAATGTGGACTTTTCGATGGTCGCGACGGCAGCCCGGCCATCTTCGCAAACCACCACCTCATGTCCGAGGCGGGGAAGCTCAAGCCGCATCAATTCGCGAAGCGACGATTCATCGTCGGCGAACAGAATTCGGAGCTTTCGACTTGTGGATTTGGCCATCGATCTCTACCTCAACGTGAACCACTGCATGTTTCAAAAGTGTCGTCAGACAATCGCACAATTATTCGCCGGCTCGATCATGCGGCCCGACGAGTCATCACCGCCGGTCGGTTCGGAAGCTTGACGGTCATCGTCGCTCCCTTGCCCGGACCAGCACTACTGGCGGTGATCGTTCCCCCGTGCTGACTGACGATCAAATGACTGATGGACAGACCCAAACCTGTTCCCTTTCCGCTCCGGCTTCGGGTGTAGAAAGGCTCGAAGAGATTTTCGAGGACTTCCTCACTCATGCCGCAGCCGTTATCCTCAACGCGAATGTCGATTTCGTCGTCGTGCTGGCTTGCCTTGATGCGGACTTCGCCCCCCTCCTCAATACTCTCTAGGCTATTCACCACGAGATTGAGAAGGACTTGTTTGAGCTCTTGCGGATTGATGCGGGCCATCACCGGTTCGCTCGGTTCGAAGATAACGTTCTTCCCCTTCGTCCGCCCCATATGCTGGACCATCTCGATAACGTTTCGGATGAGAGCGAGCAAGTCGGTTTCCGTTCGCTCGGGCTCGCCGGCACGCGAGAAGTCGAGCAGTTTCTCGGTAATCGTTTTGCAGCGGAATGCTTCCTGCTGAATCATTTGCAGGTAGTTCTGAATGACTTCGGTGTCATCCGTCTCGGGCATTTCCAACTGCTTGAGCCGGCTTTCGAGTGCTTCCCCGCAGAAGGCGATGCTCGCCAGCGGATTGTTGATTTCATGAGCGACGCCGGCAGCCAGGAATCCAACGCTTGCCAGTCGTTCCGAGCGAATGAGTTGCCGGCTTCGTTCCTCGACTTGGCGGTTGAGATCCTTGTAGATCGCTTGCAGGCGATCGGCCATTTCGTTGAAGGCTTCGCCCAGTTCCTGGGTCTCGTCCGCGCTGTTGACCTGGACGCGCGAATCGAAATTCCCTTGCGCCAGTCGAATGACTCCCTGATGAAGCTCGCGGATCGGGTAGAAGAAGCTTCGATAGCCGAGCCAGACCAGCACGAAGAGCATGGCGATCACGAGAACGGTCGAGCTGTAGACGATCGCGAGGCTCGTTCTGTAGTTAGCGCGGTCCGCTTCCACTCGGTCGTTCACGTCGGCATGGATGATGCCGCGCAGCGATTCCAACTTGGTAACGAGTTCCCCCACCAGCCGGCGGACGTCCTTTACCCCCATCTTGCGATCGATGGAACTGTTCGCCCCGGCCCACGCGGTTGCTTCTCGTTGCTTCAAATCACCGACGATGGTTTCCATTTCGCCGAGCTGCGCGCGCTGCGATTGAGCAGAGTCCGCGTCCAGAAACCGCTCGGCCACCGCTCGTTCGAGACTTTGACGGTACTGCGCGATCCGTTGTTCGATGTTGTCGAGTGCGCCCAGCGGTTCATCGACCGTGAAGTTCAAGTTGCTGACAGTCACTTCCATAGAGCCGAGAAGGTAGAGCTGTTTTCGCTGATAGTCGAATGTCTTGTTGCTCTGTCGATAGGAGTAAAGGCCGTAAAACGAGCCGGCCGAGAGGAGGCTGACCATTCCCACGACAAGGAATAACCCCGCGGCGAGCTTCTGCGGGATCCGCCAACGCGATTTCACCTCGACCTCCCTGTCGCATGCTTTTGGGATCGTTGGGGTATCTCCGACCCCTTACTTGGATCGAGGAATCAAAACCGATTTCCGTCCAAGCGTTCGATCCGCGATCGCGCCGCGTTGACGACCCATCATGGCCGGTCAATTCGCGGGCCCCGCCGTGAAGACACAGCAGGCGGACTGCTCTGATACCAGCGATTGCAATTTTGACAAACGTTATTTGGCGATAGGCCGAGAATCTTTGAAATTGGCAATGTACGGAAGATGTCGGATTGGCGTGACGGCATCTCTTTCACGAGAAGATGGGCAGATTAGTGTTAACAGGTCATTGGACGCTAGTCATTCGACTCCATTGATCCAGGTATGATGTCGGATAGGGAACGATGAAAAGAGAGGAAGTCATGGGGAACTGGCCAAACTTCCCTTGCGTCTGTTCGCGATGTGATTACAAATCGATCCAGCACCGCAGAGTGAATCATCGCGCGAGGCGATGAACGCGGGCAGAGCAAAGGGAGCATTACCAAGTGGGCGGTCCAATCGTGCGTAGTTACGGCGTTCCCAACTATGACCAGATCTTCGGCAAGGGTCCGAAGAAGTCGGCAAACGGAGAGGCAAAGGAAGTCGCCTCGAAGGGAACAAAGAAGTCGGCGGCTAAAAAGTCCGCAAAGAAAGTCGTGGCAGTCGTGAGTAAGGATGCCAAGAAGAGCCCGGCAAAGAAGAGCGTCAAGAAGGGTGCGAAGAAGGTCGCGAAGAAGAAGTAACAATCGCTTCATCTTATCCTGTTTTCTTCGGTGCCTGAATCTTCGGATGAACGTGAGACCTTGCTCCTTTTTGATGAGGGCAAGGTCTCTTGCATTTGGTCCTGTCTCTCGTTCTGAGATGAAGCACCGCCTCTCTTCGGGACTTCCCTGATCTATTGCTCCTCGTTCCATCCGCTCTTTTTGAAACATCCTATCGGACTCGCAAGTCCCATAATTTCTTTGGACTTGGGGCAAATGATCCGACGACTTGATCTTGATGCGGATGGCGGAGCGAACTAATTTCTCGCGGCATAGGTCGGCAGGTTTCGATGGCCGATCGACTGGCATCCAGGGAAGGATCCAACATGATAATGCGCAGCGGACCCGCCGTTTCAGCCGCTCCACAGGCTTTCGCACCGCCCGTGTCAGAGTCCGATCAGGCCTCCCTCCACGACGTTGATGCACGTAGCCTTCGGCAGTCGGTTGCCTCGGCACGGGACTACTTGATTGACTTACAGCGAAGCGACGGTCATTGGTGCGCTGAACTCGAGGGAGACACGATCCTCGAATCCGAATTTGTGCTGCTGCAAGTCATCCTTGGTCGGTTGGGGGATTCAACGATCCGCAAATGCGCGAACTACATCCTCTCGAAACAGCAAGCGGACGGAGGGTGGAGTAATTACCCTGGCGGACCGGCTGATGTGAGTGTCTCAGTCAAGGCATATTTCGCTCTGAAGCTTGCTGGTCATGATTCGAACGAGCCGCACATGGTTCGCGCGCGAAAACTAATTCGCGACATGGGGGGAGCCGACGGAGTCAACAGCTTCACACGGTTCTATCTCGCGGCTCTCGGGCAGATTCCTTACAACCACTGCCCAAGCGTCCCGGTCGAAATCATGCTTCTCCCGTCTTGGAGCCCGTTCAATCTCTACCACATGTCGTCTTGGACTCGGACCATTGTCGTTCCCTTGGCGATCGCGCAGGCACTCAAGCCGATCACACCGCTCCCCGATGACTTGGGGATTGAAGAACTCTTCCTCGAAAAGCCGACGCCGGATCGGATTCCCGAGATTTCGCAGGTGCAAGGTCGGCTGATCAGTTGGGAGAACGCCTTCCGCGTACTCGATCGAGGACTCAAACTGTACGAACGATGGGGGAGCAAATTCCTTCGCCCCCGTGCCCTCAAACTAGCGGAGGCGTGGCTCCTCGAACACTTCGAAGAGAGTGACGGGGTCGGTGCGATTTTTCCGCCGATGGTATACACGGTCATCGCGCTACGTTGCCTGGGATACGCCGATGACAGCCCCGAGATGATCTGGGCGGAGAAACAGCTCACCGATTTGATGATCGAGGAAGGAGACACCCTTCGGCTCCAGCCGTGCGTGTCGCCGATATGGGACACGACCTGGTCGATGGTGGCACTCGCCGAGGCGGGCGTTCCTCCCGAACATGAATCCCTGACAAAGGCGTGCGACTGGCTGCTGGAACGCGAGATCGTCAAGCCGGGCGATTGGACGAAGCGGAATCCGCAGATTCCCGCCGGCGGATGGGCCTTCGAATACAACAACCGGTTCTATCCCGATCTGGACGATACGGCGACGGCGCTCATGGCCATCCGCCGAACCTCGCGATTCGGTGAACTCCATTGCCAAGAGGCAGTCCGCCGCGCCCTCGAGTTCGAGATCGCCATGCAGTCGAGCGATTTTGGCTGGGCCGCGTTCGATCGGGACGTTAACAATCCGATTCTCGAAGCGATCCCCTTCGCTGACCACAACGCGATGCTCGATCCAAGCTGTCCCGATATCACCGCTCGTATCCTCGAAATGCTAGGCGAATTCGGCTATCGGCGGGGAGAGGCTTTCATCGAGGAAGCGATTCGATTCCTCTTCAAGCATCAGGAGCCGGAAGGTTGCTGGTGGGGCCGATGGGGAGTGAATTACATTTACGGCACTTGGCAATCGCTCGTCGGACTGGCATCGATCGGTTATGACATGAATCACCCGCGTGTGCAGCGAGCGGCCGCATGGATCAAGTCCGTGCAACAGCCGTGTGGCGGCTGGGGTGAAAGCTGCGCCAGCTACGTCGACCGAACTGAGATGGGGAAAGGAGAACCAACCGCATCGCAGACGGCGTGGGGAATTCTTGCCCTCATCGCGGTGGGAGAGGAGAACTCGCCCGACGTACAGCGAGGCATCGAGTATCTCATCAAATCACAGAACGAAGACGGATCGTGGACCGAAACGGAGTTCACCGGCACTGGATTCCCTAAGGTCTTTTATCTTCGCTATCACTATTACCCGATCTATTTCCCGACGCTTGCTCTCGCCCGATACGCGCAGGCCATGGGAATCACGCTTGAACGAATGAACGAGTCATCGTCATTTCCGCCACTCCGGAAATCCGCATGACTCCGCCGCTCCGGTGAACGGCATGACTTTTCCGCTGCGGAAAACGGCCCTGATTGACATCGAGTGACTGTCCCCCTTCTTAGAAGGAACGAATTCATGGGTGTGCCTGTCTCGCAAATGTGGACGGTCGCGCAATATGTCTTGTCGAATCGACTTCGAGGCCGCCGCCGATATCCGTTGGTGGTGATGCTGGAACCTCTTTTTCGCTGTAATCTGGCGTGCGCCGGTTGCGGAAAGGTGCAGTATCCGCCACACATTTTGAAGCGCCATCTTTCGCCGCAGCAATGCTTCGACGCCGTCGAAGAATCGGGCGCGCCGATGGTTTCCATTCCTGGAGGCGAGCCGTTACTTCATCCACAGATCGACGAGATCGTCGCCGGCCTCGTGGAGCGGAAGAAGTACGTTTACATGTGCACGAATGCCCTTCTCCTAGAGGAGAAGCTCGATCTCTTCAAGCCGAGCAAATACCTCAGCTTTTCCGTTCATATGGACGGCCCACGAAAGGAACACGACTTCGCTGTCTGTCGGATGGGAACGTATGACGTCGCCGTCCGCGGGATCAAGGAGGCGGTCAAACGGGGCTTTCGCGTCACCACGAACACGACGCTTTTCGATGGGACAGATCCCGAAAAAGTGCGCGGCTTCTTTGACGATATGATGGCTCTCGGCGTCGAAGGGATGATGGTCTCTCCCGGATACAGCTATTCGAAGGCGCCGGATCAGACCCACTTCCTCGAACGTCAGCGAACACGAGAGCTTTTCCGAACGATCTTCAGTCGACCGAAACGGCACTGGCGATTCAATCAGACTCCCCTCTTCATTCGTTTTCTCATGGGAGACGAAGAGTATGACTGCACGCCGTGGGGAAGTCCGGCGTACAACATCTTCGGCTGGCAAAAGCCGTGCTACCTGATGCAGGAAGGCTACGCGAAGACTTTTGCGGAGCTGATGGAATCGACCGAGTGGGACAATTACGGCACGCCCGAGCGGAACGAGAAGTGCGCCAATTGCATGGTGCATTGCGGCTTCGAGCCGACCTCCGTCGATCGAACGTTCACCAGTTGGCGTGGATTCTGGCAGACAACTCGGGCGACACTCACTGGCCAGTTCGGTCGACCCGCGACGACTCCGTATCAACCGACGAAACAAAAGCCGGCGGTGCCAAGTGTCGTCATTCCCATCGAAAGTTTGAAACAGGCATCGTGAGTCGCAAGAGCTGCGTCGAGACGACCCAGCCTACAAGACAGCGGAAGAAAACATCGAAACGGAAGACGAAAGAGAACGAGGCGACGAAATGGCAACTGGAATGGCTCCGGAGAAACTCGAAGGGTGGTCGTGCACGACTGTCGATGAGAAGACCCGATGCGAAGCGCTCGCTCGTGCCCTCGACTATCGAGGTGATGTGACGCTTCGTCTCGCCGATGGCAAAGAGATCATTGGATACGTGTTCAACACGTCGGCCGCAGCGGTCCAGTTGCTTTTGCCAGGAAAGGACGACCCGGTTGATGTTCCGGTAAATGACATTCACAGCATTCTGTTCACGGGACGCGACGCCGCCGCTGGAAAGTCTTGGGAGGCATGGCTCGCGAAGGTCGCTGAAGCCGAGTCATGCGGCCAGATTGCCGAGCTCTATCCCGACGAAGCGGCCTAGACGGAGCACGCGGAAACGACCGGGCGTCAATTGCGTTAGTAGGCTGGGTCGCCTCGACCTGAGTCTTACCCACATTTCTGGTGTTTTATTGCGCGGCTCTGAGCATGAGAAGGAGTGATTCGATACCTCTC
>JAIEPU010000284.1 GCA_019748235.1 bacterium
CGGCGGCGCTGGCGGCTGATGTGTCATCACCCATGAAGACGAAGTTGGGGACGCTGTAAGGGAATCCAAAGGAGGAATAGTCCCTCAATGATCCGCTGAGGATCGTGTTGCCATTAGCTTTGATCTGGTAGTTGTTTCCAAGAAAACTCAGATCATAGTCGACGAAAGCTGTCGTAGTATTGAACGCGACCGATTCACCGTGAGTAAATAACGGCGAGTCATTCTGCACCCAAATCTGATTCTGCCAGAAACTGACCTCCACTCCTTTCAAGTCGTTGGCGATCGCGATGATGCTGAACCCCGCTCGGTTCGTACTGACGTGTGTTTCCGCGATGAGTTTGATGTCAAAAGAGAGCGTAAAACCGAGACTTCGATCGAGCGTTCCGATGCCGGGATGGCCGAAGCTGGGATATCCCGCAGACTCGGTCCGTTGTCCTCGCGTGTCGAGTGTTGTCCAACCGGCGAATGGGGTCTGCGTGGAAAGGGCGCCGGAGAGTGGATCAGTGATAAAAAACCAGCCTTGCGCGGACGGAGCTGTTCCGAGCTGCCCATCGAAAAGCACCGCCCCGAGCGAACTCGCAGGAATGACTCCCATCAGACAGAATGCGAGGAGGTGCAAATGAAGCCAGTGGTTTTTCTTCATCAAACGAGATGCTCTCACTCGAAGTTCTCTTCTTCGCAACACCGGTGATCAGATGTGCTCATTGAATGGCAGTGAATTCTTAGAACCCACGCGACTCATTGTCGAATAACGTGGTTTCGATCTGCGTTCAGTCCAGTCGTCAAATCTCGCGGACACAATCGCCTATCTTGCCGATGTTTTGGTATTGCCTATGTTCACCCAGCTTACCAATCTCAGGTTGCTTTCCGAGTGGAATAAGGGAGCGAACATCGTTGCTCTCATCATGACATCGGTGACATGGAACAGAAAGGGGGCAATTTATCATTGCTTCGTCTGGCGGAGGAGACTATCGGCGGCACATGAATTCGCCATCCTCCCCCGTTGTTTCTTCGTACGAACACGTTGCGGCGAGTCCGCCACCGCGAGAGTCGTTCCTAGGCCGGTATCGGATCCCTCTATCTTGGGGAATCATCGGTGGTCTTCTCATCAAAGAGCTTCTGACGAACGGCCATCCATTTGAGCGAGTCAATCAATCCGCTCCGGTCGCGATCTTCGGAACACTGCTCATCCTTTTCGGAACTCTTCTTCGTACCTGGGCAAGTGGCATTCTGCATAAGAACCATGTGCTGACCACTGCCGGTCCTTACCAGTTGGTTCGCCATCCGCTTTATGCGGGAACTCTCTTGATGATGTTGGGGGCCTGTTTTCTCTTTGTAGACGTCATCCTTGCCGCAGGTTTGATGTTGCTCATCGTGACGTCGTATGGGGAATCGATCCGTTACGAAGAGTTGAAACTCGCTCGGCGCTTCGGCCCACTCTGGTCGAACTATGCCCGGCGTGTTCCCTCGTTGATTCCAAGGTTTCGGGCAGTTCGTGTCGCATTCGCGGACTGGCATTTTGATCGATGGGTAAAGAATCGTGAACACAAGACGCTCTTCGCCACGTTGGATTCTTATTTGTCTCGAAGCATACCAGTTGATGCGGTAACGCCATTCCACTCGGAGATCGATGCCGCTTCACAGCCGTTCTTGGCTCATTCTTCCTCGTCGTGAACCTAAGGGGAACGTACCCTCTCTCTTGTGTCAGTTCTCGATCCGATCGTTTGCCGTAACTCCTTGCCGCCCAATGCCGACTTTTTGATTCCACAGGAGGGCTGGTCTCAGACATGCGATGGCCGTAAACTGTTGCCTTGCGAGGGCAAGACTCGGCCAGTCGTTTTGCTCTTAGGAGAGGTGACAGAGTGGCTGATTGTGCCGGTTTCGAAAACCGGTGTATCCTTCACCGGATACCGGGGGTTCAAATCCCCCCCTCTCCGTTAGACGAGAAGGGTTTACGTCCTTTCCAGTGTTCTTTGTCGAGAATGTCGCTGGACGCTTTCGACAGTCTTCCACGTCGTTTCGTGGTCCGGTTAGAAACTCACTAGATCTGCTGGCTTTCGATCTGCTACCGAAAGTCTCGGGACTTCGTTTTCAATCCTTTCAGTGCCTGAGAGAGCTCCTCGAGCTTACTCACCAAGACGTGAATGATGATGCCGTGAATCTGTAGTCGGCCGGTGGCTAGAAGAGAGGATGCTCTTACTGCCATTCGGCGATAACGATTCCAGACCTCTTGCCGAACAATCAGATTCACGATCCCGGTCTCATCTTCGAGCGTGATGAAACGAATTCCTTTGGCCGTTCCTGGCTGTTGGCGCATAAGGACCAGTCCTCCCACCTTGACGAAAGTGTCGTTGTTCAAGGAGGGGAGCTCTGCCGAGGTGAAAACCCGGAGCCTCTCCAAGTAAGGACGCATGAACGAGACAGGATGCTTTCGAAGGGTCAAGCCGACCGTTCGATAGTCAGCCACCACTTCTTCCGATTCTTTGAGCAGCGGCAAGGGAGCGGTATCATCCTCATCAGGACCATCAAAGAGTAGCCCTTCTTCACGCGGCACCAGGGCATTCCACAATGCTTGCCTACGATTGAGCTCTAGCGATTGAAATGCATCGGCTGCGGAGAGTTTCGACAGCGTCCCTTTCTTTATCTTGGCACGCCGTGCGACGTCATCGATCGACCCATAGGGGCCTCCCTCTTTTCGTCCGCGCATGATCTTTGCCGCTTCCTCTTCTCCCACTCCATGAACGAGTCTGAAGCCAATCCGAAGCGCGCACGATGATGCTCCGTTCGGCTCGAGCGTGCTCTCCCAATCGCTGGCGTTAATGTCAACGGGGCGGACTTCGACGCCATGTTCTCTGGCATCACGGACGAGTTGAGCGGGGGCATAAAAACCCATGGGGAGGCTGTTCAAAATGGATGCCGTGAAAGCGGCCGGGTAGTGGCATTTCAGCCAGGAGGAGGCATAGACGAGGATCGCGAAACTGGCCGCATGAGACTCCGGGAACCCGTATTCGCCAAACCCTTGGATCTGTTTGTAAACACGTCCTGCCATCTCCGGGGTGATGCCATGATCGATGAGACCTCTGATCAACTTGTCTCGAAACTTTTCGAGCACTCCCTTTCGACGCCAAGCGGCCATTGCCCGACGAAGTTGATCCGCTTCATCGGGAGTAAAACCCGCCGCTTCAACGACGAGCCGCATCGCCTGCTCTTGAAAAATCGGCACCCCCAGCGTTTGCTTCAACACTTTTTCAAAGGCGGGACTCGGGTATTCAACCGGCTCTTCTCCCGCTCGGCGACGAAGATACGGATGAACCATGTCTCCTTGGATGGGCCCCGGCCTGACGATCGCGACTTCAATCACGAGGTCGTAAAACTTGCGCGGCTTCAGTCGAGGAAGCATGCTCATCTGAGCCCGGCTTTCGATCTGGAAGACCCCAATCGTATCCGCCTTGCAAATCATGTCGTAAACACGCTTATCCTCCGCCGGCACGGTGGCGAGGGTAAGAGGGCGATGATAATGCTTTTCCACAAGATCAAAACAGCGATGAAGTGCTGAAAGCATTCCCAGCGCAAGACAGTCGACCTTCAAGATGCCAAGTGCATCGAGATCGTCCTTGTCCCATTGAATGACGGTGCGCCCCTCCATCGAGGCATTTTCGATCGGGACGATTTCCGCCAACGGCCCCTGCGTGATAACGAGGCCTCCGACATGCTGGGAAAGATGACGCGGAAAGGTGATGACCTCTGAAGCGAGGCGAGTTAATTGCCGGACGACGGGGGAATGCTCGTCGAGCGCCGCCTCCTTCAGCCGTTCATCGAACTCCACATCCTCTTGATCTCGAAAGCCCTCGAATCCTTTCGCTAAGGCATCGACTCGATCGAGCGACAAACCGAGCGCCTTACCCACGTCTCTAATGGCGGAACGACGTTGATAGGTGATAACCTCGGCCGTCATGCCGGCGCGTTCGCGTCCATATTTCTCATAGACGTATTGAATCACTTCCTCGCGTCGTTGATGCTCGAAATCAACGTCGATGTCCGGCGCTTCGTTCCGTTCCTTGCTAATGAATCGTTCGAAAAGGACTTCGATCCGATCGGGATCGACCGAGGTGACTTCGAGGCAGAAACAAACAGCCGAGTTCGCGGCGGAACCTCGTCCCTGACAAAGAATGTTCCGGGACCGAGCAAAGCGAACGAGATCCCACACTGTTAAGAAGTAGGCTTCGTAGCGAAGCTCTTCGATGAGGCGAAGCTCTCTTTCGATTAGATCGCGGACCTTATCGGGCAAGCCCGCTGGATAGCGGAATCTCGCTCCTTTCCATGTCAGCCGTTTCAGGTAATCGATTGGGCGCATGCCGCGAGGACAGAGCTCTTCGGGATACTCGTAACGAAGCTCATCCAGTGAAAAGGAACATCGATCCTTCACTTCGAGGCTTCGTTCGACGGCACCTGGAACGGCGGCAAATAACTCCTCCATTTCCTCGGCCGAGCGAAGATGTCGCTCCGCGTTGGGAAAGAGGTGCTCCCCCGCATCCCTGAGAGTGCATCCTTCTCGAACACAAGTCAGCACGTCTTGCAATTCGCGCCGTTCGCGAACGTGATAAAAGACATCACCGGCCGCTACGATCGGCACGCGAGCTCTCGCACAACGCTCCTTCATCCGCAAAAGCGACAGCGCATCATCTGCTCCGCGCCGAAGCTCCGCGATGCCGTAACAACGATCGCCAAAAATCTCGCGATAGAGTTCGAGCTTTCCTTCCTCTTCATGCAACCGGGGGGATGAAGATGATTTAACAGAGGTGGAAATAGCAGGTGGAGAGGATGGATGAAGAACAACACCAGCGAGTAACCCATGGGCATAGGTCGCGATGTCATCAAGAAAAAGAGTGCAATGCCCTTTCTCCGCGCGGCGTCGGCCTATCGTGATTAAACGGGAGAGGCGGCCATACGAGGCACGGTCGGTTGCCAACAGCACGACGGGAGATGCATCCTGCGGGGTGATTTCCGAGCCGATGATAAGTGGCACGCCCACTTCCTTAGCCGCCACATGAGCTCGCACGACACCCGCCAAGGTATTGCGGTCGGTAATCGCGAGGGCAGCTAGATTCAACTCCGCCGCGCGGCCCACCAATTCATCAGGATGGGATGCTCCCTCGAGAAAAGAGAAGTTTGTCCGGCAGTGAAGCTCGGCATAGCGAGCCGAAGCTTGTGAACGCTTTGGAGGATCGAAAGAAGGCGTTCGCTTGTTTTGCAAGGGTGATTCCGGCATGGTTATTCAAATGCTCCATGCAGAAACCAACTTCCCGTCATGAGATCACGATAGATCCATAGCCGTTGGCCGCTCGTTAATTCGATGCGGTAATAGTCTCGCCCAATGGGCCTGCCGCGCCACCACCCCGTTTCAATCCGTTCCGGCCCCCAATAGAGACGAATCGTCTCTTGATGATCCCTCTCCCGAAAGAAAGCGGGCTTGTTGCCCGGATGAACCGCGTGAACATCAATGGGCCTAGGCTTCAAAAAAAGACGCGTCGGACGATAAGGATGACGATGGAGCGGATGGATTGATGAGCGATGACGATGAGCATCGCTCGCCGGCTCCTCGCGACAACATCGTTCCGGCTGCGCGTCCGCGATGAGTCGGGGAAACACGACTTGCCGACGACCAAGTCGCATGGAGAGCCGATCGATGAGTCCATCGATCTCTGCAGAGTCGTCTCGCTCTGACTGAAAGAGCTCTCCCTGGAAAATCTCCATGAGGGCGGTTCCTGCGATACGAACTCGAATCTCCGTCACTGGTCCAGCCAGCTTTGCCCGATCAAGAGCCAACCGAACGAGACCAAGCAAATGATCGAGCCGGATGCTTGGACGGCAAAGACCCACGGGAAGGCTTTCGACTCCTTGCGTCAATGATTCATGATGAAAGAGTATTTCGAGTCGCGTGATTCCCCATCCGCGCCTCACCTGAGGAATCAATGGCTGTAGCAATTGCTCCACGACTTTGAGCACGGCGTCGGTATGAACGACCGGGAACTCGAGTCCCCAGGAATCTTCCAATTCCGGTGGAGGTTCTTCCGGGGTCAAGACTTCGCTGGCGCGATCCATCGCTTGATCGAGTCGCAAGAGTAATTCAGGTCCGAACCGAGACATCCAGCGTTCGCGTGAAACAGCCTCGACATCGTTGACCTTGTGTATTCCCAACTCATGAAGAGTTGCCACTATGACTTCAGGAAGACGAAGCGCTTCCACGGGAAGAGAGGCGAGGATGGATCCGATTTGTCCCGGTGGAATGATGATCGATTTCGAACGAATCTGATCGATCCACTGACAACGACCTGTCACCGGAGAGAACGCATAATGAGCCACCCCCCATGCGCTACCGACCGTGTCCGAAATACCTATCCGCGCGACGAGACGAAAATGACTCAATTCATCAATCGCTTGATGCGCGAGTCCTTCTTCTCCTCCCCACAAATGAGAGGAGCCGGTGACGTCGATAAACAGACTCTCGGGACTTGGAGCAGCCTCGATACTGACGATGGGACTAAATCGCTGACACCAATGTGCCAATCGTTCAAGTGATTGACGATCCGCCACCGGATCGTCCACCTCGAAGAAGCGAAGATATTTTGGGCCGGCAAGCGACTGAGCCTCAGCCAATGGCATGCCCGGAGCGATTCCTAATTCACCCGCCAAAGGAGAACGGGCAGTCACCCGTGAGCCGCGCCCTCCCGTCACGGCATACAGAACGAGCATGCGCGAGTGTTGAGAGGCTGAATCATTTGAAGCCGGCTGCTTACAGGCTGACCGAATGGCGAGTCGGCGTTGAATCCCCCAATCGGGAAGCCAGAGACAAAGTATTCGCTTCTTCATCCCAAGAGACCTCTACCGATCGACCCGCGATTCCACCCCGCGCGTAAAGAAGCGTCAGACGAAGAAATCGTTTGAGTGAATCAGGAGGACGAGCAAACTGATCCGAGGGAAGCGGCTCGACCTGAACGCGGGCATCTCCCCAACTTGGCTCGGCACTCGCTTCCTTCGGACGAAGCAGAAGCCCGATTCCCAATCCACTCTCCGCGGCGAGCTGTAGCCTCCTCATCGTTCGACTCGAACCCTTCCGCAATAACCCCATCACTGCCGCTACTCCACGACAGCGCAGCACATGCTCCCACGCCCAGAGCTCTTCCTTTTCCGTCTGCGGACGAATAAGCAGTAAATGACGTGAAGCCCAACCGGCTTGAAGCATGGGAACCGGGTAAAATTCATGATGCCGATCGATGACGACTAAGATTCCATGATCGCGGCAAGCCTTTTGAGCCATGATCAACGCCAAGGACCACGCCCCCGTGCCATCCTTTTCGCTAATCCACTCGATGATCCCTCCCGGGCGGAATCCACCACCCGGAAGCATGTCGTCCAGAATCCTATTCCCACTGGAAAGTCGATCGCAAACGGCCGATGATGTTCTTTCGATCGAGCGAATTCGCTCGGCGAGAAGCGCCAGAGAAGACGATTTCTCATCCATGGGCTTCTCCTTCCGGGGTGAATATCGGCGACGTCAAAACTATACTTTAGTTCAGTATAAGAGCAAGTAAGAAATCGAAGCTTTTTGCCAGATCATTGGAGGGTCTTATGTGCGGGCGATTTACGGTGAAGACGCCCGCTATAAAAGTGGGAGAGCTCTTCGATCTTTCAGGGATCGATGACTTCGAACCGCGTTACAACGTCGCACCGACGCAATCGGTTCCCGTGATTCGCCGAGAAGAAGGGACGACCAAACGCGAACTCGTCTGGATGAGGTGGGGGCTCATCCCCCGATGGGCGAAAGACTTGTCGGTTGGCGCCAAAGCCATCAATGCTCGCGCGGAAACCATCGCTGAAAAGCCAATGTTCCGAGACGCCTACGCCAAGCGCCGATGTCTGGTGATTGCGGACGGCTACTACGAGTGGAAAGCGAGTGGCAAGAAGAAGCAGCCGTACTATCTACACTTCCCTGATGCCCGTCCCTTCGCTTTTGCCGGTCTTTGGGAACGATGGACGGGGCCGACCGAATCCGTCACCTCATTCACCATCATCACGACCGCGGCGACGGGAAAGCTCGCTTGGCTGCATGAGCGGATGCCCGTCATCGTTCCGCCGGAGCATTACCCTCTTTGGCTCCCTGGGAACGGAGGCGTATCCGATATCCCCGTCGGTATCAACGACGACTTGATCGCTGAGCCAGTCTCCTCACTAGTCAATAAAGTTTCGAATGACACAGCGGAATGTATTCGACCCATCGAGAGCAATAATCTTTTGGACTAGATCCTGCTGAATTCAGATCACTTCGTGCACGATATTTCCAGGGAGCGGGAACTTGTCTTATGTTCTGGAGGAATCCTCCGTAATCATCGCTTTACCTGAATCACTTTTTAAAGCACTTTGATGGCTGTCCGGGAAGTCTCTTCCGTCTTATGGGATTCTGGTTAGCTTCGATTCTTTGGTGGCTCGGGAAAGACTTGACTCAGCGATTTTATGATGCTGAAAGCATGACCGCACTCATGGAGAAGGGGGCTGTACTACCTTCTCTTCACTCTGAGCGGGAACCTTCGCTTTCGTCGCAACCAATTCTGCGCGAAGAAGTCGCTTCAACAATCGCTCCGACGGATAAGGAGATTCGGCGGGGGGAATGGCTGCTCGCCATGATGGTCGGCCTCTTTTTTGTTTGGCTCGTGACGCTGACCGTTTGTTTTCCTTGGCCTCTCTTTGATCCTGATGAATCACTCTACGCGGTCATCGCGCGTGAGATGACTCAAGGGAATGAATGGTTGGTTCCCACCTATGATGGAAAGCCTTTCCTCGATCGCCCGGCTCCCTATTTCTGGGGGCTCGCACTCAGCTCCCAATTATTCGGGGAGACTGAATTCGCGTACCGTTTACCGAATCTTTTATTGGGATTTGGAACGGTCATCGTCACCGGTATTCTCGCTGGGCGATTGTTCAACAGGTTTATCGGATACACCACCGCGCTTTCTCTCATGACCATGACGTCGATCATCGCCATGTCGCTGACCGTGGGTCATGACACGTCTCTCCTCTTCTTCGCAATGACGTCGATCCTCATTTGGCATGTGGGAACATCTCCGCCGATTCAAGACCGATGGTGGACACGAGGACTGACGATCGTTGTTCTCGCGGCCAGCCTTGCCGCAGGGATACTTTCAAAGGGACTGCTTGGGGTCGTTCTGCCGGCGATAGGTATCGGTTCCTTGAGCTACTTTTCCGATCGACGGCGTGGATTCATGGAGGGAGCCGTTGCCATGTTCATGGCGTGTGCGATGGCCTCATGTTGGTATCTCGCCGTGGAGCAAGCATCGCCCGGCTACTTGAAGTACTTTTTCTTTGATCGGCATGTGCTGGGATTTTTCACGTCAACTCAGCGGCATGGCAATCAAAGCCGATTCGTCTATGTGGCGACACTACTGGCAGGGGGGGCGCCTTGGGTCTTCCTATTAGCAGCACCGCTCTGGCAATTCGTTCGTGATGCTAAACGTTGGAATCACCTGTGGAACAATCCATGCGCTCCATTGGCCGTATGGGGAACGGCGGTATTCCTTTTATTCTTCACGGCTCGATCGGCGAATCCTACTTATCTGCTTCCCATCTTTCCTCCACTTGCAATCGGTACCGGGTTCTGGATAGCACGTTGGTTGAAGACGGGAATGACAGGGTATCGCTGGATGGATGGTGTTTTGCGAGAAATGCCTGTCGTGATCGTGCTATTGACTTGCCTAACGATTCCCGCGGTGCTTTTGTGGTTCCAGCGTCCGTGGATATTTCCTGTGCTTGCGTGCGGGATCGTTCTGACGGCCACCACCTTTGCGCGACTCTTTTGGACCGCGCGAATCGCGAGACGGCTCCTTTTGCGACATCTCCATTATCGGGTCGCGCACCTTGGTATTGTCGTCGTGCTTCTGGGTGCAATAAGCACCTTCGTGGTCGTGGAGACGCTTCCGGATGTTGCACGCGAACGATCCACGAAGAGTGTCATTGAAATCGTCAGAAGACTTCCAGGGGCTAAAACCGCCGACATCGTTTGGTTCAATGGCGACCCACCGTCGGCGAAGTACTATGGGCCTGACTTAGACATTCGTCCCATTTACTTTCGCGATATGCAGGTTCGTCCTGAACGCCGAACCATTCTGATTACCCGACTGAGTCGAAAGGAAGAGGTGCAGTCCGCGCCGTTCTCGAAGGCGGCCCGTTGGATCGATACGAATGGCCGGTATCGAATCATGCTCAGTGAAAACTTCTGATCGACGAGCGAACATGATCGAAGTCGTCATTCAATGCAGTTCGAGATCCGAAGAGTTGAAGAATTCGACCCCTTGCTTCCGGGCACGGTTCGCGATCTCCGAGACCATGTACTTCGCCATATCGCCGATCGGCAATTCCCTAGGCTCTAATCCATCCTTGCCCGTGACGACGAAGTAGTAGCTGATTTGAGTTCCTCCTCGTCTTGCTTTCTTCTTCACTTGAATGATTTCAATTTGCTTCGTCTCTTTGAATTTGATTTCGTCGTGAACCCGATGGAAATAACTGAAACCTCCATTTCGCTCATAGTGCTCGTCATCCAGTACGATATTGTCGAGTTGCGCAGCCGGAAGAAGGACGAGAAACCCGAACAATCCAATGCCAATACAGGCAATCAGCACGCCTATCGAGCGTTTCCGAAGGACAAACGCGACCACGAACGCTCCGATGGAGAATCCGATAAACACTTGCGCAACCCACGGCGAACAAGTCATCGTGATCTTGTCGCCGTCGACAGTTTGATCGAAGCAACCCGTGACGAATGCGATTCCAAGCAGCGCGATGCATGCGGAAACGAAGCGAAATATCGGATACATAGAAGGGGCTTTCCGCGAATAGAAATGGAAAGGAGCTCCAACCGGATGAAGACGCCCCGTTCAAGATACGGCCGATGATTAACCCGATACAAGACTTCAATCCATCGAACCAAGATCAACTTGTTTCGAAACTGGCGGCGTCACAAGAAATGAAAATCCCCAGAAAGGCATCGCCCGCTCTGGGGATTCATTTCGTCAAGGTTTGGTGAGCGGTATGGGCTCCGATCACCCCCAGCCTTCTTTAGGCGGCCATCTTGCGTCGGCGATAGATCAAGGCCACCGCGACGAACGAAAACGCGATTCCCATAAGAGCCATGCTTCCGGTCTCAGGAATGGCGGAGGTGGCAACCTCACCGCTGTAGACCAACTGACCACTCACGCGGACCAGAACGGCTAGGTTGTCGAGCACGCCCGAGATCACCGTGTAGGGGCCGGCAATGTATTGATCATACGCGTATGGAATCGTGACTTTGACGGACGAGAAACCGCCTAGGTCCGGGCCAACTTCAACCGAGCCCGCCGTGAATGGATTGGCTGGGTTGGCGAGGCCGAAAGAACCAAGGTTCGTGTTGATGTTGATGAAGCTGAGCAAACCTGTTCCGGTGACAACGAGCGGAGTCACCGTTTCACTGTACGTTCCGAGCGCCGCTTGCCAGGTTCCGCCGGAAACACCGATCGGAGCGATAACAGTCGCCGGCGAAGGAGACGTGACGAAATCGTTCAGCGAAACCGCGCTCAGCGATCCCGAAACCGATCCAATTGATCCGATGACCGGGAGGGGTGGGATGGAGTAGTTGAACGTGTAATTTGGAACGAATGCTGATTGACTGTTGAACTCGATGGATTGAAACGCGGCAGTATT
>JAIEPU010000168.1 GCA_019748235.1 bacterium
ATTCTGGGCGAGCATCTCGGCCCGTTGCTGTGGCGAATAACTCAAATTCGGATCATGCCCGTTCTTCCAAGTGGCAGGTACGACTGTCCGGGCGACGAAACCGGGCGTCCCGGTGACTGATTGGAGAAATTCCATCGCGTCGAACGCGTCATCCGCGTTCTGTTTCGCCTCCTCCGATCGAGTTGCACCATAACGGTAGGCTTCGGCAACGAGGTAAGTACCGGTGTACTCTCCATCGTTATCGGTATCCTCGGGCTCGAAAGAACTCACTTCCCCCGCCACCCGAAGACGGCAACGTTCGACAAGGCCCGGCGGACGAACGTGGCGGTCCCGGACCATCTTTTCGAAGTAAGCGGCCTTCTTTGCGAGTGTCATCTTCTCCTCTCGGAGAATGCTCACCCCGCCCGACGTACCGATGAAGACATTCCCCTCGGATCCGATCGCGATCGCACGGACTTCATTAGAAGGCAACCAGCGTTGGCTGTGGAGGAAACGATACGTCCCCGGCCATCCGCTCGACCAATGAGTGAGCATGATCAGCCCCTCATTCGTACCGAGCCAAGCGGTAGGTCGTTCCGCTTTCGATTTGAACGCGATTGCTCGAATGTCTCGGCAGGGGTACTCCCCAAGAAGATGATCGAGCGTATTTGATTCGACGCCGGTCGTTCCTCGTCTCGGCATTGAAAGCCGACGAACCGGTTCGTCGTTTAGGTGGCGAACATCAACACCCGCATTCGTGGCGACCCAAACGCTCACTCCTTCGTCCGGGCGTCGAAATTCCTCGGGAACAATTGCGATTGCTTGAGCGACACGACTGAATTCATCTTGTTCAGGCAAAAAGGAAGTTGAACCATTCTCATCGATCACCGTGAAGCCGACATCGGTCGCCGCCAAGAGTTTGTCGTCCCAAAATGCCAGTCCACGAAGACTCGTGGGCGTTCGTATCTCATCATTAGGCCATCTTCGCCAGCCATTAGCTTCGTAGATGAAAAGCCCCTGAACGCTACCGGCGATGATTCGATCGTTGTCAAAGGCAAAAGAAAGGACGGGTCCAGACAACCGGCCAACTTGCTTGATCTCTTTTGGTGTCACTCTGTAGACACCGTTCCAGCCGCCGATCCATATGGTCCCATCCCGTGACGTCGCGAGGGCGTAGGTCGGACCATTGATTATGTCATCACCGACCGCGACCAACTTACCGTTGCCAATTCGCCTCAGCCCCGCGCGTGTCGCGGTCCATCCTGCTCCCTGATGATCAATCGTGATCGCGCGAATATCGTTTTCATCAGGGGAGCCAGTGACAAACGGTTCGCGAACCCATTGCGAGTACGCAAAGTCGGGAATCGGGTCGTCTCCCGCGAAGAGGGGATGGAACGAACCAAGGAGTGTGATAACGATAGTCAGTGCAAGTTGAGGTCGGTCAGGCCGCATGAATAGTCCTTGAAGCATGAAATCCGTGGACTCTTCATGATACAGATTCGTGCACGACACCGACCCTCGATTTTCCCGGCCCAGCGGTTGTGCCGGCCGCATGGAGGAGTGTGAATCCGTGAACAGATATTTCGCAATCGGCGACATACATGGCGAAGATGAACTCCTCCACTCCCTCCTAGTGCAGCTCGATCCGATTCTGCAATCGGACGACACCGTCGTTTTCATGGGGGACTATGTCGATCGCGGCCCGTCCGTCCGCAAGACGGTTGATGAGATTCTCGCTTTTAGAAGCAAAGTCCCTGCTCGGATCATCAGTCTGAAAGGGAATCATGAGGAACAGTTGCTCGATTTCCTCGAGCATCCGACTCTCTTTTGGCTCGATGACATGGAAGGTTGGGCAACCGTCGAATCCTATCTCCCCGGCGCGACGCAGCGGCATTGTCAAGAGCTAGCCGCCGGCAAGCCCGTCGATCAACAACTCCTTCAAACCGCCGAACGATTGAAACAAGCGATGCCGAAAGAGCACATTGAATTCTTCCACTCACTTCAGCTCTACTTCAAAGAGAACGGTTACCTATTCGTGCATGCGGGCATCAACTTGAAACTCTCGTGGGAGGACCAAACCGAAGAGGACCTGCTTTGGATGGATGGCAGGAAGTTGCGCGGCCACTGGAAAGGCCCCGAAACACTCGTCGTGGGGCATAAGCCGACGCATCGAGTCTCCGACGAGTTTTGGGGTAAGCCCATTCTCGACGATCATTTCATCATGGTGGACACGGGGAGCGGTAAAACAGGCGTGCTTACGGCCGTTTCACTTCCTGACCGACAGATCTATCAAGCGCGCCATTGATCGTGGCATCTTGATTTCGACCATTTCTGCCGAACTGATTCCTCCTTCCATCTGATGGAGAATTGATTTCTTCCCTTCTCTCGGCTAGCTTCCGATCAAGGAACCAAATCTTCAGACCGATTGGAACGCCTCTCATGTTTCATCAATCGACTGTCACGCCCTTATCACGCCGCACTTTTATCAAAGCGGCCGCTGCATCGGCTCTCCCCGCTTGGTTCATTGAATCTCTCCCCGCACGAGCGGAGGAGAGAACCGATTCTCCCAATGAACGACCCAAAGTGGCGCTCATCGGCTGCGGAGGAATGGGAACGTTCGATGCAAAGCTTGCTCAGAAATTTGGAGATGTCATCGCGGTCTGCGACGTCGACAAGGATCGATTGGAAAAGGCCACTCAGCACTTCAAGGGAGCCAAGCCCTTTTCTGACTTCCGCGAGGTCTGTGACTTGCCGGAACTCGACATCGTGATCAACGGGACACCCGACCATTGGCACACCCTCGTCAACCTTCGTGCGGTCAAAAGTGGGAAGGACGTTTACAGTGAGAAGCCTCTCACCCTCACCATTGATGAGGGGAAACGGCTCGTCGAGGCGGTGAAATCGAGCGGACGCATTCTTCAAACAGGAAGTCAGCAGCGAAGCGACAAGACATTTCGGCTCGCCTGTGAGCTTGTACGGAATGGACGACTTGGGAAAGTCGAACGTGTTCGGACTTGGCTTCCCACGGGACTTCACGAAGGTCCTTTCAAAACCGCTCCCGTTCCCAAAGAACTCAACTGGGACATGTGGCAGGGGCAAACTCAAACGACTGACTATGTCCCCGAGAGATGTCATCGCACGTTTCGATATTGGTGGGACTATTCAGGCGGAACGATGACCGATTGGGGTGCCCATCATAACGACATCGCCCTCTGGGGACTCGGCAAGGATCGAAGCGGGCCGGTCAGTATCGAGGGGGAAATTGTCGTTCAACCAATTCCCGGAGGCTATACGGCCGCAAGCCAGTACCGCGTGAAGTACGTCTATGATGACGGCGTTGAGCACTTCTGTCACAATACTACCGCCAATGGCTGGGCGGGAGGAGTGACGGGCAAACCAGGACCAGGCGAGAAGTATCACGGCATCCAATTCGAAGGGCCCAAGGGTTGGATCTATGTCAGCCGCGGTGACAAATTGGAAGCGAGTGATTCCTCACTCCTCGAAACGCCTCTCCCCTCCGATGCCATCAAGCTCTACGCCAGTGACAACCACATGGCGAACTTTTTCGAATCGGTGAAGTCGCGAAAGCCCCCTATCTGCGATGTCGAGATCGGTCACCGCTCCGCATCACTATGTCATTTGGGGGTTCTCTCGCTACGACTTGGGCGGAAGTTGACTTGGGATCCGGGGATGGAAACATTTCCCGGAGATGCCGAGGCCGCGGGAATGCTTTCACGCGAAATGCGAAAGCCCTATTCCTACGAGAGTCTCTGAAAGAGTAACCCTGTTCGCCTGTGCCGGGGTTCGGTCCTCTATTCGGTGGCGGGCATGGGATAGGCCCGTTCACCGCTCAAAAAACATCCTCCGAAAACCACTCGCTATCACGTTGTTTGGTCGGATCGGTCGTAGTAGGATCAGGCCGAAAGGCATTATGGCTTGTGTCGCTTCGTGAGTACTTCACCTTTCAACAGTTCGAGGGTGGAAAAGGGAACGACTTCAAAGCGACTCCGCGAAGAGCCTTGCCGGGGGAACTTCAACCTAGACCTTGAGGATAAGTTGTGATGCAGCGTCGATCCAATCGTCGTGATTTTCTGAAGACGTCGGCGGCGGCCGGAATCGGTTACTGGGTCGCGGGTGGAGTGACCCTGGCGGAGAGTAAGTCGCCGAATGAACAAATCCATTTCGCCTGTATCGGCGTCGGTGGAAAGGGAGGTAGCGATTCGTCGCATGCCGCGGCGAACGGCACGATCGTCGCCATCTGTGACTGCGATGAGGGTACGCTCGAAGGACGCACGAAGGACGAGCGATTCGCGAAGGCGGCGAAATACACCGACTTTCGCAAGATGTTCGACGAGATGAAGGACAAGTTCGACGCGGTCACCGTCAGTACTCCCGATCATACGCATGCCGCTGCCACTGCGATGGCGATCCGTAACGGCAAACACGCATTCTGTCAGAAGCCCCTCACCCACAGCATCTATGAGGCGCGTGCTTTAGCGAATCTCGCGAAGCAGCATAAAGTCGCGACGCAGATGGGGAACCAAGGGACGGCGCTCACCGGACTTCGTCATGCCGCTCAGATCATTAAGGAAGGCGCGCTGGGAACGGTCAAAGAGGTCCACGTCTGGACCAATCGTCCAATTTGGCCGCAGGGTCCCGACGTGAAGGCACCTGTCGGAGGTCCTGAGCACCCAATTCCTAAGACCCTCAATTGGGATGCTTTCATCGGTCCGGCAAAAATGCGTCCGTTCGTTCCTGATCTCTATCACCCCTTCAAATGGCGGGGATGGTGGGATTTCGGAACCGGTGCCCTCGGAGACATGGCGTGTCACACCATGAACATGCCCTTCATGGCGCTGAACCTGCGACATCCATCGACCGTCGTTGCCGAAGCGGACGAACACAACAAAGAGACCTACCCCAAGTCGAGCAAGATTACGTTCGAGTTCCCAGAACTCGACGGTCGGCCGGCGTTAAAGGTTTGCTGGTATGACGGCGGCCGATTGCCCGATCCTTCCGTGATGTACGGAGAAAAGGCCGACAACAGTGGCTGTATCGTGATCGGCGAGAAGGGAGCTCTTTATTCTCCCAATGATTACGGCGCGGTCTTTAAGTTGTTGCCGCGTGATGCGTTCGTCGACTATAAGAAGCCCGAGTGGAAATTCCGTCGGCCGCCACAAGGGGATCATGACTCGGCCCACTTCAGAGAGTTTGCCGATGCCATTCGCGGCGGCGAGCCCGCCATGTCGAACTTCCCTGACTATGCGGGGCCTCTCACCGAAACGATTCTTCTCGGAAACTTGGCCGTCTGGTCCGGCAAGAAGATCGAGTGGGACGCGGAAAACCTAAAAGCGAAGAATGCTCCGGAGCTCGATTGGCTCATTAAGCACGAGTACCGCGAAGGCTGGACTCTTTAATCTGGTCCGTTGGGAATTGATGTCGAAGCTGCGGGAGTTCCATTAGCCCCCGCAGCTTTATTTTCTTCCGGGCCGGCGATTGACCTGAATCATCTTGTATTTGAGTTAAACTTCCCGTTCCAATTCCTGAATGATCTCTTGATGAACGGAATAGGAATCCCCCTCGGCGAGAACGTCGATCACCCGTTCCTTATTCCGAAACATCTCGATGATCGGCTCGGTCTTGGCTCGATATTCGGAGAGCCGAAGATCGATCGCCTCGGCGGTGTCATCCTCACGAGCTACCAATAACCCGCCACAGGTATCGCAGACCCCTTCCGCCTTGGGCGGGCTGAAGTGAATGTTGAAATCTTCACCGCATTTCTCGCAGAGCCGGCGGCCAAGGATTCGCTTCTTGACGACTTCCTCGCGAACCACCAGCAAGATCACCGCATCGACGTCATAGCTCTCGAGAAAGAATCGGGCCTGTGGCGCTGTTCGCGGAAAGCCATCCAACACGAAACCATGATTCCAATCGTGCAAGTCGAGGCGGGTCCGAACCACTTCCTCGACCGTATCGTCCGGGACGAGCCGACCACTCGTCATGCAATGTTGAATACGTGCGGCCAGTTTCGTCTGATTGGCGAGATGCCAACGAAAGATCTCACCCATCGAGATATGGGATAAGTCGAACGCTTGCGCGAGAAGCTTCGCCTGCGTTCCCTTCCCGCTTCCCTGCGGTCCCATGATGATGTACTTCCGCACTCTCACCTCACACAAAACAAATGGCGACTTTTCGACCGACGAGCAAGAAGTCGTCACCTCTCGCTCGCTTGAGGGAAAGTGAACATTCCACGTCGGCCAAGTCTCTTTCTTAGCATCTAACGGGGCAGGAAAGAACAGATAGGCGCGAGAACTTCTTGTCGCGGAACGATTTAACCGGGAGAATCGAACTCAAAATGACCTGAATCAGGCTGCTTGAGACCTCGTTTTTCAACTAGCAAAAAGGATGCACGTGTGGATCGAAAGCTCATCGACCAATATGAGGCGGGAGGCCCCCTTCTTAGCAAATCGATCGTCGGCCTCTCAAACGAGGATTTACATGCCCTACCTATCCCAGGGACATGGAGCATTCATCAAATCGTCGTGCACATGATGGACAGCGATCTGATTTCGACCGATCGAATGAAGCGGGTGGCCGCGATGGATAAACCACTTCTTTGCGCGTACGATGAAAGCGCTTTTGCCAGACTCCCCGGCTCCGATCAGATCGACGTCAAGCTTGCCTGTGAAATCTTTACCCTCAACCGGCGCGCGATGGCGACTATCCTTCGTGCTCTTCCCGATGAATCGTTCGAGCGATTCGGAATTCACAACGAAAATGGGAAGGTGAAACTTAGTGAATTCGTTCCTCTTTACATCAATCACTTAGACGGTCACCTCAAACACCTCTACGAGAAGAGACGATTGCTTGGCAAACCGGTGGAGTCGATCTGATGTCTCGACTATTGCTCGCCTTTTCGATCATCTTTTCCAGCGGTATTGTCTTGGCCGATCCGACAAAGCCGAACGTGGTCTTCATCTTAGCGGATGACTTGCGAGCCGATGCGATCGGAGCACTCGGCAATGACGTGGTGCAAACGCCGAACATCGATCACTTGGCTTCAAATGCCTTCGTGTTTAAAAATGCCTACTGCTTTGGTTCCAACAGCCCGGCCGTTTGCCAGCCGAGCCGGAATATGATCCTCTCGGGAAACTCTTATTTTCGATGGAAGGGAGAACGAAACGCTCCCTCCGCCGGTCCGAGTTTTCCTCGCTCAATGGCAAGGGCGGGTTACGACACCTTTCAAGTAAGCAAAAGAGGTAACATCGCGGTCGAGTTACAAAAACAGTTTCAATCGAGCCATTATCTAAACGACGACAAGGAACGGACGAGTGGCACGCCGGGAAAGAAACTCGTCGATCTCGCACTCGATTGGCTTGAGAACCGCAAGGGGAATGACCGCCCGTACTTCATGTACCTTGCCTTCGAAGCTCCGCATGATCCACGCATCGCGGCAGAAAACTTTCGCAAACGATACACCGGAAAGAAGATTCCGCTTCCAGCAAACTATCTCCCCGTTCATCCATTCGATAACGGAGAAATGACCATTCGCGATGAAAAGCTCGCCCCCTGGCCTCGGACCAAGACGGAAATCAACCGTCATTTGCTCGATTACTATTCAGTGATCACTGGTCTTGATGCGCAGATCGGACGACTGACCGACGAGCTCAAGACTCGCGGCGAATACGATCGAACGATCTTTGTCCTTTCCTCTGATCATGGCCTGGCGATTGGAAGTCATGGACTGATGGGAAAACAAAGTCTTTATGATCACAGCATGAAGTCCCCCCTCTTCTTCACGGGACCGGGTATTTCCAAAGGTACGTCCGATGCGCTGGTGTACTTGTTCGATATTTTTCCCACGGTCGTCGAACTCGTGGGCGGTTCAACGCCAAGCCAGATTGATGGAAGGTCGCTTGTTCCGATCATTCAGGATTCAAATAAAGTCGTTCGAGATGATCTTTTCCTGGCTTACCGGGACGTGCAGCGAGCGATCATCGCCGACGGATTCAAGCTGATCCAATATCCAAAGATCAACAGGACGCAGCTATTCGACCTCGTACATGATCCCGACGAGTTGAATGACTTGAGCGCGAATAAGAATCAATCGATGCGTATCGAGTCGATGATGAAGCTATTGGAAAAACGGCAACATGATTTCGATGACGAAGCCCCCCTTCGGTCAGCGAACCCAGCGAGCGACGTGTTCGCCCCGCCCGTTCAAAATAAATCGTGATGTCACGACTTGGGGAGCTCGAGAACATCGGCGGGACAGTCGGCATTCGCTCCGCCGACGGGGATAGGATCTTTGAGAATCCACAAAATGGCGTTCTTCACCATTCGGCGATAATCCTTCTGTTCCCAGTTCTTGTGATAATGCAATCCCACGAATCCAAATGATCGTCCGCCGTCGGGTCGTTCCCACGCCCAGGCCGCCGTCTCCTCTTTCCCGTCGATATCGACGACGAGGACCGGTTGGATCGCGGGCGATGCTTTCACCGTTTTCAGGCGGTAGTAGAACTCTTCAAGAAGTGTCACATCGTTGACACCGGTCGCAATGGGATGAATCGGCTCCTTGACGTGAAGAGTTCCTTCTCTCTTGACATACATCCTGTCGGGCCCGCCGTGGCATGCGCCGGTGAAACGGAGAGACGTTTCAATGTAGGCCGCATCCTTGGCCCCGACCGCCCAGTGCAGCGCCATGATGCCGCCCCCGCGAGCGGCCAATCGCTCAATCGCGGCATATCGCTCAGGATTCGAACGCATCCACATCCCGCCTTGCGTCAGGAATAAGACGATGGCGTCGGCCCGGTCGATGAGGGCAGGTCCCTCGGGCCAGGGCTCATCCGCTTTCGCCGTCGTGACGACGAGATTCGGAATATCGCGCATCAAATGTTCCATGATCCGAACACCCGCCATGAACTCGTGGGTCGTTGGAGGGTGTCCGTCTGGACCTTGACCTATCAAGAGAAGATGCTTATCTTTTTCGGCGAAGGCCGAAGTTACACAGAGAACAATTGCCGCCATCACGCCCGAGAAGAGCTTCATGCTTATTACCTGAGTCCTTGAGAATTTGAGATGCGTTCTTTGGATCAGCGGAACCAACTCGCAGCCTTAATGGATAAACACCGGCTCATCCAAGTAGTTCCGGGATCGGCTGGCCTTCGTCGATGATGTTTCGTGGACGACCGCGAAATTCGAGATACTGGGTGTCGAGAGGTACATCCATGTGCCGATAAATCGTGGCGGCGATGTCGCCAGGGGTCACCGGCCGCTCTTTGATGTGTCCTCCATCTCGTTCCGACGCGCCAATCACTTGACCATGCTTGAATCCGCCACCTGCCATCAGCATCGACATCACGACAGGCCAATGATTGCGGCCGTCCGTGCTTCCCTGAGTCCCCATTTGCGGGGTGCGTCCGAATTCCCCCATCGCGAGGACAAGCACATCATCCAGCAAACCGCGCTCCTCCAAATCACTGACGAGCGTGGTGACTAAATGGTCAAAAATGGGCAGAAGCGGCCTGAGCCCGTTCCAGATGCCCCCATACGGTGGAATGTTATCGCCGTGCGTATCCCATGTTCCAGAAGAAGTATGATTCGACAAATCGATCGTGACGAATGGAACACCTGCCTCGACTAACCGGCGAGCCAATAAGGCGTTCTGGCACCACGAATGAGATCCATAACGATCCCGAACGGCGACTGGCTCCCGAGAGAGATCGAACGCTTCACGCGCTTGTCTTCCCACGATCATCTGCACCGCTTGTTCGGCGAACTGGTCCATCGCGACCATCGAACCGGACGTATCGATCCCGCGTTCGACACGGTCTAGTTGGGTCCGAAGCAATCGGCGATCCGCCATTGCTTGCTCGGTCAATGCACCGGGAAGTTCAAACGCCTTTCCATCCTTCGCCACGAAGGGATCGTATTGCTTGCCGAGGTATCCTCCCCAAGCGATATGCGACGAATCCTGCAAGTTGAGAGTGACATAAGCGGGAATCTTTGCATGACCCGTACCACGATGTCGCGCAATAATCGATCCGATCGCGGGGTAGTTTCCCCCTTCCTGATTCGTGCGCGGATCGGCTTCGCGATTCGCGGTCTGCATCACGTGAGTAGGTTCATGATTCGAAAAGCGGCAATCGACACTTCGAATGATGGTTAGCCTATCCATCATCGCCGCTTGCTTCGGATAATGCTCACAGAGTTGAATACTTGGTATCTTGGTCGCGATTGGTTTAAAAGGACCTCGAATTTCCGCCGGCGCGCCTGGCTTCATGTCCCAGGTATCGATGTGGCTGGGCCCCCCTGTCATCCATAGGAGAATGACGCTCTTCGCGAGACGGGGTGATTGATTCGCGCTGGCACGAAGTTTAAGGAGGTCTGCGATTCCAAGTCCCGCTGCCCCCGCCAAGCTTGCTTTGAGCATGCTGCGTCGGCCGAGAACCGTCATCCCTTCGCGCGCCCGCGGCATCCAATGGGCAAAAGCGTGATCCCATTGATGCGACGAAAGACGACAAGGGTTTCTGGCGGACATGACGAGAACTCCTCGCAAGTTGTCCGACGATAACCCGAAATCGCTTGATCCGCAAGCGTTACATCAACCCTCGAAGTGCAATGTCGATTTAGCCACCACTCGCCTTGGCGACTTTTTCTGATTGTCCGGTAGAGGTGATTTCGAAATCCGCATTCCCAAGGGCATAGCCCTTCTTCCCTTGTACATACACCCGGATGTGGCCCTTCCCCTTCATCGATTCGGGAATCGTCAATTCGGTTTGAAACGCCCCTTTCTGTACGTCGACAGCATTCGACGCAAGGACAGGCCGGTTCGCTTTTTCGTAGGTCTCTTGGATTTCACTGAATACGGTTTCGACAGGACTGAAATCTTTCCGAAGTGGAGGAGTGAAATGGAGTTTGTCTCTGGGGGAGACTAGTTCCACAACACATTTGCCAGCAATCGGCGACGTCCCCTTGATCATCAGTTTCTCCCCGGCCTTTGCCGTCGACAGCGGATCGACGATGACGTCGTTGGGATGAGAGAGTTTCAACAACGGATCGCCGAACAATTCATACATCTGAACATGCTCGAGCCGTTCCGCTTTCAAATCTGGCGACAACTTATTAAGCGTTAGTGCGAGCGTGTCGAGCGACTTCGCGGTGCCGCTCGATCGATCGGCCAGCACCATTTGCCTCTTCGCATGCAGCACCAGTTCGCCAATCGTCCCAACCTTTTCAACAAAGTATGCCTTCATCATTTCGCCTCCCATCACCGTCATCGCATACGGCATGGTGACGCGTGTCGCGGAATAAATGGCGACCGGGCCACCGGGAGAGCGAAGCATCTCTTCCGAAAGGCAATCGACAGGAGCGTCGAATCGGCCGGTGTAACAGGCGAGGAAGATCGCAATCGGGTGCCCTGAATCGCACTTCAAATCAGGGACATCCTTTGTCGTGAGAATCGGGTACTTCTTTTGATCGGGAGTCTCCACCTGATCGACATAGAGATTGTGACCGTGGCCTATGTAGACCCAAAAGAGAGCTCCCTCGTTGAGCCGACCGAGAGCGGTGTCACGGAAACGCCGTGGATCAGGACAGTAGGGACTGCGCCAATTGCCATACGTCGCGGTCGTGCAATAACAGGGAGGAATGCCTTCGGTCGTCAATCGGCGTGAACCTTGTTCGATCACGGAATCGATCACCGCGCCGAAGTTACCGGGACATCCGACGAAGCTAATGCGTCGACGCCATTCGCCGTAATCTTCGTTCTGCTCGTACGAGATGATCTTGTC
>JAIEPU010000023.1 GCA_019748235.1 bacterium
GTGTGCATGGAACGGACGATGCAGATTTCATCGGCGATCGATTGAGTGAACGGAAGGATGTCGGCAATCTCTTGCCCACTCTTTCCCGCTTTGCTGAATTTGAATTGCGGTCCAAGGGCTTTCAGCTCCTGTCCCTGAAGCTGCGCGATCGGCTGACCCTTGGTGTAAGACTCTGGCATCGGCTTCTGATCGAGTTGCGCGAGTTTGGGCTTATAGTCGAACGTTTCGAGGTGGCTCGGCCCTCCCGACATGTAAAGGAAGATGACGCGCTTTGCCTTTGGAGCAATGTGCCACGTATCGAGCGCCCCTCCGAACGCAGCGGGAGGCAGAGGTGCAGGAGTCGCTCCTATTCCATCGCGCGTTAGCAATGACGACAATGCGCACGCGCCGAAGCCGAGCGCGGAGTGCGATAAAAACGATCGCCGCGAGAGGGCGTGCTGCATATCGCTGGTGTTGGTCATCATGCTCATTTCAATGAGTCCGTTTTCGGGATCAATACCGAGTGATCGTCTCATCCAGATTAAAGAGCGTTCGCGCCACGCTCCCCCAGGCGGCCCATTCGATGGGATCGAGCTTGAAGTCCCGTTCCGCCTTGCCGACTTCGATCAAAGACTTTGCCGCGTCCGGATACTGCTTGAAGTATTCACGATGCTTTCCAAGCAACGTCAGCATGAGGGCTCGTTCTTCTTCATTCGGAGGGCGTGAAAGAACGATTCGCCAAGCAAGTTTCAGCCGTTCGGAATCGGTCGCCAACTCTTCGCGGAGGATACGGGCCGCGAATTGATTCGCCGCCTCGATGAATTCCGGATCGTTGAGGAGCACCAAGGCCGCCGAAGGGGTGTTGCTCGCCTGGCGATTCGCAGTGCACTCCTCCCGGCTAGGGGCATCGAATGCTTTCAACATGGGGTGCAGATATTGCCGTTGCCAGTGGGTGTAGAGGCTACGGCGAAATAGATTCTCCCCAACATCTTCTTTGTACTCGCGAGTGGGGAAGTTCAGGTATCGATAGTAGCCCTTCGGTTGATAAGGTCTGACGCTTCGGCCACCGATCTCGGTCACTAGAAGTCCGGCATCGATGAGGGCTGCGTCCCGAATCATTTCAGCAGTCAGCCGGCGGCTCGCTTGTCGGGCCACCAGGCGGTTCTCTGGATCGATACGGGCCTGATCAGGCGATTCGTACGACGACTGCCGGTAGGCCGCTGATTCGAGAATCGTTCGCTCGATCTCTTTGATATCCCAGCCAGACTCCACGAATTCGCAGGCCAGCCAATCGAGAAGCTCGGGATGCGTGGGCCATTCCCCCTGCGAACCAACGTCCTCCAGCGACTTCGACAGGCCGACACCAAACGCCAGATACCAAAGGCGATTCACAAAAACACGTGAGGTCTGGGGATGGTCAGGACGTGTCAGCCAATGCGCCAGATCCAGCCGCGTTGATCGAGTCCCCGGACTGCCGATCGTTCCAATCGCCTCCGGCACCGCCGGCTCGACGATGGGTCCGTTTTCGTCCATCCAATCGCCGCGCGACAAAATTCGAATGGGGCGAGGATTCTTGTCCGCGACAGTGACCATGACACGACGCTTGCGTGATTGAAGGTCAGAAAGTCGTCGATAACCTTTTGAGATCTCTTTCTTCGCTCGGTAAACCTGACCGAACTTACGCGCGAGTTCTGCGAGTGAGCGTGACTTTTCCTTCGTAAGCCTTTTGATGTCTGCTTCGCTTGTCGCCATTTGCCCTTTGACAAGGGCAATCTCTTCCCGATCGACTTGATCCAAGACGTCGATCTCGGGAGGTCGTTTCGTGGGGGTTGTATCGCCGGCCCCCTTGAAATCTCCCTTCTCCGTCACATCTGCGAAAAACGCGGCCAGGCTGTAAAAGTCTTTCTGCGTGTACGGGTCGAACTTGTGATCGTGGCACTCCGCACATCCCATCGTCAGGCCGAGCCACACGGTCGACAGATTTCGCACACGGTCGGCAGAGTACTTCGCCAAGTACTCCTTCGCTTGCACACCTCCCTCGTGCGAGGTTTGCAGCACGCGGTTGTAAGCCGTCGCGATACGCTGCTCGGTCGTTGGCTTGGGAAGTAAATCTCCGGCAATCTGCTCCGTCGTGAAGCGATCAAAGGGAAGATTGCTGTTGAGCGAATGGATGACGTAGTCGCGATAGGGAGAGATATGGTGTTCTTGATCACCGTGATAGCCGACCGTGTCGGCGAACCGAACGAGATCAAGCCAGTAACTCGCGAATCGCTCGCCAAACGATGGAGACGCGAGAAGTTCATCCACCTTTCTCTCAAACTTGTCGGGCCGCGTCTCGCGAATGTACTCATCAACATCGTGAGGCGTCGGCGGGAGGCCTACCACATCAAATGTCAGCCTACGGAGGAGCGCTACATCATCCGCCGGAGGAGAGGGAGCCAATCCCGATTGTTCCATTTTCGCCAGAAGATAGATGTCGATGGGGCTTCTACTATCCACCGTTGATCTCACCACAGGCAACGGTGAGCGAGCAGGAGGGACCAGCGACCAATGCGATTCGTACTCGGCCCCTTGATCGATCCACCGACGAAGGAGGTCGATCTCTTTCGAGGTGAGCTTCCCCTTCTTCGAGGCGGCTGGAGGCATCATCACTTCAGGATCGTCGGAGGTGATCCGCTCGATCAGACTGCTCCGGTCGGCATGGCTAGGCACAATGGCAGAGTCGATGGCGGACGCCCGCTGATCGAGCCGGAGGTCAGCCTTTCGATTCGCGCGGTCCGGGCCGTGACAGACGAAACATCGATCAGAAAGTATCGGGCGGATGTCGCGATTGAAGCGGACTTCATCCTCGGCAAGGCCCCATTCCGCGAGAATAACGAGGAGAAACGCCATCGCACCAAAATGTCGACGGCCCTTCGCGAGCCAAGCTGTCGTCATTCGGTGCTCCAAAACCCGACCCATCAAATTCATTCAATGCCCATCCTATTTTCACCGTAATTAGAGCGGACGCAAGTTTTAGCTGCGATGATGGGCCGCTTTCTTGAAGAGACGGGATTCGAATATCCTTGCCCGCAATGGATCGCTATGAAATCCTTAGTAGTGGCTGCTCTTCGACGGGGGATTCAAGTTCATGCTCATTTTGATTCTCGCACTTCTCACCCAGGATCCGAACACCACCTATCAGAATCTTGATCGGGCGGCGAAGGAGCGCATTTACCTCGTGTACGATCGGGAAGTCCGCGCCAGACAAAACATAGACGCAGCCGTTGACGCGACGTCAAAGGCAACATCGCTTCCTGGGGGAGCGATCCGACTCGTCGTCATCGAAATGAAGCGAGATCCGAAGTTCGTCGAGCAAAGAAAAACGGCCGCCCGTGGACTTTTGGGGAAGAAGGAAGACAAGGACAAGAAGAAGATCTCCACCAAACCACGCCGGAATAGCTCATTGGGCGGCGGTGGGAGCAGCGGTCGTGTATCGACGCGCACTCGCACCACTCCTGAGAAGAAATACTCGGGTGACGGAATTGCGAAGGAAGAGGGTGAGGAAAAGGTCAAGTTTAACGGCAAGGATATGAAGGTCAGTGAGTTCCATCAGTCCTGTCGTTATGTTCTGCCCGAGGATTTGGAGAAGATCAATGACAAGATTGCCGTCGTCGTGGATGGTCAGATTCGAACGCCCGCGAAAGATTACTTCCTGATCGACGTCGTCGGCAGTGATGGAAATCTCCTACCTGCCATCGTCGTGCTCCGCATCGCAAGCACCGAGAGGCTCGAGGGAATTCATAAGGGAGATCGGGTACGGCTCTGGGGTTTCTTCGCGGACGAAACGCAAATCAAAGCGGCCGAGGATGCCGCCAAGGACGACGACGAAGACGAGCCCACTCCGGGCGAGGAAGAGGACGAGGACGAAAAGAAGAAGAGAATGGATCGAGAGGAAAAGGAAGCTCGTCCCAATGGGCGCGTTTTCTTCGTCATGGATGTTGATCAATACACCCGCGCGGTTCCTGGGCTCGAGCTGACCTGTCGCGTGAAGGAGCGGGATGATACCGGCGGAAAAAAGCGATACTGGGATATCGAGGTCGAAGCGAAAAACGCGGGTGACCGCCCATTGAGCGATATCGAGGTCGAAGCGAATGTCACGGCGAGTGGAACGAAACCCAAGAGCGCGATCGATTCCGCGTTCGTCTATTTCGAGAAACTGGAGCCGGGAAAATCTGCCGTCGTGAAAACGAAGCTTGTCGATTGGCGCGAGCTTCCCGAGGAAGATGCCACCACCTCCAACCCGAATACGAACACAAATACTTTCCGATTGAACAATCCACAGGACCAGATCGACGAAGAAGAAGTGAACGTTTACGCTCGACCGTTAGGTGGCCGTTCATCAAAGTAGCAACGGAAGAGTGTTCCGCCGAGAAATCGGTCTGATATTCAGTAAGAGGCGTTCCCGTGACGACACCGGGGACGCCTCTTTCGCTTTGTCAGACTCGCGCTTGAATCACGACCCCCGTCTCCTCAAACTATGGTCCCCGGAAATGAGGAAGGGACGCCGTGACGAATGCTCCCCCTCTCTCCTGGGAATCAAACTCGCGGACGGCGATCCATCGATAAAAGGTTCGTTCCCAAAAGCTCGGCCATTGCCCGTTTGGGTTCGGCAGTTCGTTGAGTCGCATCGATCATCAATCAAGGGGAATCACGATGGGCTTTCATCAAACCACAACGCACCGCCACGGAAAGGGCTCTTACCACCAAGTCGGCCTCGTTCGAGGTCAGTTTGGAGATATCCCCGAGGATCAATGGTTGGACTTCATCGCTCAGATTGGGTTCGACGGCTGGGAAGAAGCCTCTTGGGAACTCGATCTGGCAAAGTGCGACACTGATGCGGGCGCGCAGGCGTACGCGAAAGAACGGGCTGGTAAGGCGAAGAGCCGGGGCCTTGAGGTTTTCTCCATCGCGACCCATTTGCAAGGACAAGCCCTTGGCGATGAGCCGAGCGCGAAGACCCTTCAATTCATTGGCGGTGAACCGGTCGAAGCCTATGCCGCTTGGCGAAAAGGGGGCGGAAAGCTTCCTCGAAACAATCCCTACTTCGTTCCCGATGAAGTGGGAAAGATGATTCACGCGAAGGCGGAGAAAGATCTAATTCGTTCCGTTCGTCTCGCCCATTTCCTCGGGAAGGAACTCGACCGAACTCTGGCGGTCTCGGGATTCGTCGGCTCCCCCGCTCATTGCTGGAGCCACTTCTTCGAATTCCCACCTCGCCCCAAAAGCATCGGTGGTCATGACATCCCGGAAGTGCTTGACGTGAGCCTTGAATTACTGGTGGAACGATTCGCTCCGGTATTTGATGCCTGCCGAAAGTACGGAGTGACATTTGATCTCGAATGCCATCCAAGCGAGCGGGCGATGGGAGACATCGAATCGGCCGGCGATTACATTCGCTTCCTGGAGAAGTCAGGCTACGGCAAGGATGTCGTCGGTTTCAATTTCGATCCGAGCCACATGGAATGGCAAGGAGTCGATCCCGTCGAGTTCATCCGTGAGTACGGCGACTACATTCACTCCGCTCACATCAAGGGGGTGCAAGTGATCGATGGTTATACACGCGCGGGTCGGCTCGGCGGGCATCGTCCCATGGGGCACAAGCTCAACGGCTGGAACTTCGTCACAGCGGGAAGCAGGCGCGACGCGGTCAATGTCGAGGAAGTCATCGTCGAGTTGAACCGAGCCGGTTACTCGGGAGCGATCAATATCGAGTGGGAAGACAACGATGCCGACAAACGAGCGGGAGCCAAAGCGGCGCTCGGATATGTACGCGCCTGCGACTTGCCTCCTTCGTTCAGCCGACACGATGAAACGCTGAAGGCCTGATGATGCCTGATACGAGTGGAAAATCGGGACGGTCGGCAAAGCCTAACTTCAGGCAGTGGATGCTCGTTCTCTGCTGCCTGATGTGTGCCGCAAGCGGTTTCACGCACGCGGATGAACCATCCCATAAGACGAACACGCTGCGCGTGTTGACGTACAACATCCATCATGGCGAAGGGATGGATGGCAGGCTCGATCTCGCGCGAATCGCCTCGGTTATTCGATCCGCCGAGCCGGATATTGTCGCTCTGCAAGAGGTCGATCAAAATACCGAGCGAACCGGCAAGATTGATCAACCGACAGAGCTCTCACGGCTGACGGGAATGGATGTCGTCTTCGGTGACAATATCAGGCTGCAAGGAGGGAGTTACGGCAATGCCGTCTTGTCAAGATTTCCCATCAAGCGGCATGAAAATCATCCCCTCCCACCGTTTGACAAAGGGGAACGGCGTGGCCTGCTTGAAGTAGAGATCGAGCTCCCCGGCGAGCGCTCGCTTCTTTTTTTCGCGACTCATCTCGACCATCAGCAATCGCCGAAAGATCGGAACGCCGCGGCGGAGATCATCGCTCGGAAGTCAGCAAGTTTGAATGCTCGACCGGCCTTGCTGGCGGGTGACCTCAACGACGGGCCTTCAAGTACGACGCTGGCCATGCTGGGAAGCGCGGGGTGGACACGATCGAACAAAGAGGCCATCGCGACGGTCCCCGTCAAGTCACCTCTTCGGCAAATTGACTTTATCCTCTTTCGTCCCGAGAAAGCTTGGAGAGTGATCGAGACCCGAGTGCTCGAAGAAAGAGTCGCCTCAGACCATCGGGGAGTTCTCGCAGTGATCGAATTATCGCCGAGCAGTCGCTAGCAAATCCGATAACTCTGATAACTCGTTTAATTTCGGGACGTTAGAGAGACCCCGGTAAAGCTCTTGGGTAGACAGAGGGGCTCTCGGTGTCTTAAAATACGCTTTACAATTAAGGCGGCTGGGCGGGGATGTCTTTGCCCAGTCGCTCTGTTTTTGTCTCGTGGGAAGCCGTCGCAACAAGAGGATTCTGGTAATGCCAACACCGACAACACGCGAAGGCTACGATAAAATGAAGGCTGAACTCCACCAATTCGAAACGGTGGACATGCCCCGAATTGCCAAGCTCATTGCGGAAGCACGCGCTGAGGGAGATCTTCGCGAGAACGCGGAATATCACGGCCAGCGCGAAAATCAGGCCATGCTCCAGGCAAAGATCAACCTCTTGAAGTCGAAGATTGCCGACGCCTATATCGTCGAGCGTGATCCCACGAAAACTGATGAAGTCACCTTCGGAGCCCGGGTAACGCTTTTGGATCTCGAGGCCGATATCGAGGAGATTTACGAGTTCGTTGGTCCCGGCGAGGAGGATTATTCCGGCGAAGTGATGAAAATCCTCGTCACCAGCCCGCTCGCTCAGCAGCTCATGAATCGCAAGGTTGGCGAGAAGATCGACGTCGAAACCCCTGGTGGCATCATTCGTTACGAAGTGAAGAAGATCGAGTAAATGGCCGGCGGCATCCCCCTTGAACTCACTTGAATAGACTCATACTCTGACTGTTCGCAAAAGGCCTCCCCGGCAACGGGCTCAGCGGGTTCGGGCGGACATTTGACGCTTCCCTCCAGGGGCCTTTATCAGTTTCACCAAATGGCAGCGTGAGGCATCAGAGCTTCACCTGGGAGTGTGGTTAACGTGGCATCGAAAAAGACTCGCTCGAAGAAGCGTTGTCGGTTTAGCGAGAATGGCATTTCGCCTCGTCCGGCATTCGTCGATTACAAGGACGTCGAACTTCTTAAGAAGATGATGAGTGGTCACGGCAAGATGCTCGGCCGTCGTCGGACCGGCAACTCGGCCGTTTACCAGCGTGCGGTTAGCACCGCTGTCAAGCGGGCTCGCTACATGGGACTTCTCCCGTACGTCGGCGAGTAAGTTCTATTAAACATTCTCGATCGGCCTCGCTCACTGCATCAGTCGGCGAGGCTTGTTCGTTTCTTGATCGATCAATTAGATCCACCAACCCACGATGAGTGACAACAGCAGCATCGTCGCGTTGAAGAAGGCATGGAAGAAAACGGGTGCCCACAGGGAATGAGTTCGACCCATGGTAAGTCCCAAGACAATCCCAAGGAATGAGAGCGGGATCGGATCCGGCCAAACGCCGAAATGGGCCAGGCCAAACAGGACGCCGACGAAGATGATCGCCGGCCAAGCTCCCACCACTGCGGATAACGACGACTGAAGCAGCCCACGGAAGAGAAGCTCTTCGACAAAAGGAGCAAAGACGACTGCGGTGACGGCCGCCATCAAGACGAGCCACGGATCTCCCGAATGAAAGAGTTCAAACGCCGGGTGAGCGTGATCAGGTCGAAATATGAGTCGGGTGACGACGTTGATCACCAGCACCAATGGTAGGGCAACGATAGCGGCAGTGACCCCATAGCGAAGCGAACGGGGAATCTCGCGAAGTCCGAGGCCAAGTGACTTTGCGGGAGAGAAGCCAGATAGCCAAAGGATGCAAAGAACCATCCCGATATCGAGTGGAAGCGAAATCGTTCGACTCAACAGCATTCGTGCCGCGTCATTCGATTCGGAATAAGTAATCGGCTCCGATAGTTCTCCAGTCTCGGTGGGGATGCGCATCTCAACAGACGGGGTATCGCTAACGGTGCCTCGGATGAGTTGGCTGACCCCGGCATCCACCAGCAGCGACAAGAACACACACGTCAATGCGAGCAATCCAGGAATGGGAAATGGAAGAGATGTTGGGCTCAGAAAAGCCCTGAGCTCACTTCGGAACTCCGTCCGATTCCCCACCGAAACCGCCTCATCTTCCATTGTCATGGTGCGGCCTGCATGAGGGAGAGATATACCTTCCGATCACGGGGCCCGTCGAACTCGCAGAAATAGATTCCCTGCCATGTCCCCAGCACGAGTTTGCCCTTTTCAATCAGAACCAATTCACTCGCCCCAAAGAAGGAAGCTTTGATATGCGAATCACTGTTCCCCTCCGCATGTCGATAGTCTGACTCGAATGGGACGATTTTCGATGTTTCCTTCAACATGTCCCGAACCACATCCGGGTCGGCGTTCTCATTAATAGTGCAAGCCGCCGTCGTATGAGGCACGAAGACGATGACGGCACCTCGACTCAGACCGCTCTCATCAACATACTTTTGAACGCGGTCAGTGATCTCGACGAATTCCGCCCGTTGACGCGTTTTGACGGAGATTGTTTGCATTTCGATACTCCTTCGAGGTCGGAACCGCCTCCTCTCGATCCTATGCGAATTCTATGATGCCCTCATGAACATCCTGGCAGAGATCGTCGAACAGAAAAAACGGGAAGTCGCTATCGCGCTGCCGCGCGCCGAGGCCGAGAACTGGAGAGGGAAAGCGGAATCTCTCCCGAAAGCAGCTGATTTCGAGGCGGCATTGCGGCGACCCGGCCGCATGCGCGTCATCGCGGAAATCAAAAAAGCGAGTCCCTCCGCCGGGATCCTGCGCGAAAACTTTGACCCCGTGGAAATCGCGAAATCTTACTCCGAGCATGGCGCGGACTGCTTGAGCATTTTGACCGACGTCCCATTTTTTCAGGGGTCCATCGATTACCTGAAAGCCGTTCACCGCACCGTGGACCTGCCGCTGCTGCGGAAAGACTTTGTCATTGACCCGGTTCAGATTTACGAGGCAAAACTTGCGGGCGCGAGCGCCGTATTGCTCATCGCTGAATGCTTGAATACGTCGGAGATGCAGGACCTCGTCGGTTTGATTCATTCGCTCGGAATGACCGCACTGGTGGAACTTTTCGATCCAGAAAACTTGAAGCCGGTGATTGAAAGTGGAACTCATCTCATCGGCATCAACAACCGCGATCTACGAACCTTTCACACCGACGTTCGCCATACCATTGACCTTCTCGCCGATATCCCAAACGATCGAGTGGTGGTCAGCGAAAGCGGCATCAAGACTCGCGCGGATGTCGAGAAACTTTCCGAAGCGGGCGTTCAAGCCATTCTTGTGGGAGAAGCATTCATGCGAGCCCCCGATCCGGGAGCAAAGCTTGCCGAACTTCTCGGCTAAGGGACGCTCGGCTTCGAGGGAATAGCAGGGGCGATCGACTCCCTGGCGACGGGGCGAATTGGTTCATGTCCACCGTATCGGCGATAAAGTATTGCCGTCACGATGAGCCCCACCATCAGTCCCGCAAAGAGAAGTCCCAGCGATTGATTCGACAGCTTCATCGCAAGGCCCCTAGGCGTTCTTCGTCACGAATATCACAAAGCTGGGATTGGCGGCTTCGAAGCGAATATTGTCAAGTTGGTAAGTCCCCCGGCTGATGTTGACCATCAACAGACCGACATGATTGGATCGTTTCCGGAGTAAGCTGGTAATAGCCGAAGTGCTCTCCAGACTGGCCATATTGGCGACGAATCGTCCTCCCGGCTTCAGTCGATCGAAAGCCGCCTCCACGATCCCTACCGTCTCTCGTCCCGTACCTCCAAGAAAGACTCCGTCGGGATCAGGAAGATCAGCGAATACGTCAGGTGCCCGGCCGCAAACAACACTCACATTTTTGACACCGAACAGGGATGCATTGTCTGAGATGAGCTGGCAATCCTCGACATCGGGTTCAATCGCATAAACCTTTCCTTGCGATGCGAGTTGAGCCGCTTCAACCGCGACCGAACCCGAACCGGCCCCGACATCCCAGATCACACTCGCCGGCTCGACAAAGAGCTGAGCGAGTGCAAGGGTGCGAACTTCCATCGGTGTGATCAGGCCACGCTTTGGCCGGCTTTGTTTGAATGCCTCATCCGGATTGCCAAAGAGCTTGCGAGAAATGTTCGATCGTTCGCGATCGGGGACATCCGGCAGCCGGACAAGGATCATCACATTCAACGGCCCGAAATCCATCTCCGCGATTTCAGAAAGCGATCCTTGCGTGACGACTTCGTTCCGTGAGCCGAGATTCTCGCAGACGTAACAGCGGAAGTAGGAGATACCCTCCTTGATGAGGTCTCGCGCGATGGCCGGAGGTGGATAGGTCTCGGCCGTGAAGAGCCCGACCTTCTCCGCCGTGCGAATACGTTCGACCAGATCCTCCGGCGCGTGGTTCGTGACGTTGGTCAGGTAGGCGTCATCCCAGCTCTCCATGACTCGCGCGAAGGCAAGCTGCATGCTGCTGACGTGAGGAACGACCTCGAAATTTTCTTTGCCGAGCCGATCGATGAGAAATCGTGCGACGCCGTAAAAGAGAGGATCACCCGGCGCGAGGATCACGACGCGCCGTTTTCCCTGGTCCTCTCGGACTTGCTTTTCAAGCGCTGCCAAATCGGTTCCGAGCGTCAGCTTCTCGGCCGCCGCCGATCCGAACATCTTGAGCAGACGTTCGCCGCCGATGAGCAAATCCGCATCAGCAATCCTCTGACGGGCCGAATCCGTCAAACTGTCGGGACCATCGTCCCCGACCCCAACGATCGTCACTTTTCGGGAAAACGCCGGCATATCAATCCTCTTTGGTTCGATTCGGAGATTCTAACTCCTCACCCACCCCTGAGCCAACTCTGCCGAGAAATGCGACTCTCATTATGGAGGCAGATCTTGGTTATTCACGCCGTCCATCTCATTCTCGACCGGTTGATTCTTACCGAAATTACCCCACTTTCCGAAAAGAGCGGTTCTTCGGAGAATTCGCATTCTTCTCCTTTAGCCGATCAATCCCAATAGTCGATCAAGAGACAGACAGCATTGAAGGCAATGCCATCTCCCTCACACGAGAAGGGTTGGATCATGGTTCGCATGTTTACGGTTCTCGCAATGGCGATCGTGGTGACGGCTGGGAGCGTGGGCTGCTGCAGCAGTTGCAAATCGTGCGGCGGGCATGGCCGACCCGGTTACTGGCGAAATTGGGGCCTCCCCGGAAAAAACCCGGTCGGAAAGGCTTGTTGCCGGAAGTGTGATCTGTGCGAAGACGTCGGTGGTCCCTGCGGCGGATGGGCCCGAACCGGCATGGGTTCGCCCGATGGCGAATTCAACGGCGTCGAGACTGAAATGATCTATGACGACATGGCGCCCCCCACTTCGTCACGCGTGATGCCCCGCCGAACAGGGGTGAAAGTCACT
>JAIEPU010000229.1 GCA_019748235.1 bacterium
ACAAGCCCGGTGTGGTCTACAAAATCTTCTCCCGTATCGCGGCCGCGCACATCGTAGTCGACATGATCGTGCAGAATGCGTCCATCGACGGTAAGACAGAAGTATCATTCACCGTCGCCCAAAGCGATCTTTCCGCGACCCTGGCGGTCACGGAAAAGGTTGCTCAAGAGATCGGCGCACAAAAGGTGCAGCACAGCACCGGCGTTTCGAAAGTATCGGTGGTTGGACTCGGGATGCGCGTCCATTCCGGGGTGGCCGAGCGAATGTTCCGCGCCCTTTCCACTCGCGGCATCAACATCCGCATGATCACGACGAGCGACATCAAGATTTCAACCCTCGTCGCCGAGTCCGATGCGATCGAGGCTCTCAAAGCGGTGCATGCGGAGTTTGCTCTCGATCAACCTCTCCCCGAGCATCATGAGGGAGTCGACTACCAGCCCAAACATGAACTTCTTCACGCAAAGGCGGTCTCACCCGAACGACTGCAAGCCATCGCGCGAAGCCTGCCGACCATGGAAGACATCTTGGTCGGCGCGGTTGATTACGACGATAACCAGGGGCGGATCACGCTCGAGGGGGTGCCTGATCATCCCGGCGTCGCATCGCATATTTTCGCCGCCGTCGCCAAGGCCGGCATCGCGGTTGACATTATCGTGCAGAACATCGGGAGCGATGGACGAACGGTCCTGACCCTGACGGTTCTCAAATCGGACTTAACGAAAGCCGATAAGACATCACGCGAGATCATGTCTGAACTCAAGGGAGGGGACGTTCACGCGGAACCCGATATGAGCAAGATTTCGGTACGCGGCGTCGGCATGCGAACCCACACGGGTGTCGCCACCAAAATGTTCGAAGCTCTCGCCCGGGCCAACGTCAACATTCAGATCATCACCACGAGTGAACTTCACATCACAGTCGTCGTCAATCAGTCTGATCGCGACAAAGCAGTTGCTGCCTTGCGAGAAACTTTCGACATCAAGGATGAGTAAAAAACACGCCTTCCTATTTATCTCTTCGCGAGAGCGCCCTCAAATCGAGGGCGTTTTTGTTTGAGTGAACGGGCCCATTTCGCGCGTGCCGAGTCCATCTTTGTGTGGCGTGGTCTACACTTTCGTGAACTACCGTTGGCACTCGGATTCGCACCCATGGCCATTGCGCTCAAATCTCGCGCTACCGGCAACGACCCGGCGACTCCGCGCCCCGCGCAAATCCTTGTCGTCGATGATGATTCAGCCATTGCGAATCTGGTGAAGGAATGGCTCGAAGCGGACGGATATGCCTGCCAAGTCGCATTCGACGGGAATGAAGCCCTCGAAAAGCTGAAAGATCATTCATTCGATCTTCTCATCACCGACATTGGCATGCCGACGATGACAGGGACAGAACTTCTTCCCCATGCCAAAGAACTCTCTCCCCACATCGCCATCTTGGTCATCACGGGCATGGAAGATCGCACCCTCGCCATTGAAATTCTCAAGGGGGGAGCATTCGGTTATATCACCAAGCCGCTCGATCAAAATGAAGTCTTGATCAACGTCACCAATGCTCTTGAGCGTCGCCGATTGGCTCGCGAAAGCCAACGCCGAGCCAATGAGCTCGAACGAGACGTCAATCTTCGAATCGAACAAATCCGCTCACGCGAAGAGGAAATCGCTCTCCGCTTGGTGGCGGCCGCGGAATACAGGGATAATGAGACGGGCGCACATATCAGGCGGATCGGACTTTCCTCTGCCGTGCTCGCAGAGGCTTGTGGTTGGAGTTCGGATAAGGTAGACGAGATTCGCCTCGCCGCCACGATGCATGACATCGGGAAAATTGGAATCCCCGACCATATCCTGCTTAAGCCCGGCAAGTTGACCCCGGAAGAGTTCGAGGTGATGAAAACTCACACCACGATCGGGGCCGCCATTCTGGGACGATCCGAAATTCCCGTTTTGCAGATGGCAAGACTTATCGCTCTCAGCCATCACGAGCGATGGGATGGGAGCGGATATCCACAGGGACTCGCCAATGACGAGATCCCCGAGGCTGCCCGGATCGTTTCGATTGTCGACGTTTATGATGCCCTCGTTCATCAGCGAGTCTACAAGCCCGCCGTTCCAGAGCGGGAAGCGATCGCGATCATGAAAGCCGCCCGCGGGCATCATTTCGATCCGAATATGTTCGACATCTTCATGCAAGTCCTGCCGAAGTTTCGACAGATTCGAGAGCAAGTCGCCGACGAAACCCACGAGTCGATTCGGCATCAGGAAGTCGAACTCGCCCTTTCGGTGGCATGCTCAGATGACTTCTCGGAAATGCTCGACATCTCGAGCAGCTAGGTACCGACTTCAAAGGCAAATTACCGACGATACCTCCTGAACGGTCTGTCTCACGCCGATAAATTCCACCAAATTGCCTATCAACAGTTCGCGCCTTGGTCATCGCCCGATTACCATGCGAAGGTCAAATCTGTTCTTGGAGGTCTATCCAGATGGGTTCTCCAGCCACCGAACGTCGCCGGGGCCAACGACGTGGCATTTCGCTCCCGACACTCGGATTGTCTCTCGAAGAGTTGATACTTCTGCTCGAGGTCGCTCCGCGCGGATGGACGGAAACGGAGGCTGCCGGGCTCATTCGACGCATCTCGCGAGAGTTGTCGAATCAATCTCAACTGACAGAGGACGATCCTTCGGACATCGCCTCTCGATGGCAAACGTTATCACTCTCGACGGACGAATCCCTTCGGAAAGAATTAGGGGTGCCTACCAACAAGGAGACCTCCCGGGAAATGGGTGATGCCCTGGTGACCGGTTTCATCGGAGTGCTGAAAGATTCCCTCAAAGATTGACAGTCTCTGCCGAGTGTCGAAAACACGAACTCCAAGAAAACGAAAAGGGGAGCCCACCGTAGCAGCGGACATCCCCGTTATTCGCTGATCTCAGGACGATCTCTTCATCGCTCATCAATCGATGCGAGCGAGTAAGAATTCGGCGAGAGCATTACGACAAGGTCGCGAGAGCCTTCGCGCGAACGCCGTATCGCTTGATCTTGCGATAGACGGTCGCCGGCCCGAGGCCGAGGATGCGTGCGGCTTCAACGACGTTACCCTGCGTCATCTGCAAGGTGTAAAGAATGGCGTGACGTTCGATGTCATCCATCTTCCGGGTCTTCGCGAGATCGACGATCGGAGAAACGTCGCTCCCATGAGCACTCGGAGTCGTGCCATTCGTGTGATTGGCGATCGAAGGAGCAACTCGCTCCTCCGGCATTGTTTCAAGTCCTACCATGGTTCCCTCTTCGAAATTGGCGATGCGTTCAACCACGTTTTCAATCTCTCCCGAAGTCGCGAAGCATTCGTATCTGCCTCGCGGGCACTCTTTCGGCTCGTCAATTCCGATGAGGGGTGATCGTCATCAAGACACCTCGAGGGAATCATCGATCGACATCGATGACGACCAAGGGGTCGATCTTGCGTAGACAACACTCACATCAGCTCGACGATGAGCCGACTCATCTCCTCCCGACATCGGCCGGCACACACGCGTGTTACCGTTCCGATAAAGCGGTTAGTTCCGTTACGGCTAACCGCTCCCTCCTGTTGGAGCTTTCCTGCTGTCAGTCTCTCGGAAAGAGACCAAAAACATCGGCTCCGCACCCCGACATCCCTCTCGGTCACCTATCGAGCGAAGCGTCCTGCCGCACGAGACGTCCGAGCAAACGGACCCGACTCTCACGGCAAAACGGGCTTCCTCGCCTCCCTCAAACCTGCCACCGCCTTATCCCAGCGAAGGCCACATCATGTTTTCGTTCCCTGAGTGACACCCTGTCGTCACTCCATTCAACCCGCGCCCCCTCGGCCAAGCGACTGAACTCATTCATTCCGCCTGCTTCGACCGGTGACACTCTAGTGTCATTCTCATTCAGTTGGTCGAAGCCTAGGTCAAGCCCGAGGACGAAAACGATATCGTCAATCGTTTCCAGAATTTCCTTTTCGAGAAGCCCCCCGCACACTCGGCATTTTCGTCGCCACCTCTCCGGGTCGCTTCGACGCTTCTCCTGGGCCAAAACCGCCTCTTCCTGACCTCAGCCCCAGGTCTAGATTCCTCCCTCGAATCGACTCGGGGCATAAAACTGTAGCTCGTATCTCTCGTATAGGGGGTCGTTTCGATACCGAAGACTTCTCGGGAAAATCGAAAGGACACTTATCCCAACGAGAAACCCTAGAACATAAATCCGGTTTGACAGAGAAACCGACCGGGCGAAAAATCGACTCCGGGTCCGAATAGGCGAATTCGGCGTGTGTCAAACCGCCGGTAAAGAATGTGTTAGGCTCGGCTCCTCCGAATCTCGTAGGAGTTCCTGAGGGAGCAAATGACTCAGGCCGAGACTAACTTTTCCTGGGGGAGAGGTGTGTTAGCCGTTACGTTGACTCGAACCATTGGAAGAAACGTACTCGGTTGGACGCTCATACTCCTTGGTACGCTTTTTGGCTGGCTGCCGTTTGTCCAAGGTTTTTTGCTGGTCTTTCTTGGACTTGCCATCGCAGATTGGCCTGGGAAAAGAAAGACGTTTCGTTGGCTCCGAACGTTTCGCTGGTTTCGAAAGTTCGATCGCTGGGCTCATCAAAAGTTCGGGTTCCATCTACCTGAACATCGAACCCACCGCCAAGCCGCCCGAAACAACTCACCCGGCCAGTGACAACGGCATGACACCGTGCTCTGGCCCGCGAATCCCCTGCCGATTGCCCATGGCCATTCCGTCAGACCTGGAAGGCGTCTCTCCGAGCTCTTTCTGAAAGCGGAAAATTCCCTCCTTAATTTCGAGATTTTTTTCGATCTACTTTTTCTAACTACCATTTTGACACTCGGCGATTTAGGAAGGTTCCCGAGGTTTTTCATTATGTTAAACCGGACCCGCCCATCTCCATTCCGCCGAATTGAATTTCGTCTCGACGAGCCTTGTGTCGATCGCCGCGCTTCGATCGCTTCTTCATTAGTTCGATGAACTTGGTCGCTGGCGCGGATAGGTACTTACCTTTACGCAGCACGACGCCATATGTTCGTTTTGGGAAATATCTGCTAAGTGGAATAGTCGCAAGGTTTTCCGTCCCGGTGAGACAAATACTTGTCACGATCGAGATCCCAAGTCCCATTTCCACGTACTTTTTGATGACTTCCCATCCACCGGCTTCCAGTTTCACGCGGTAGTTGAGGTTGTGCTTCTGAAAGACGAAGTCAACGACTCGCCAGGTCGTCAAATGCCGCGGAGGTAGGATCAAAGGGTGCTCGGCCACTTCGGCGAGTGTGACTTTCCGCCGTTTTGCGAGGGGATGATCGAGCGGAGTGATGAGCATCGGGTCATACGTGAATGCGGGGATGTACTCGATATCCTCCGGGACCTCAATCATCGAACCGACGACGAAATCGATTTCATCGGATCGCAGCAGTTTCATCCCATCCCGCCCGGTGACGTTCTGCATTTTGATGTCGATGCCGGGATGCTGGATCGAGAACTCCTGCACGAAGGGGGGCATGATGTAGAGGATAGTCGATTCACCGGCGGCAATAGTGACTCGGCCATTCTCGATTCCTTGGTTGTTGGCGACGAAGGTATCGCGGAGAGAATCCATCGCATCGACGAGAGGACGCGCCAAGTCGTAGAGCGATTTTCCTTGCGGTGTCAGCACGATCCGCGGCCCCCGTCGCTCAAAAAGAGTGATGTTAAACTCTCGTTCGAGCGCTTGAATTTGCAGCGAAACGGAGGGCTGACTCAAAAAACTCATCTCTGCTGCTTTTGATACGCTGCCCGTTTGCGCGGCGTAACAGAAGCCTCTGAGCTGTTGAAGTCGGTTCCTCTTGTAGTGACTTCCCTTGGTTTTTGCCACGTTTTCATCACTCCAGCTTAGTATTGATGAAAGCAATGCTTCTTATTGGATAGATCAGATTAATACTATCTATTGAAGCAATTGTTTTGTCAAATGATTGATCCTCCTCATAATTCTCCTCAGTGCGTGAGCGGGCCGGTCGACGGCCGAGTCTTGGCTTCGGATAATGCTGCGGGATCAGTTGTTCGAATCATCCAGGCACAAGACTCTCACTTCACTCTGATTCGATCGATTTCCATGTGGGCCTTCGGCCGGACGAGGAAATCCTCATCGACTGCGGAGTGGGGGATCATCAACGAAGGGAACATCATGCCAGCGACGGCCACCAAGATTGCCGAGGGAATCGAGATTACCGGGAGGATTACTCCCGAGTTCGAAGAGATTCTCACGCCCGAAGCGATCGCCTTTGTCGCAAAGCTGCAGCGAAAATTCAACGCTCGCCGACTCGAGCTGCTCGAACGGCGGAAGAAAGTTCAAGCCGAGATCGAATCGGGGAAGCTTCCTGACTTCCTCCCCGAAACCGAAAGCGTTCGGAAAGGTGATTGGAAGATTGCGGGGGTTCCCGCCGACCTGCAGGATCGCCGTGTCGAGATCACCGGACCCGTTGAACGAAAGATGGTGATCAACGCGCTGAACTCCGGCGCGAAAGTCTTTATGGCGGATTTCGAGGATGCCCACTCTCCCACTTGGGATGGAACCATCCAGGGGCAAATCAATCTTCGCGATGCCATTCGCGGCACGATCGAGTTCACGAATCCGGATGGCAAAAAGTACAAGCTGAACGAAAAGACGGCTGTGCTACTTGTTCGCCCTCGCGGTTGGCACTTAGTCGAGAAGCACATGCTCGTGGATGGAAAGCCAACCTCCGGAGGCATCTTCGATTTCGGCCTCTACTTCTTTCACAACTGCAAAGCGCTTCTCGCCAAGGGATCAGGCCCCTACTTCTATCTGCCGAAGATGGAGAGCCACCTCGAAGCGAGACTCTGGAACGACGTTTTTGTCGAAGCCCAGAATTTGCTCGGCGTGCCGCAAGGGACCATCAAGGTCACCGTCTTGATCGAGACGATCCTCGGCTCGTTCGAAATGGACGAAATTCTCTACGAACTTCGCCAGCACATCGTCGGCTTGAACTGCGGTCGCTGGGACTACATTTTCAGCTTCATCAAGAAGTTCCGGAAGAATCCGAACTTCGTGTTGCCTGACCGTGGACTCGTGACGATGGCCGTCCACTTCATGCGGTCCTATTCGCTGTTGGCGATCAAGACCTGCCATCGGCGCGGTGCCCATGCGATTGGCGGAATGTCCGCATTCATTCCGATCAAGAATGACCCGGTCGCGAACGAAACCGCGATGAGCAAAGTTCGCGAGGACAAGCTTCGCGAGGCAACGGACGGCCACGACGGAACATGGGTCGCTCATCCCGGCCTTGTGCCGATCGCGCTCGAAATCTTCAACGAGAAGATGCCGACTCCGAACCAGGTGAACCGTCTTCGCGAAGACGTGAATATCACGGCTGCCGATCTCCTCAAGGTTCCGGAAGGACCGATCACAGAGGCAGGCGTCCGGACGAACATCAACGTCGGCATCCGTTACCTCGAATCATGGCTTCGTGGAGTCGGCTGCGTTCCGATCTTCAATCTGATGGAGGATGCCGCGACGGCTGAGATCAGCCGAACGCAGATCTGGCAGTGGATCAAGCATCCGACCGGCAAGTTGAGTGATGGACGCAAGCTGACGGTCGAGCTCTTCCATCAATTCCTCAAAGAGGAAGTTGAAAAGATCAAAGCCGACATCGGCGAGGAAGCATTCAAGAAGGGGCAGTATAAGCGAGCGGCCGAGATGTTCGACAAGCTCTCGACAAGCGATGAGTTGGTCGACTTCCTGACGCTGCCTGCTTACGACGAGCTCGATTAAGCTCCGGACGAATCAACAGAACCGAAATAGGTTCATCACACGGCGGCAAGCCTCTCAAAAGCGAGGCGTGCCTGCTGACAGGGGAGGTCTTTGCTTCAAGCGGGCCTTTCCCAACGAAACAGGGAGTTCAGTGGGGCGGAACGGACTTCCAAACAAAGTCGAAGATCTTCACGGGTGGGAGCGTGCCGCGTCTTTCGTGTGGGTTCACGAGGGGTAAAGTGGCACGGCAGCGTGAAGTGCAATGGGGAGTGGTGTGATGAGTTTCTCGAAGACGACCGAGATGATTAAGCGTGACTGGGACGAGAATCCTCGCTGGGTGGGCGTTCGTCGCGATTACAAGGCCGAGGATGTGGTTCGCCTTCGAGGTTCCGTCCATGTCGAGTACACGCTTGCTCGTCGTGGCGCGGAGCGACTCTGGAAGAGCCTGAATCATGAACCGTTCATCAATGCCCTTGGTGCATTGACGGGCAACCAGGCGATTCAGATGGTGGAAGCCGGGCTCAAGGCGATCTATCTGAGCGGTTGGCAAGTCGCGGCCGATGCAAACGTTGCCGGCCAGATGTATCCCGATCAAAGCCTTTATCCCGTGAACAGCGTTCCAACCCTGGTTCGTGGCATCAACAATGCGTTTCGTCGTGCCGATCAAGTGCAGACGATGGAAGGCCGTAAAAACCCGGTCGACTACTTCGCGCCCATCGTCGCCGATGCCGAAGCCGGTTTCGGTGGACCGCTTAACTCCTTCGAACTGATGAAAGCGATGATCGAAGCGGGCGCCGCTGGCGTTCACTACGAAGATCAGCTCGCTTCCGAAAAGAAGTGCGGCCACATGGGTGGAAAGGTTCTCGTCCCGACGAGCACGTTCCTCCGCTCGCTGTCAGCCGCTCGCTTCGCTGCGGATATCTGCGACGTTCCGACCGTGCTTGTCGCAAGAACTGATGCGAACAGTGCTCAGCTGTTGACGAGCGACATCGATGAACGTGATCAGCGATTCACGACCGGTGAGAGAACTCCGGAAGGCTTCTTCCGCCTGACGGGTGGTCTCGATATCGCCATCGATCGCGGACTCTCGTACGCACCCTTCGCTGATCTCATCTGGTGCGAAACGAGTGAACCAAACGTCGAGGAAGCGAAGCGATTCGCAGAAGCCATGAAGGCCGAATATCCCGACAAGCTGTTGGCCTATAACTGCTCGCCCTCGTTCAACTGGAAGAAGAAGCTCGATGACGTGACGATCGCGAAGTTCCAGCGAGAACTCGGCGCGATGGGTTACAAGTTCCAGTTCGTCACGCTGGCCGGCTTCCACGCGAACAACCTGGCCCTGTTCGAATTGGCTCACGGTTATCGCGATCGCGGCATGGCGGCTTACTCCGAGCTTCAAGAGCGTGAATTCGCTCGGGAGAAGGACGGCTACCGCGCGACCAAGCATCAGGCATTCGTCGGCACTGGATACTTCGATCAGATCTCGCAGGTCGTGGCGGGGGGAGCCTCGTCAACCACCGCTCTCACTGGATCGACCGAAGAAGAGCAGTTCGAGACAGCCGGCGCGGGAGCCCACTAAGGAGCTCGCTCCCTGACAACATTCGTGATTCGAAAAGGATGCCTCATCGCGACCTCCTCTTCAGCACAAGGCGATGAAACATTCAAAAAACGAGTCACACGATGAAGGAATCAACTGTCAACGCGGGTCGATGAGTTGAGCGCTGGATCTTAGCTCGCTCGCGGCGGCAGGAACGTGGTGGAAAACGGCTCAGTTCTGTCCCGCTGGATGGACAGGACGGAGTCGCCACTATCGATGACCTCCTCTATCGATAAGCCACCCATGGCTGCGCTCGCGAACGCTGGATTTCGCGGGCGCGGCCTTTTTTCATTTCCGACCACTTCGCACGGCGGTTTCGTCAACCCCTCCGATGTCCGGTTATCCCGCCCTTTAACGTATACCATCTCAGCATCAGATCGTGAGACGACCTGCGGAGCGTCGAATGGCTACCGTTTATGAATTGGATTTTGGAACGGCACAGGGTCGTTTACGGCCTGAAGACCAAGTACATGTCATGACATTGGCATGCAGCCTCATTCTCATCGACGGGGAAGATGACGACGATGCATGGATGAACGTTCAAGTTCCGCACGGAACTGCAATGCTTGGAAATGGGAGAGGGGTCTGGTCACGAAAAGCTTCCACCCGAACGATCACGTTCTTCGACGACGATGGAACGACGAAACTGGCTCAATTGACTTATTCCTCTTGGCCTCTTCGATACATGGATTTGGAAAAGCCCATCTCTTCAAACCGCTTCGTGGCGGAGGGAGTCAATCCACTAATCAAGTCGATCTGGACTACATCGCCGGCCATGTTCGGTGAAGTGGATGGAACGAGATCAGTTAGGGCCACCTTTAGTACCAGGCGCGCCAAAGGCCAATCGCGAGGAGAAGCGAGACTACGAGACTCAAGACCGCCACGGTAATATTCGCGGGATAATCTGCGAAGAAACAGATGATCAACGTCAGTGCGAGAACACTGGTGAGGACGGTCAGTCCTAAGACGGAAGCTTTCAGCGGCCCCCAAGGACCTCTTCGCTTTTGATGATTGTTTTTCGATTCACGATCCGATGAAGATTCCTCATCTTCTGAAGCAGCGTCGATCGGTTCGTCAATGAATAGAGAATATCGCTTACTTGCCTGCATCAAGACGTCACGAATCGCATCCGCCTGACGGTATTCGCCGCGCCGTTTGAGGAGTCGGATCATCGCGGATTGAGCCTCCGGACTCCTTGGATCAATCTCCAAAGCGCGCCGGAGAGATTTCTCCGCTTGTTCCGGTCGATGAAGCCTGATTTGAGCCAATCCAAGCGCGGCCCATGCGGTGGCAATATCGGGGCTGGCCTCAATGAGGCGCTCGGCCGTCTTCACGGCGAGCCGAGGTCCGCGCTCGGTGGCGAGAAACCATGCATATTGCGCAATGAATTGTTCGCTATGGCCGGAAAGCTCCACCGCTTGTTTGAAGGCGCGCTGCGCCTCGGGAATATCTCGGTTCCGCCAAGCGGCCAGCGCCTCGACGAACTGGGCATCCTCATTTTCCGGATCGAGTCGGATGGCAATCTGACTCTCACGAAGTGCTTCATCGAAACTGCCGGTCGCCAGCAAGGCATGGGCGCGAAGAATGCGAGAAGTGACGTCCTCAGGATCGTGCGAGGTCAACTGGTCGGCAAATGCGAGCGCCCTCAGAGGCTCGCCCGAAGCTAGAGCCTGTGCGGCCCACTCGGTTAGTTGATCGACTCGATCTGAATCCATGACTCGCGGTGCCTATCGAGAAGCATCGAAACACGAACCAACGATTTCGCTTCTCCCATCATACCCAGCCGGGTGGGGAGAAATCGAGTCTCGGATTGCACAAGGGCACCATTCTTTAATGAGACCCAATGGGCTGACTTTCGGTCCTTGTATCTTTTGACGACGGATCGCCCGAATCCAGGCTTTAATCGTCGTTGAACGCGGAATTAAATTTCCGGTTCGAGGGGGCAAAATCGATCCTCTGCAGGAATTGAGCGGCATCCGCTGCCCCGTACTCGCGGTCCATTCCGGAATCTTCCCACTCCACTGAAAGCGGACCGGCATAACCGATATCGTTGAGAGCACGGATAATTGCCTCGAAATCGACCCCTCCGTGCCCCGGGCTGCGGAAATCCCATCCCCGTCGCGAATCGCCGAAATCAAGGTGAGAACCGAGAATGCCGGATGAACCATCGAGTGTGATGGCGGCGTCCTTGATGTGAACGTGATAAATCCGGTCGGGGAATGCACGAATGAATTGGACCGGGTCGATTCCTTGCCAATGAAGATGGCTTGGGTCGAAATTGAAGCCGAATTCGGGGCGACGTTCGATGGCTTCCAGGGCCCGCTTGGCGGTGACAATGTCGAATGCGATTTCGGTCGGGTGAACCTCGAGTGCGAAACGAACACCGCATTCGCCGAATACATCCAGAATGGGATGCCACCGCTCGGCGAAGAGATCGAAACCGGCTTGGATCATTTCCGCCGTGACCGGAGGAAATGAGTAGAGGAGAGGCCAAATCGACGATCCGGTGAAACCGTTGACGACTGGCACTCCCAACTTCTGGGCGGCCTGCGCCGTTCGTTTCATTTCCTCGGCCGCCCATTCGTTCTTGGCTTCCGAACTGCCCCGCGCTTCGGCTGGCACCCACGCATCGGTCCGTGCATCATTAACATC
>JAIEPU010000104.1 GCA_019748235.1 bacterium
ATCTTTCCTTTAGTCCGGTCTTTTCAAAGTTCGGGTGCTCCACACCTGGGCTCAAGACGTGCAACTTCCCGTCGACATAACTGGGCAACACGTAATGCACCGTGGAGCTTAGTTTTCGCGCCGGCTTAAACACGGGGAACTTATTCTTCGAGGTCTCTCCGGTCTGATTTTCGAAGTACCAGATTCCATTGGACGGCTTGTCGGGGCAGGAAACGATCAGATCGAAATCGCCGTCGCCGTCCGCGTCACAAGGGATCGGCCAGGACCACAGTCCGACTCCCAGATCGACAACAAGGCCGGGATTGTTGTATTTGAGCTTTTCGAGTTCCGCTCCAAGGAGGGGAGTACCAAGGAAAGAAGCCAGCAAAGTGCATAGCAAGAGCGCGCTATTTTGGATGGTCATGATGGCTCCCCCCTCGCCGCGCGAATGTTCGTTACTTCACTTCATAGTCGAAGGCGCAGGCTGACTCGATATTGGGAATGAGTGCTTGCCTGACCGCTTCGTGTTTGGGATGAGGCAAGTAAGCATCGCGAGCCTCTGGGCTCTCAAAGGTGACGAGAAAGCCGTGCGTGTAACCTTGGTTCATCCCCTCGGGGCTATCGTGCGGTCCCGATTCGATGTCGATGATGCCGGGAATCTGCCCTTTCATCCCGTGAATCTTCTTCATCAAGTCATCGATCGTTTCCTGTGACGTCCCCTCACGAAACTGGCACATGACGAAATGACGAACCATTCCCATTCCGAATTCCCTCAACTAAACTCAAAACCGAATTCTGACGACTCATCCCGATGACATCCGCGATTGGCTTTCGCGGCATTTCCGCAGGAACTCTTTGTTTTATGGGAGAAACAAATGCATTCCGCCCCGAAATGAAGTTCGTGAACCGTTGTACTTTAACGAATCACGACCGTTGCTCGAAGATATTTTCACGGAGCCCGTCAACAGGAATGTACGTCGCCTTGGTCAACAGTGAGGCTATCAAAAAAGTCATGCCGGCACTTCACGCGCCGGCATGACCGTGTTTATCAACAGCCAGAGTCACGTGACTACTGGGTCGGCGCTGGGGCCGCATCCGCCGTCTGAGCGGGTTCAGGAAGACGAATGAGTGTCATCTGAGTCGTTGTTCCATCGCCGGGAAGAACGAGCATCGTCGTTTCATCCTTCGTCAGATTGGAGATGCCGGCTTCATAGACGGGATTCTTGTCACTGCCTATCGTCCACGCGGCCTTCTGCGAGTTTTTATCTACTGAACCTGTGATGGGAAGGACTTGGTCATTCCGCTTGTTGTGATAGTTGCCCCGAATGATACCGTCTGGATTGACGGCCAGTTGGAAGGTGTCGTCCGACGTCGTCGCCCCTGTGGCGCAGACGGCGAAGATGCCAAGTGGTAGCCATTTCGAGTCAGGGCTTGGGTCAGCGGCCCCCGCGCTGGCCACTTGGCTTGCCTGCTGTGTATACTCTTGTGGCGTCCCTGCGGAATCGCCATTCACATACACGTTGGTCGGTTGAGCCACGACATTTGATCCGTAGTCGTATGCATTCGGCTGCGCGGCGAGTCCAAGCATCGCAGCAGTCGCGGCATAGCCAGGATTCGCATACATCGAACCTGCATAGGCAGCCGGACGCCATGCATTGGGATAAGCAGCAAGTCGGGCTGCGTAATCCGGATAACCCACGGCGGCATCGCGAACAGCCGCTCCTTGATCAGCGAGCGCTGCCGCTCCCGCATAGTGTGTACCAGGAAGCCCAGCGGCTCCGGCCCCCATTCCAGGAAACACGCCGACTCCACTATCCGGGCCACCTACTCCCACTCCCGGACGCAATCCAACTCCTGCCGCGCCCGCACCTGCTCCAGGTCGGTATCCGATTCCGCTATCAGGCCCACCCACTCCGGGTGCCCCCGCTCCCATCCCCGGACGAAATCCAACACCACTATCGGGCCCACCGACGCCCGCACGTCCCGCGCCCATTCCAGGACGGACGCCGATCCCACTATCAGGTCCACCTAGTCCAGCGCGGCCCGCTCCTGCGCCCGGGCGAGCACCAACTCCGCTGTCAGGACCGCCGACTCCGCCACGATTTCGATCGAATCCGCCATCCGGCGAACGAGTCATTCCGCCATTTCCAACGGCGCGAGAGTAACCGCCATCGCCAGCCGGGCGCGAATAGCCGCCCCCTTCGCGAGACATCCCTCCGCCGAATCCGCCGGCCCCTCGGCTTCCCTCAGAAAAGCCCCCTCTTGCTCCTCCGCCCCCTCGACCGCCGCGCTGCGCCAACGCAGGCGCAGCAGTGATGACAAGAGCGAGAAGAATTGCCGTTCGGGCCTTAGCATTCAAAACCATGTCGTGCTCCGGATTCTTTGATTCCATTTGAGTTTGGGCAATGATCTCGACGCTACAACTTTACTTCGCAGGTTTGACTCGGGTAATTTTCACAGGAGGTAAATCCGAAAGAGGTATTTCCCCGAGCATTCGATTGACCGATTGCCATGTCATCGTGTTGTCGTCGATTTTCCGAATGACATTCGTTTCGGTAAGAACTTTGCCATCCGCCAAAGTGCCGACCGCGTTGAGCACCCAATGGTCGCCGTCTCGATTCCAATCAGCGCTCCCGACTCCGCCATCCCCTTCAAAAGTCCACGTATGAAGCTTTCCCGTGGCAGGATCGACGCCGATCACCTGCGTCCCTTTGATGGCGAGGTCCTTCTCTTTGAGTTCGAATTCAACGTCGATGAACTTTTCATTCGGCCTGACGGTGTAATGCGTCCGAACTTCGGCCCCTTCGCCGAGTGCCGACTTCCACTCTCCAGCAATCCAGGCGAGGTCGGCGACTGAATCAGGTTCGCTATCTTCCACTTCGTTTAGCCGCGTCAATTTCCATTTGCCGTCCTCGCGAACGAAATAGGCGCTATAGCCCGCGGTCGTCGATGCATTCGCGGATCCGCGACGAATGGTGACGAGCCCCTCATCCACAGCGGAATCACGGGAGAGAAAGCGAACCGATTTCGGCTTGAGAGTTGCGATCAATTCGGGATTCTTCGCGAAGAGGTTTGCAAACCCCTTTTCAATATTCGCGCGTCCGCGAACGATCGTTCCCGATTCGTTTTCATACTCCGCTTCGTCGGTCCAAAGGGAGGACAAGGCTTTCGCATCTCGGGATTCGAACGCTTTGCGAAAAGATTCCATGGCCGCTCGAACCGCTGCTCGATCGGAAGCCCGCGCGTCGGAAGCTTCTGCCTTTGGTTGATCCTTCTTCAACTTTGGCTGCGCGAAGGCCCGCTCGGAGCTTGCTAAGAGGCCAACGACTCCGACGAGGCAAGTCATCAGCCCCGTTCGAGAAAAACAACGAGTGAGCGACATGAACAACACTACCTCCGCCGGAACTGTTGGAACGAATGATGCCCCGCCCACGGGGCCCCCTTAGAGGGTAATCAATGTGGATTAGATTGTAGAGAATCATTCGAAAGAAGCGGGCGAGAAAGCACCGGATCTCGTTCGAACGATCAAAAATCGAAAGGGTCTCAAAATCCTGTCGTGTCGCGGCTCATCGGCTCAACGTCGCGAAATCTAAATGACTACTGTGATGCAGCTTTCATCTCCGGCCTATTGTCGAGCACCGGGTTTCGGTCCATCGTGACGCCGTGCGAGGCTAACTTCGCTCGAAGGGTTGTCCGGCTAATTCCCAGCACCCTCGCTGCTTGCGTCAAATTGTTATGCTCCCGGTGAAGCACATCAAGTAACAAGGATTTCTCGACGACGCGCACCGTCTCTTCGTAGAGGTTCGTCGATTGTTGCTCGTAACGACCGCCGACAAATCGACGAAGATCGAATCCTCCTTCAGGTGAAGAATGAGAAGAAGTGCGATGTTCCCCCACATGGCCTCGAATGACTTGTGGAAGATTTTCGACGAGAATCACTGACCCAGTCGCTTCGATCACCGCGTGTTTAATGGCACTTTGCAGTTCCCGGATATTTCCCGGCCATGAGTAAAGAGCCAACATCTCCATCGCGCGTGGTTCCACCACATCAATCCGCTTGTTCAATTCTTTCGCCAAACGATTCAGAAAGTGCTCCACCAATAAAGGGAGATCTTCCATTCGCTCTCGTAGAGGAGGGATGCGAATAGTGTAGTCATTGAGCCGATAGAAGAGATCGGATCGAAAGTGCCCCTCCTCGATGGCCTGTTCAAGATTCCTGTTCGTCGCGGCGATGAGGCGGACATCGGTCTGGACCACTTCATTTCCGCCGACCCGTTCGAATTCCTTCTCTTGTAAGACGCGAAGGATTTTCGTTTGAGTCAGCGGCGTCATATCTCCAATCTCATCAAGAAACAACGTTCCATTACGGCACTGTTCAAACTTGCCGATTCGCTTTCGATCAGCGCCGGTGAATGAACCTTTTTCATGTCCAAAGAGTTCACTCTCGAGGAGGCCTTCAGGGATGGCCGCACAATTGATGGCAAGGAACGGCCCATGGGCACGCCGGCTGTAATGATAAATTGCGCGTGCGACGAGTTCTTTACCCGATCCACTTTCACCAAGAATGAGAACCGTCACATCCTGAGCCGCGACCCGACCGATGGCCTTATAAACCTCTTGCATCGCGGAGCATCGTCCCACGAGTAAGTCTGCCGAGGTTGGTTCACCGCTGTCTATTTGCGCCGGGACTCTCATGAGCCGGCTCATCTTCGCGGCTGATTCCACCACTCTTAAAAGCTCGTCGGGATCAAACGGTTTGGTGAGGTATTCGTAAGCTCCAAGTTGCATCGCCTCAATCGCGGTTTGCGACGTGGCGTAACCGGTGATGACAATGATTGGCACCTTAGGATCGATCTTCCGAAATTGTTGGAAGAGTTCGAAGCCCGAACAATCGCTAAGCCGAAGATCCATCAACACGACATCGGGCCGTTCGGATTGAAAGGAGGCGGTAGCGTCAGAACCGTTACTCGCGGTCCGAAAGGTAAGTCCCTGCTTACGAAACAAAAAGCCCATCGCATCAAGCACGAGCGGTTCGTCGTCAATGGCGAGTAGGCCCGGCATTTCACATTCCTCGACTCAACATCTGTTTCCGAGTCTGGTAGGGGCAAATTCGTTCATTATCGATCCAGGACATGCGAGTAACCAGTCCCCTGATTCCCTCGATCATACATCGAATATGGAGTTCAATGCGACACTACTCTCCGAAGGCACTCCAATAACTTTTCATCGGAATATGGTTTATTCAGAAATGCCGACGCGCCGGCCGCCAGCGCGGATTCCTCACGCTGGGCGGCGTGTAAACCGCTACACGCAATGATGGGTACCGAAGAATTGAACTCCCTGATCCTTTGAATCGCCTCAACCCCATCCATTCCCGGCATCATCATGTCCATCATGATCACGGATACGGGCGACTCCGAACGACGGAACACGTCGATTGCGGAAAGGCCTTCCTTCGCCGTGACGACGTGATATCCAAAGCTTTCGAGCGTCAACCGCGTGGTCTGCAAGATGAAATCTTCGTCATCGACCACGAGGATCGTCTCCCCCTTCCCAAACCGGGATACGGTCAGATCCTCGTCTATCGGCACTTCCACCAAATCCTTCACGGCAGGTATGAAAAACGAGATCGTCGTTCCCTTTCCCTCTTCGCTATAGACACTCAGGAAGCCTGCATGTCCCTTTACGATTCCCATGGTCGTCGAGAGTCCGAGACCGGTTCCCTTGCCGAGTTCCTTCGTCGTGAAAAATGGGTCGAAGATCTTGTCGATGATTTGCTTCGGGATGCCAATCCCCGTGTCATTCACTGTGAACTGAACGTAGGGGCCCGGACGGGCATCGATATTGAGTTTTCCATGATCACCGTTCACCATCCGGTTGCTAATGCTGATGCGAAGCTCACCGCCGCGCGGCATGGCGTCTCGAGCGTTGATGCAAAGATTGAGAAGAACTTGGGCGAGCTGTGTCTCATCGCCGGACACCATCCAAATGTTCGGATCAATGGCGAATTCTGTCGCAATCGATTTCGGAAGGGTGTGTTCGAGAATTGATTTCAATTCGCTGACCAGCGCATTCACATCAACAGGCCTGCGATCTCCTTTGATTCCCCCGGCAAAGGAGAGAAGTTGACGAATCATCTCGCTCCCTCGTTCGATACTCGATTGAGCGGTTGACAAGAGTTGCAGCAATTCGGGATTCACCAATTCACGCTTGAGTATGTTGATCATGAGCATGATCGGGGTGAAGAGATTATTCAGATCATGCGCGATTCCGCCGGCAAGCGTGCCGATGCTTTCCAGCCGCTGGGAGCGAAGAAGCTGCGTTTCGAGTCGGAGCTTCTCCGTGACGTCGATGTTGATGACGAGAGTCCCTCTTGGATTCCCTTCATCATCTCGGACAAGCGTCCAATGAGATTCAACGGTGATTGGACGGCCATGCTTCGTCTTTTGTTTCAGAGTGCCTGACCACTCGCCTGTGCGATTGGCGATGGATTGCGCGTCGGCGACGTCGGCCAGACTCGAATGAAATCTGAGTTGATGTGCGAAGGAACCCACGACCTCGGCGGCTTCCCATTCATACAAGAGCTCCGCCCCGTGATTCCAGAAAATGATTCGATCATTGGTGTCCTGAAGAATGACCGCTTCACGAATCTTCTCAAGCAATAACGCCTGGGTTCGTAATTGCTCATCGGCTCGTTTGCGATCGGAAATATCTCTGATGATGCCGCTGAATCGTCCCGACTCTCCGTCGCCGTGATCAGTAATCGCCAGATCCACGGGGAACTGCGAACCATCCTTGCGCAATGCCATCACTTCGCGTCCGATGCCGATAACTTTACGCTCGCCTGATCGAAGATACCGATCGAGGTATCCGTCATGCTCTTCATGGAACGGAGACGGCATCAGGATGTGGATGTTCTTTCCAAGCACTTCCTGTTCTGTCCATCCAAACATTTTCTCCGCGCCGATACTGAAGCTTTGAATCAAACCGTTTTCGCTGATAACGATGATTCCGTCCGCGGAGTTGTCGAGAAATGCTCGCGCGCGTGATTCCGCCGTACGAAAACGGGACTCAGCCAGTTCTCTTTCGCGAATCGATTGTTTAAGTCGAGCATATAGGGACGGATCATCGCCCGACTGATCTTGCGGCACACCTTCCATCGAATTTCTATCCATGGATCACCCTACCCCGTTCACTTCGACTCTTTCATATCACCACTCTCGGATCGACACTGAGCACTGGCCGACTTCCCAGTTTAACACGATTCGGTATTGCGCGCCTGGACTCCAGTAAGCGAAGGAAACGACGGATGACCGCCGGCGAACAGATGTTGGTCAACCGGCCAAAAATTGGCCGACTGCTGAGATCTCTTCCCCGGCCAAATGGTCGTTTCCATCCACGAACGAGACAGACTTTAGCAGAACTTGAGCCAAATAGTCGCGTAAGAAGCATCCATCTCGAATTCGGCATATCACTTGCCCTACAAGAGGAGCGGTCAGAGGAAAGCGACTTATCTAATAGGTTTCATCCGAGCACGACTCCCCACAGGACCCTAACAGCTCCGACGAAACCAAATCGAGTAAGCGCTATTGAAGGAACTGTCGCCCGGATTCCTTCGAACCGAACAGGCCCTGACCAATACACCCATGCGATGCAGCAAAGGAGTGCTCCGATGTTAGTTCTCACACGGAAGGTCGGCGAATCGATTGTCTTGAACGGCACGATCACGGTTCGAGTTCTAAGTTGCAAGGGGCGTGCGATCCGTTTGGCGATTGATGCGCCAAAGGATGTGCCGATCGCTCGGGAAGAGTTGATTTCAAATCGTCCACAACTCTCGTCGAGATCGATCAAAGGTAACGCGTCGCCTAATGAAGCATTCGCCAGCAGTCATTGAATCTCGATCGGTCGATATTCCGGTAATGATTTAGCCTTCGAGGTTCGGGAGATTCACCATGAACATCGATCCCCTCTATACCGCTTATCATCAAGCGATTGGAAGTTGGAAGGGTTGCGACTGGCCGACTCGGTTCGGTCCGCAATCCCTTGACTTAAAGGGAATGACTTCAACTCAGGCCCGAACGATCGCAAATGCCACTTCGAGCACCGAATCTCGAAGCTGGCACGAGGCCGCCACTTGGCTACGGGGAGTCGAACAGGCTGCCGCTAAAGCGGAGGGATTAGCGAAGTCCGCCGTCTCATTGGCGGTTTCCGGCCAGTTACTTCAAGCCTTCAGCTTCGCCCGACAAGCATGCGAGCTAGAACGCGAATATCGCTCGGAGCCAATCTGGCGAAATCTGTGCGACACCATTGAGGCCATGCTCGAAGAGCAAGGACCGATCGCCGACACCCATTGCTCGCATATCGTCCATGGCCCAGTAATGATGGCTTGGTCAATGAACTCAACCTCATCGACACCAAAGACAGGCCACGCCCGCTCGAGCCCCAAGTCGAGTTGACCACGTTCGTCATGGACGCCCAAAATCATTCAACGCCCGCGGTGTCTACTTCGTTTCATTCTTTGCGAGGACTATTTACTCAATCGAACGCCCATCAAGGAGAATGTATCATGGCAGCGAACCTTACCGCACGTCGCCCCCATTTTCTCTCCTCCTGGTTTCCGGCAACGTCTGCCAGCTCGCTTCGAGGCGATTTTGACAATTTTCTGGAATCGTTTTTCGGAATCGGCGGAGAGATCATCGAACCCCATGTTCCTCCCATCGATCTTGCCGAGACGAATGAATCCGTTGAAGTCCGAATGAACGTTCCTGGAATCAAAGCCGAGAACATCGATATCGACGTCAACGGAAATCTGCTAACAATCAGCGGCAAGACAGAAGAGGAGAAAGAAGAAAAGGGAAAGACCTATCACCGAACGGAACGCCGGGTCGGCCATTTCATGCGTCGCATCAACCTTCCTTGCGCGGTGAAGGAAGAGAATGTGAAAGCGTTTTGTCGTGACGGCGTGCTAAGCGTCAATCTCCCAAAATCCGCCGATGCGAAGTCAAAGAAAATCAAAGTCGCGGGAGGATAAGTAGAATTAGATGCATTGTGAAAAGGGGTTACTAGCTCAGACGTCGGGGAAATCCATCGTTGGCAAGGTGATCGACGCAAGCGATTTCTCTAGTAAATCGTTAAGGTAGATCAACACAGCCAACGATGAATGCAACCGATCGACAACCCATTGCCCTTCTGGGATAAAGATTTGTTGTTACTGTCTTCGGATAGCACTCGTGATCTGTGACCGGCTCAAGAGCATCTCTAACTCTACCGTCCGCCCGACGAATTCCATCATGCACAGGCGAGACTTACACCTTCGATCAGCAACATCGTGTCTCCTTAGCATTAATGTACACTTCACGATAAAACGAATCATAGCAATGATTCTACTTGAACACAGCAATTATCCGTTTACACTGCTTGTGTATCAAATCCAACGTGTCAATCATTTAACTTGCATTGATACAGTAAGTAAACGCTTTGCGATTTATCTGAGACGCTTATATAGGGAGCGAATTATATGCCTGCTGATTCCCCCACCATTTTCACACCCGGAACGGATGATTCGGATACAACTGGACGCTACGTAATCACGTTTCGCGATCCGGATCTGGTTTCATCGGGAATATCAAGCCTTCGAAGACAAGCCGGCGTGAGCCGCATTCTTGAATTCTCGAGTGATTCTGAGTCTTCCGAACAAATCGAGGCATTGGAGTCTAGCGGCAATATCGTATTCCCGAAGTTAGGTGTGGCAGTCGTAGAATCCGATAACGAGACCATCACTAACATTAATCTGCTGCGGGACGACGATCAGTCGACGATCCTTGCCGTTGAACCGGAACGGTATTTCTACGCCACCTCTGCTGGATTTATCCCCTATCTCGAAGGATATCGAGACGCAGTCAACAGCCTCTTGGAAAAGGCTAAGTCATTGGGAGAAGGTTCCATCACAGAGGAATTGATCGCATCGCCAACCTATCTCGACGATGCCCAATCGACTTGGGGGCTAAAGGCAACCAAAGTCGTCAATTCTCGTTATTCTGGTAGAGGAATTCGAGTCGCGGTACTTGATACCGGCTTTGATGCAAGCCATCCCGACTTCGTGGGGCGGACGATCACAAGAAGATCTTTCATACCAAACGAAACTCCCGACGATCAAAATGGCCATGGAACTCATTGCATCGGAACTGCCTGCGGCAATAAAGATGTAAACGGTCGGCGCTACGGCATCGCCTATTCTTCACAGATTTTCGCCGGGAAGGTACTCGCAAACTCCGGAACAGGAACTACTTCTGGAATCCTCGCGGGAATCGAATGGGCCATCAACAACTCTTGCGCGGTGATATCTATGTCACTCGGCAATACTCTAGCGACCCCATCAGTCGCCTACGAACAGGTGGGACTCAGAGCCCTCCAGAATGGATCGTTGATCATCGCGGCAGCGGGGAACCACGGAGGGAATCTGCCACCAAACAACACTGTCGGCCAACCAGCGAATAGTCCTTCGATCCTGGCAGTCGCAGCACTTGACAATCAACTAAGGAGAGCTCCATTTTCCGCAATATGTGGACCCTCCAACGGTGCGAAGGTTGATATCGCCGGGCCAGGTGTTAATGTTTATTCTTCGGTCCCCGTAAATAAAGGTCGCTATGCCGTCTATAGTGGAACGAGTATGGCAACTCCCCATTTGTCTGGCATCGCCGCATTGTATGCGGAAGCATATCGGGCGCGTGGCGCCCAGCTTTGGCAGTTGGTCGTTTCAAGGGCTCGAAACACGGGTGCTCCGGCGTGCCACGTTGGAGCAGGGATTGCCCAAGCCCCATAAGAGAAACTGTTCAAGAGAGCCGCGTGTTGCTCCCATCCATGAGCAATGCGCGGTTCCGTTTCTCAATCAACTTACTGACGTGCAAATTTTAAAGGGGTGGGGACAGGAATGTTCTCGTGCGAATGTTCCCGTTCATCTGGCCTCGGTAAAGCCCGCTGTTGATGCCTGCTACTCATCAAATGATTTTTCGGCGAATGTTGCCCACGATACTGCGTGTCGTGTCTCCGTATAATGAAGTGGTTAACTGGGCCCATGAAAAATAGCGATTGATCGATAGATTTCTTGAAGCGGGGGAATTCATTATGTCGGCATCAAAAGAGAATCGCGTCATCATCACGGTTGATGACCAGGAATCAACGAATTTCGACGAGATCGTTGGCCGACTTCAAGAGACTGGACTAAAAATAACAAACGTTCTAAAGACGTCAGGCATAATTACCGGCAGCATTCAGGATGAAAAGCATTCTCAATTGAGGTCGTTGCCAGGTGTGAAAGCAGTCGAGCCTGACGATGAAATGCACGCTCTGTAAGTCTCTCTTGATCGTTGAGATTCTTTCCAGGATTACTCATTGTGAAACCAAAGAAGGTTCAAGGTACCAATCCTCTTTTAGCTATTGTGTTTTGGTCAACGACCTTCAACTGCTGTTCGACATTTGCAGAGGACTTTTTCGTCGATCTTGAAAAGAGCCGGGTGTTCATTCGAGTCGACTCCGTCGGCGTGGGACATCAACACGGCATTGAAGGGAAGCTAAAAGAAAGTGAACTCGATTTGTCGGGGCATGGCCGCCTTGTTTTCGACATGACAAGCTTCACTGCGGATACGGAGCGGGCTCGAAGTCATGTTGGAGTGAAGGGCAAAATCTCCGATTCCGATAAGAAACAAACAAACGCGAACATGCTTTCCGCGCAAGTGCTAGACGTCGCTCAATTCCCTACCGCGACGTTCGAAGTGAAATCGTTGGTCGCGATGAAGAAGGAAGGTCAAAAGGAGCCGACTGAGTTTCAGATCTCGGGCGAATTTACTTTGCACGGGGTCAAGCGGCCACTCACCTTCGCCACTAAGATCGAGCCTATTACCGTTGACGCCTCGATCATCAAAAAAATGTCCGGATCATTTCTCATCAAGCAGACAGATTACGGCATCAAGCCTTACTCAGCTTTTGGTGGCCTTTCGAAAGTGAAAGACGAACTCAAAATCTGGGGCGACCTCGTTCTCGTGC
>JAIEPU010000246.1 GCA_019748235.1 bacterium
AACTTCGATTTCGGCTTTGTAGTGGTAAGAGGAATTCAGAACGCTTGGTGCGTCTCCATTGGGAATGCCGGTGAGGGGCGAAGTCCAAGTGAAGACGTTTCGTCCGGCGGTGATGCTGGGACGTGGCACGACTAAACGAGTCGCGACTGACGCATCGAGCGGCAATACTTGATACTTCTTCGCCTCTTCCCAGAAGATCTTTTCGAGTTCTTTGACCTTCTCGGGATGCTTGGCGGCCAGGTCGTCGCACTGCGTCCAGTCGTTCTTCAAATCATAGAGTTCCCACGGCAAGCTAGCCGGATCTTGGGTCACCTTTCCCATCGTCACCCATGGCGGCCTGACCACCTTCGTACTGGCAATCCAGCCATCGTGATAGATGGCATGGTCTCCCATCATCTCGAAGTATTGCGTCTTATGAGTCGAGGGGGCATCCGCATTCTTCTTGTCGAAGGTGTACATCAGACTCACCCCTTCGATCGGCTTTTGCGGGACGCCGTCGACCACCTTCGGCTGAGCGACGCCCGTCGCTTCGAGGATTGTCGGAACGATGTCGATCATGTGATGGAATTGATGGCGAATCCCACCCTTGTCTTGAATGACCTTCGGCCAAGAGATTGCCATTCCTTGTCGAATGCCGCCAAAGTGTGAAGCGATTTGCTTGGTCCAGGAGAACGGCGTGTCAAAAGCCCAAGCCCATGGCACCGCCATGTGGTTATAAGTCTGGTCGGTTCCCCAGATGTCGTAGAAGTGCTTGAGCTGCAACTCGACCGGAATCTCAACGCCGTTGAACATCGCCACTTCGTTCGGGGTTCCGTTGAGGGTTCCTTCGGCGCTCGTCCCATTATCGCCGTTGATGTAAATGATGAGCGTGTTATCGAGCTTGCCCATATCTTCGACGGCTCGGATGACACGCCCGATCTCATGGTCGGTGTACGCCACATAGGCGGCAAAGATCTCTACCTGCTTGATGAAAAGCTTCTTCTCATCCGCGGTGAGTTGATCCCACTCCTTCAAGAGTTCCTTGGGCCAAGGAGTAAGCTTTGCATTCTTCGGAATGACCCCGAGCTTCTTTTGATTCTCGAAGATTGTTTCACGGAGCTTGTTCCATCCCCCATCGAAAAGCTTCATCTTTTGAATCTTCTCGACCCATTCCTTCGTCGGATGGTGCGGAGCATGCGTGCCTCCTGGGACGTAGTACAGAAAGAAGGGCTGATCGGGGGCGAGCGTGTTGATGCGATTCATGTACGCGATTGCATCGTCAGCCATGGCCGTCGTTAAATTCCATCCCTCTTTCCCCTCGAAGGGATAGATCTGCGTGGTGTTTCGGAACAGATTGGGCTGCCACTGATTCGAATCACCCCCCATGAAGCCGTAGAAGTATTCGAATCCCAATCCGATGGGCCATTGATCGAAGGGACCATCCTGGCTCGCTTGAAAGGAGGGAGTGTTGTGATCCTTGCCGAACCAGGAGGTCCGGTAGCCGTTATCTTTCAGGATTCGGCCAACCGTCGCCTTATCTCGTTCGATGATGCTGTTGTATCCGGGGTAGCCGGTTGCTTGTTCTGCGACGACGCCGAAGCCCGCGGAATGATGATTGCGGCCAGTGATGAGAGCCGCGCGTGTCGGTGAGCAGAGCGCCGTCGAATTGAAGTTCGTATAACGAAGACCATTCTTCGCGATCCGGTCGAGCGCCGGAGTGGGAATGACACCGCCGAACGTGCTGGTCACACCATAACCCGAGTCATCGGTCATGATGAGGAGTACGTTGGGAGCTCCTTTGCGAGGCTCGATGCGCGGCGGCCAGTACGGTTTGGAATCGGCCGCATTTCGTTCGATCTTTCCCTTGAACGGGAACGGCGGCGCGGGGATTTGCTCGCCATTAATAGTCGTGGTGGCCGCGGGCGATCCGAGGGGGGGCGACTCCTGGGATGATGATTCCTCTTGCGGCGTTGCCGCCACATAACCAAACGCTGCGCCGCTTGCGATCGCGAGGATCGCCCATAAGGCAGCCTGTCGTTTCACGTCCTACTCCTTGTTGAACCACACGACGATGAATGATGAACTTCCCGGCTCAATCGTTCTCGACCATGCGATGAAACCCACAACGTTGAATGGGGATCGTCGAGTCTAAAATAGTCCGGGACGAAGTCACAATGATTCTTCCTCGCAAATGCGACAAATAATTCAGCGAGGTTGGATCAATGAGAGGAGGGGAGGAGAAAATGATGGTCCGCCGCATCATGGGGAAACGGACGCGGCGGACTTAGAATCCGCAGAGCTATCGGACGTTTTCAACGGATCGTGACTTCGAAGTGCTGATCTGCTTGCTTGGTGCTGCTTCGATGGTCTCTTGCTCGCTCGTGGTTTCATGAATGACGTCAGAGGAGGAGAGTGTCGAGCAGGAAGAGGTGCAGCAATCTCGTCCCTTGTTGCCGAACTTCACGTTGATTCCGACGACGATCGAATCGGCCGCCGCGCCGAGGGTCATGTTGGCGCCAATCGCTTGCGCGGGCTGCCCGCTGACGGAGTTGTGGAATGCGTGCACATACGCAAGCGCCAAGTTGATGGAATCGGTCAGGTCAGCTGAGGCACCGACCGAGAGTGAATATTTCGTGATGCCTGGTGCTTGAACATTGAACAACGTTCCGACCGTGGGGACAGGATTCGTGTTGTAAAGAAATCCTCCCATCATCGCGATCCGCTGGCTGAGTTGGTACCGAGCACCAAAGGCCGAGGCAAAGACGCTGCTCCAATTGAGCCCGCTATCGATGATTTTCGATCCAAAGAGGTCGGCGTTCTTATAGTCGATGAATCGAAGATCGGTCGAGAGAAGCAGCTTTTCGATACCGCCGTACGCGATACCCCAGGAATAAATCGCCGGGTTGTTCGCCTTGAGCGTAAGCGTACGCGGAACGCCGAGCTCATCGGCCGAATAGAACTTCCAGGTTTCGTACCAGGTGGGGCTGGTATAGGAGAAACCGAGGTTCCAATTTTCATTCAGACTGTAAACCGTACCGACGCGGAACCCGCCTCCCCAGTAGGGACGAGTGTTGCTTCCATCAAAGAAGCTGAATCGACCATCGCCGTTCGCGTCATTGACGCCACCGAAATAGGCGGGAGTGAAGGAAACAATCGCGCCGCTGATAGTGGGGCCGAGACCGACGAACCACTTCTCGGTGACCTGCATCGATAGCGAAGGCATGACTTGAACGATCGTCATGCTCGAGTGATTAGGACCGAGGATGACCTGGCCGTTGGGACCGGTTGGTGCCAGGATCGGATTGCTTGGATCGCCGGGGAAGGTAACCCCTCCGCCCGCCGAGGTCAAAACTCCCATCGAAGCAGTGATGCGGTCGTTCACGTGGTACACGAGGCCGAGATTGGAGAGCATGCCTAGTCCGCTGTCACTCCGTGTCCGACCGATCGGACCTCCCGGCAGGGACGAGGTCACGTCCAGATCCGGGATGATCATTTCTCCACCGATGCCGACTTCATTCGATTCCAGTCGACTTGGCGCCGCCGGGTTCCAGTAGACCGCGCCGATCGCATCGACCGGCGTCGCCGTGGAGACTCCGGCCATTGCTCGATGGATGGCGCCACCGCCGGGAATGATGATTCCCTGGGCATGCGAGGTGCTCGCGCAGAGACCTATCATGAATCCAAGGCTGGAAAGGACGAGTTTCGAGAAACGAAGAATCGACATGGAAGCTCCTCTCCGTCGTGGGGCAACGGCTACATGGCGTCGACAGGGCGCAGCGCACGCAGCCGACGTTCATATCCAGTTATCGATTCCAACGATTCTTCGGCTTTAACCGAATCTGACGAATTCGCGTGAACTGCCTGTTTTGCCGAATGTGACGGTGGCTCCATGTCACTTTGCTTGAGATTGAGGAAAGAGGGAGGGAAGAAATGTGTTGAGAGGCGCTTCGAAACGAGCTTCCGCGAGATGTTCGGTTCCCTGTTGGTCGCCCCAAGAGTAGAGGATCACCGTTTCTCCTTCGAACTCACAGAAGTCGAAGTCCGAGTTGTTAACGTTCTTCGCTTTTGTAATTCGCTCCCTCTCATCACTCGAAAGAGATGCGTTCGCGATAAGCTTGTCCTCTTCGGTGTGCCGAAGGATCGGATTCTTTGGAGAGGATTCCCAATGAATGAGATCCGGCGACCGAACGATGTATGTTTCGTATTCAGGGCCCGGCATCGCTTCGAGGTAAGTCATGTAATACATGCCCTCGACGTATTTCAGCGTCGGGCAGGCGGTGTAGCGATCCTTTGAGAAGACATGATCTGAAGGAAGCAGCTTCCACGTCTTTCGATCGGTTGACTCAGCGAATCGAATGGTGAAGGGGACGCCCGCTTCCTCCGACGGCTTGTCGATTTCGATGGCGATGACGAACTTTGGCCCAACCCGGCAGGCCGACGTGTTAAAGATGCTCCAGCCCGGCAAGTCAAGGATAGGTGCCTGACTCCAGGTGATCAGGTCCGAACTGCGGAAGAGATCGATTCGGTTGTCACCCCATTTCCGCACACCGAAGACGTACATGAAATCGCCGACCACCATGGCGCTGCCGAGGTGATAACCTTTGGCGAAGTAGGGGAGTGGGATCTTCTTCTCGACATCCCAGAACCGAAAGTACGAGTCGTGAACGCCCTCTTCCTTGTGTTCGTAGTCCGGCCTCACGGATTCGAAGTAATAGAGCCGTTTGTCGAAGACGACCGGACTCGATTCGACGATGTCACACTCGATCGTGCCTTGCTTTTGGATCGCAGGTGAGTCGAATGCGATGGTCATGGTCACGAACATGAGGAGTGATGTCAACATTCCGCGTCTCCGAAACGGTCCATGAGTACCGGGAACGCACAAAGGGTAACGGAGAGACAGAGACAGGGAAATGTGGAACGTGGCCTACGCTAGTACGTATTCGAGAAGGGGTCCATCGAAGGCTGCTGGTTCAGGATAGCTTGTCGGGGAGTTGACATCGGGAACGCCTGGGTCGCGGGCTCGATGCCAAAGGGGAGGGCGGGCATGGCGCCACGACCGTATCGGCTCCGCACGCCGACGCGAGGAAGGATACTCAGCTCAAACCCGAGATCGTTTCGACCGGCATTCCAAACGATTCCCATCGTCGTGACGTAGTCGAGACCGATACGGGCGAAGCTTGCTCGCACGTTGACTGACTGAGCGGCCTGCAAGTCCTTGCCGATTTCGAAGTAGCCGGAGTAGCGATTGCTGAGACGATACGCGCTTCCAAAGCCTACGTAGTCCGACGAGAACGGTCCCGAGGTGTAGTGGCTAAAGAGGATCGATAGCTGGGAACGAGGAGGACGCTGGAAGTAAAAGCCACCCCCCGCCTGGAACGTGTCGTTCGCTGGCTCGTAGAGGCCGTTTGACTGAATCGACGTTCGATCGCCAATATTCCAGCGGTAGTTGTAATCGATCAATCCCCAGGCGTTACCGAGGTTGTTTTGGTTGGCCTGTGGGAAAAGAGATGCACCCATATCGAGGTACATCCAGTCCATAATGCGGAGATTGTTCGCCGGGCCGCGCTTCGTTTGGAGCCTTTGAGTCGCGGAGAAGCGAGCGACGTTCAAGCTATCCAGCGCTTCGGGATAGAAGATGATCCCGCGGCGAATGGCTTGGAACCGAGTATCGTACCACGTCGGATAAAACCCATTGAACGTTCGAAGGTAGTTCTGCCGACGAACCATGTCCGAGGTATCGTCATCGAGCTGATCCATGAATGGAAGCGACGAGTAATTCTGGGTGGCATAGGCGTACGTGTAATCCGCGTTGAGCGTGATCTTGTGAGCTAATCCGTTCAAGTTGAAGAGGTCGCTCTGGACGTTGGAGTAGATCCGGTAGAACGGAATGCTGGTGCGAACGCCGGCTGATCCATAGAGTCGGCCCAGCCCGTTCACACCGTTCATCGCTTCAGTGTAGCCAGCGAAATCGCCCATCACGAACGGTGTCACATTGAGTGAACCGATGTGGAACGGCATGTCAATTTCGTGGCGGGTATCGACGCGGCCGAGGTTGAAAGTCTCATCCCCAGGCAGCATGTAATTCACAGGGTATTCGAGCGTGCCGTACGCGAGCGATGAATGGGTGAAGTATGTGAGCTTATCATCCAAAAGTGATTGACCGATCAACCAGCCATCGACGCGAGGAAGCCACTGGTTCTGCGGCAACCAATCGCGCAGTCGTGGCTGAACCAAGCCCGTGAGCGCCCAATTCTCACGCGAATACTTGCCGTACAGAATCGTGTCTTGATCCTTGCCGGCGTCATATTCGTTCTCGAAGAACGATTCGAGAACGTTCGAATCGGACAGATAAGAGAGTTCCGCGATAACATACGCATCGTCGTTGTAGTCGTAACGGCCTTGATAGTGGAAGCGGCCTCGATCGACGGTCGACGGGACCAAATTCATTCGACCCGGACCGAGTTGATCCAAGCCATGGTCATTGATGTACCAGCCGAGGGTATTGCCCCAGTACGTGTCATCTTCCCGGAACATTCCCCTTCCGAGGAAGTTGAATCGAGATCCGACATTGATGCCGCGCTTCGAGTAGTAACCAACATCCAAGAGCCAGTTCGTCTTGTCGGCAATCGGCAGATAATCGAGTCCGACTAAGTCCCAGACGTCGAGCGATACCGAGCCCATCACACCGAGGTTACGGGACTGGCCGACACGGAAATTCTGCAAGGGGCCTAGCGGATCTTCCGCATTCGCTCTGACATAAGGCCAGTAGAAGACTGGGAAGTCATTTACGCGAAAGATGTTGTTGTACGCGGTCGCAAAGTGACGAGTCACTTCCATCGGCTGGCCGGTCTGAGTGTCGACGACATCCTGTCGCGTGAAGGGATTCTTGATCCGCTCCTTGATCTCGTCGAAGTAAATCTCCCGTCCTTGAATCGCGTACCCTGGGACACCGCGATAAACACTCGTCGTGAACTGAGCGTTCTTGCCGTAGTACTCCCCCGGAGCGAGTTGGCGGACTTCTTCCGAAGTCATGACGAGAGGGATGTTGAGCTTGGCGTCTTGTGTTTCCACGGCGCCGTCGATCGCGAGAGCTTGGTTGGTGTTCACATTGAAGTAAACCTGCTTGCCCGTCACGACGACGTTCATTGAGTCGAGCGGCTTGCTCGGATTTCCTTGCCGGACGTAGACGTTCCCTTCGAGATAGATCTCGACCTCACGGGAACCGTCCGACTGCATCTCGCCACTGGCGGGGTCCATGCCGCCGTCACCACGGGTCCAAAGGACGGCTCGATCAGCGACGATATCGACCACGTTTCCGGTGGCGACTTCCTCAATGACGATGTTGATGCCGCCGGTGAAGATCCACTGGCGATAGATCCCGTCCGGTGCCATTGAACTCGACATGCCGAAGGGCTGACTCGTTCGAGGAAGGAAGCGAATGCGACGAACGCCCGCATTCGTGGCCGTGTTCGGGACGATCGAGGGAACCGTCACCGCCCCCGGATTTCCTTGGATTGATGGAGTCGGTCTGTTCTCGCTTGGCACGGCGAGAGGACCAGTTGATCCATCCGTGGGTCCACCAAAATTGGGGCTCCCTTGAAGCGACTGAACGGGCTGAATTTCCGCCGCGGCATTCTCCTTCGTGCGGAAGACCGCGGCTTCCGCCGTCTTGCTCAACGAGCCATCGGCCGAAATCGGTGAGGCTGTTCCCAGAGGATCGATCAACGAGGAGTTATTTCCCTCGGCCGTAACCGTTGCCAATGGGAGTTGCGCCGTCAGGGTTTGGGCCTTCCCAACGATCGCGGGAAGCTTGGACGGCGCCTCCTTGACGAGTTTCGTCGGAAGGATCAGTTTCGCTTTGGTTTGCAGACGTTCGATCAGTTCTGATTTCTTCTCGCTCGCTCGGCCCGGGCCGTCGATGCGAACGTTACCCGAAGCGATGACGTTCAATTCTTTGAGCGGACTCGATTCGTTTTCGTCATTCATCCAGAGGACAGCTGTATTTGCTCGGACTCGGCGAAGTCCTTGCTCGATGAGGGCATCCCCCTCGAGCAGCACGTATCGCTTCCCATTTTCGGTCCACTGGTGGGATTGATCGGCGGCAAGTCTGATGTCTTGAGCGAGTGGAGCCCAAGCTTGATCGGTTTGAGCGGACAATCGGCCGACGAAGAGGCTCACCATGAGCGCGCAAGCGATCATCGCGGCGTTCGTGCGATCGAAAAGGGATGTCCGTTCCCGCAAGCGCAGCATCCTGGCTCCACGAAAAGAACGTTGTTTCCCGGAAGAGCCTGATTTCCGAGAACAACTCCGACGAATCCTCGTTGCACCGCGGCAACCGGACGTCGGACATGTCGTATTTGCAAGTTGTGCGCATCTTTGGAGAGTCAGCGGCGTATACCGTGGGTTCAACCCATGTCAATTGATCTGTCGAATATCAGCGGCTCGGTAAGAAAGAGAAGGGAATGCCCGCTTGAAATCAGGGTTAATGCGGGAGGCCGGCGAGATTTTGGTAAATCGGATGAACAGGGAAGGGGTCATTCCCGTTGAGCATTCGTTGGATTGAAGGGACCAAAATGCGAATCGTGGTGCTGTCGCGATACTTTTGGCCCGATCTCGGCGGGGCCCAAATGCAGCTTCGGATGCTGGCGCGACAATGGGCCGCGACAGGTCATGAAGTGACCGTTCTCACCGGTCGATGGGATCCTCGTTGGTCCACGGATGAACGTATCGAGGGATATCGAGTGATTCGTTGGCCGGTCACTCAGACTCGCTTTGTGGGAACGATCCGGTTCCTTTGGCAAATCCAGGATTGGCTGACGCGGCATCAGCCGGAATTCGATGTCGTGATGGTCTCGATGCTTAAGCACGCGGCTTGGATGTCTGCCCGAGTCGCTCGAGCCCGGAACTTCCCCGTCTACTTGAAGTCGTGGGGGGCCGGTAATTCGGGAGATATGGCGTGGCAAGAGAAGGGGAGGTTCGGGCTTTTCATTCGTCAGGGGACGAAGGAAGTTGATGGCATCTTTTCGCCGAGCCGTGCCGTGACGGATGAACTCCGATCGGCGGGTTATGACCGAATCATTGACATCCCAAATGGAGTCCCCATCCCGGCCGCTCGCTGGAATCCCGCCGAGACTTCCGCTTACCGCAAGCAGCTTGGTCTCCCTGATCGTCCGACCATTATGACCACGGGGAGGCTTAGTCCCGAGAAGGGGCTGCTCGACTTGATCGAGGCGATGCCTGTGATTCTTCAGAGGTCTCCCGAAGCGCAACTAGTCTTGGTTGGAGAGGGGCCACAACGAAAGGAACTGGAAGAGCGATGCAGTCAGCTCGGGGTGAGGGATCGGGTTCTCTTGCCGGGGGCGGTGGATAACGTCGAGTCTTCTCTCCGGGCCGCAGATCTTTATTGCCTTCCAAGTCACTTTGAGGGGCTGAGCGTCGCGCTTCTCGAAGCGCTCGCCTTGGGTCTGCCGGCGACGGCGAGTAACACACCTGCTAATCTTGGGATCTTGCCAGAGGAACATCTTCCTCTCTTTCCAGTTGAATCCCCCGGTAGAATTGCAGAGCGGGTGACCCCTCTTTTGGGACAGGCATGCCGGCAGGCGATGGCGATCCAAACTCGTTGCGAGCTCACGGCGAAGCGATTTGGTATCGAGGCGGTGGCAGAGCAGCATGTCGAATGTTTTGCGAGAGCCATCGCGGCGCGGCGGTCGCGTTGAGAATTCCCAAAGAAAAGAGGCGAGTAGGGGGCTCGATCCGTTGCGAAACGGACGTCTTTACCATAGGATCGGACTCGTCCTACGAGAATTGCCGGGGACTGCGGGCGGGTAGTTTCCTCGGCCACCATGCTACAGCCCTCCGTATTTGCTCTATTAGTTCAGCCTGTGACACGCTTTAGGAACAAGCCTCGATGGCCAAAGATCGCATTCGTTTCACCGAAATTCTCGTTCGACGTGGCAAATTGACCCCGGCTCAGCTTCAAGAAGCGGCGGAAATCTCGCGTAGCCGTGGGCTCAAACTCGTCGATGCCCTGATCCAGACGGGTCATGTCAACGACGACGACATCACCCGGGCGATCGCCGAAGAGCACCGGATGGAATACGTCTCGCTTGACGGCGTTGAAGTCCCTTCCTCCATCATCGAAATGATTCCCGAGTCGGTGGCTCGTGAGAACACGGTTCTTCCAGTCAGCCGGGAAAATGGAGCTCTTCGGGTCGCGGTTTCGGATCCTGATGATTTGGGGCTCGTCGACAAGCTCCGGTTCATGCTCAATCAGGAAGTCGAACGTGTGCTGGGCTCGCGCGAATCGATCATCCAGGCCATCAATCGGCATTACGGCAAGACGGAAACTCAATCCGTAGACTCGATGCTGCAGGAGTTTACGGAAACCGCCATCGAATCGACCGAGCTCGAAGGAGCAGGCGGCGGCGGTGGAGGTGGCGCGGGAGCCGGGTCGGATAGTGATGCTCCGATCGTTCGGCTCGTCAATCTTATCATCAATGAGGCGGTGACTTTACGAGCGAGCGACATCCACATCGAGCCATTCGAAGACCGGGTGCGCATCCGTTATCGCATCGATGGTCGGTTGGTCGAGCGCGATGCCGCTCCTCGCCGGCTCCTTGGGGCCATGATGACCCGCATCAAGATTCTCGGGAGCATGGACATCACCGAGAAGCGGGTCCACAGGACGGACGTATCAAACTCGATCTCCGTCACATCGGCAAGGAAATGGACATCCGTGTCAGTCTTCTGCCCACCAACCACGGGCAGTCCTGCGTCATGCGACTGCTGGACAAAGACAATATCAAACTGAGCATCAAGGATCTGGGATTCAGCGAGGATGACTTCCGCCGGTTCCAGCGCATCGTGCGCCGGCCGAACGGTATCTTCCTGGTCACGGGCCCGACGGGGAGCGGTAAGACAACGACGTTATACGCCGCGATGAATGAACTCAACCGGCCGGACAAGAAGATCATCACAGCCGAGGATCCGGTGGAGTACTACCTGCCGGGCATCAATCAATGTGAGGTGAAGGCGGACATTGGGATGACGTTTCAGAACATTATCCGCGCCATGCTTCGGCAAGCCCCGAACGTCATTCTCGTCGGCGAAATTCGCGATAAGGAGACAGCAGACATCGCGGTTCAGGCATCTTTGACTGGACACTTGGTTTTCAGTACACTCCATACGAACGATGCGGCAAGTTCTATTACACGTTTGGTCGATGTGGGGGTCGCACCCTACCTCGTCGCGGCAAGCCTCGTGGCGGTTCTCGCACAACGATTGGTCCGAATTAACTGCACGAAATGCCGTGCTCCCTATACCCCTCAGCGAGAGGAATTGGAGCTCGTCGGGCTGGCCCCGGATCGGATTGCGACGGCCACCTTCATGAAGGGGATGGGTTGCCCCAACTGCAACAAAATTGGCTATCGCGGCCGTCGCGGCATCTTCGAATTGATGCCCATGAGCAACGCGATCCGTGAAATGACGTTCAGGCGTGAACCACACATGAACATCCGCGAGGAAGCTCGACGTGCCGGCATGAAAACCTTGTACGAAGATGGTATCACGAAAGCACTTAAGGGGCTAACCACCCTTCGCGAGGTATACGAGACAGCCGGTACAGGGGAGCATTAATCCGCCGCCACAGCGTCGAGGAATCGACCGGATTCCCAACGAGTCACCGGCAAGCTTTGCGGATCAGGGTCGGGTACTTCTTCGTCTCCGCAGAAGGCTTGATGCTCGTTCCGTTTTAGGGCCGGAGGCTGGTGTGTGGCGATGCCCAGCCACTCGATCGGCTTTGTGGAAAACCGCGTCTCCCTTGGGGTTGGGAAGGGGTGGTTGAATCCGAGGAATCGACAAAACCTTAGTTTCTATGTCTTGATAAAAGAGGTTCTGACCCACAACAATGCTTTGCCCTGCTCGATGTCTTTCTCGCAAGACTTTCCCGCCCGGTGAGTTGCGATCCTAGGTACACCGAAGACGTCCAAGGTGCTTAGCGCTTTCGTTAGGGAGTACGGATGGGCTCGTTCGTCATCGATAAGTTGCTGCAGACGGTTGTGAACCTTGGGGTGAGCGACCTTCACATCACGGTCGGCCAGCCTCCGGTGGTCCGTCTTGATGGCCACATGCGCCGTCTCGAGACTGCCAATCTCGAAGCTGACGACACGA
>JAIEPU010000062.1 GCA_019748235.1 bacterium
CGAGGTTCTGAATCGGCTGACTTCGTCGCGGGGGCTTCGACGGAATCGACGGGGGGAGCGACCGGTTCTGTGAGTGAGGGTTCGATTTCTGGCGGCAAAATCTGTGGCGGTGTCGGCAGCTCCGGTGCGCTGTCGATCTTGGGAGCGATCAGGTCTTTCGCGGGTTCAGATTCGTTAGTTTGTTTTTCCAGTTCCTCGATCGGTCGGACGGGAGCGGACTCCGCTCTATTTGGCCTGGATTCGGGTGCATCCATCGAATTAATGGATGGGGTGACGAGTTCATTGGGAGCGAAAGTCGGCGCGGGTTCCGGACGAGCGGGATCAATGGGAGGAAGAATCTCCGTCGAGTCGATGGTCTTATTGCCCCTTGAAAGGTCCTCTGTCGCCGGCGTGCGCGATAATTCTTCTGTCGGACGTACAGGCGTTGTTTCGACAATCGGCTTGGCATTGTCCGGAACTGCTGTGGCCTCTGCGCTCGGGAGCAGCGGATCATTTTCAATGGAAGGGAGCAAATCATTCGGCTGATGAGTCACTTCCGGGAGTTCGGCAGTTTCAGTCGTCACCTTAGGTCGAGTCGGCTCGACCGCCAATTCAGTGGGAGACGCTTCGATGATTTCCGCCTTCGAAGATTCGCCGAGGGGAGCGCGATGTTCTGGCAGAGGTTCGATTGGCTTTTCTTCCTCCATCCCTCGTAGTTCAACGGCAACACGAATCTCTCGACTCGGAAAAGGGGCAGGGGTCGCGCGGGGGAGTTGATACGCGGTGACGAAAAGCAAAACATGAAGTGCAACGGCGGCTAAAGCGCATTGTAGAAGAAGTCGCTCTTCCCCTTGTCTGCTCCAATACGAGCCGACAATCAGAAAAGCGACGATGCTCCCGAGAACCACCGTCATCGGAAGGATCCAATCGACGGCGATTTCGGTGATCAGCTTTAGCCAGATTTCGACCAACAGTTTCCCTCATTCGCCACGCGATGGATCGGGACCCAATGACGCATCAAGGCGACTCTTGAACGACGACGTCGAGCCGGCGTACTCCCGCTCGTTTGCAAATGGCAAGCACATCCGCGACCCACTGATAGCGTGCTTCCTTATCTCCTCGAATCGCGACCCCTTGGCCGGGATAGTTCTTCACGGCGGATTTCAACAGCGATTCCAAGCTAACCGCATCATGAGGTTGGCCGTTGATCGTCACTCGGCATTCCTTGCTGACGTTGACGACAATATCTTGCGGACCGGAAACGATGGCTGAGGTCGAACCAACGGCGGGGACGCTCAATTCAAGCTCCCGTTCCTCCGCGTAAAATGAGGCGCTAAGGAGGAAAAACACGAGCAGGTTGAAGACAACGTCGATCATCGGCGTCATGTTGAGTGGCTCGGGATCGGGAAGATGGGCCGACAGCGGCATTCGGACCCTCCTTAACTGGGCTTTCGTGTGACGGTCGGTGTCACTGGTACGTCACGATCCGCTTTCACTCGTGACGTTGACAATCGAGGAACAGCCGAGGGTGTTTCGTCCGGCGTGACCTCTTTTGCGCCTGACTCCGAGCTTATCCTCTCCGCAACGAGCAGTGCCCGCTGATCGATCTCATACACCAGCCTTTCCACTCGCCCGGAGAAGTAAGCGTGCAGGAAAAGGGATGGAATTGCCACTGCCAAACCAAACGCTGTCGTTAAAAGAGCCTGTGCGATGCCGGTAGAGAGCATCTCGGCCCTGGGCTGTCCACTCGCCACCGCGACCTGATTGAACGCGAGAATCATTCCGATCACAGTCCCTAGCAGGCCGAGAAGAGTCGATAGATTTGCCGAGCCGTGCAGCGCGCGGAGATTTCGGCGAAGGCTCAATACTTCTCGTTCGCCACCCTCGTTGATCGCCTGCTCGATCTCAGACATCGGACGGCCCCAGCGTCGCACGGCCGACAGAATGACCAGAGCGACGGGAGATCCATTCTCGCGGCATCGTTCGACGGCGGATTCACGGGTCAGTTGGCCGCTATCGAGATCTGCCATGAACGGCTTTAGAAATCGACTGGGAATGACTCGCCCGCGACGGAGCATGACGAATCGCTCGAGCGCGAATGTGAAGGTGACGACCGAGCAGAGGAGAATCGGCCACATGAGCACGCCGCCGACTCGCATCACCTCAATCGGATTTTGAAGGTCGACGACTTCCTTCTTTGTTTCGTCCGGTTTGCGAGTATCGAACCTCTCCGGCAAAACTTGCTTTGATTCAGTTGTTTGCTTCGGTTCCTCCGCCGTCAATCGCATGGCATGACTCACCATGAGAAAGCAAGCGACGGCCGAGACCAGAATCGGTATTCTCATGAACGTCCTCAGGGAGATGAACTGGCCGAAGTCTTCGCCAATGTTTCGAGTTGCTTTTTGGCTTCGGCAGCGGCGGGCATTTGGGAATACTTCTCCACGACGTCGGCAAATGCTTTTCGAGCATTCTCGATATCGGATTGGCGTGTGTAACACTTACCAACCTCGAGGAGGGCGAAGGACTGCCATTCGGGGATCGAATAAAGAATCTCGACCTTTAGAAACTCCTTGATCGCTTCATCGAAGCGTTCCTGAAGAAGAAACGTCTCCCCGAGCATGAATTGCGCCTTCGCTGCCGTCTCTGTCCGCTGTTCGCCGATGATCTTGCGATAGAATTCACGGGCGGCGTCAAACTCCGCTTTCTGCTGACGGACCCGTCCCTTCACATAGAGTCCCTCCTCCCGCACCGGCAACTCCACGGACTCGTCGGCGAGTTTGTCCGCTTCCTTATCCGCCTCGTCCCACTTTTGCATTTTCAGGTAGGTTTGCGCCAGTCGAAGGTGGGAGAGTGCGGCATACTTTCCGGCGTCTTTCCGTTCGATCAGCCGTTGATAGGTCGTGATCGCGCCGTCGTTCCGATTCGATTCGAAGTCAGTCTCGCCCAGCCAAAAGAGAGCCGCGGAAGCAAACGGAGAATCAGGAGCCGACGCGAGCAGCGATTCAAAATCCTTGCGGGCTTGATCCGGCTTACTAAGGTCTCGATTCAAAAGGCCACGCCGATAGAGAAGAGCCGGTTGGAGACTCGCCGACGGTTTGAGACTCTCAGCTTTGTTGATCATGGCGAGTGCCGGCTCGATCTTCCCCTCCGATTGAAGAAGCTCCGCCAGCTTGATCGCTGCTTCCGGTGCCAGCGAGCCTGCCATGGGATCGTCCACAACTCTTTGAAGAAGGTCCGCTCCTGTGGAGAGGTCGTTCCGGTCGAGCGCCAACCATGCTCGGTCGTAAGTTGCACGGACTCGCTTTTCTTTGGCATCTTCTCGCTGACTGAGTGACTCGTAGAGCTTATCCGCTTCGTCGGCATGATTTGTTTGTGCCAAGAGGCCGGCGGCGCGAAGTCCGGCTTCGACCGCAAACGATGAATCCGAATACTCGCGATAGACTTGTTCCAGCAGCTTCGCACCATCCTCATTCTTCCCCTCTTCCGAGGCGATGATGCCGAGCATGTAAATCGCTTCTGCTTTCTCCGTCGGATTTCCGTTCGGCGAATCCTTCGCCTGCGCGAATAGGGTGGTCGCGGCCGAACGATCGCCGAGATAATACTGCGACCAACCGAGTCCTAATAGAGCGGGGACGTGTGTAGCTCCGTCCTTCTCTTTTTCAACCGCCGCTTCAAATGCCTCGCGACTTTCAGCGTATTTCTTCTGTCCGAAAAATTGATTGCCGACGTCGAGGAGTACCTTTGCCCCGTTCGGATCTCTCTTGGCAGCCGCGAAAAGCTCTTTTCGAGCCTGCTGCATCTCGGGGGAGTCAGGCAGAAGGGCGATGGCCTTTGCGGCATTCAGCAGAGCCGAACGGGTCGAATTCGAAGGCTCCCGATCTTTTCCAAACGCGAGTAAAAGTGGAATCGCATCCGCCGGGCGCTGCTCCTTCATACGGACGAGCCCGAGCACATAACTCGCGTCGCTTTGAAGGTTCGGGGAACTTGACTTACCGGCGAGTTCAAGAAGAGGTCCCGCGGCAGCGATATCTCCGGTTTCATACGTCGCGAGCCCGGCATAATACGCGAGCTGTTGCTTCGTCGATTCATTGCGAGACTTGCCGACGAGCTGCTGAAGCTGATCGGTCCGTATCTTGGCGTCCAGTTCCTTCGCATTCAGCAACGTCTCGCCAAGCACGAGCTGCGCGGAATCGAGAAGGGGAGACTCGCTCTCTGTCTCCAGGAGCCGACGAACGGATGATTGTGCCAACTCCACGTCGCCGGTTTGCAATGCAACTCGCGCCAGCTGATAAATCGCCTGCGAAGCAAGTGGATGCTTCGGATATTGGGAAAGAATCTCATCGAAACGAGCCTTGGCATTCTTTGGATCATTTAAGAGAAGAAGGCAGATCCCCTCTTGAAGGGTGATCGGCACGATAACGGATTGTCCGCTGAGTTTGCCTCGCGCCTCGCTCAATATCTTGACCGCTTCAGCATAATTCTTTTGTTTGTATCGCAACGTCCCGAGACGATAGTACGCCTCACCGATCCGCGGATCGGTGGTTGAAGAGCCAAGGTGCTCGATGACTTGCCGATAGAGTTTTGCGGCCTCCTCGGCTTTGTTTTGTTGATCGGCTAATTTTCCCTTTGTGAGCAGGATATAGTCCGCAAGGGACGGCTCGATCTTCGCATGGGCTGCCAAAGAAAGAGCCTGCTCGGCGGCTGCCGGATCATTTCGTTCAAGGCGAGCTTCCGCGAGCAAATAGATCGCCTGCCCTCGAAGGGGATGGTCAGGAAATCGATCGAGAAATGCCTGGAAATACTTATCCGCATTGTCGAATTGTTTGCGGTTGAAGCTGATTTGCCCCGCGCGGAAGAGTGACTGCGTCCATTGCGGTTCCGGAATCGTACCGGGCATCTTCGACGCTTGTTCGATCAACATCTCGAAGAGAGGAAGTGCCTCTGCTTCCTTCTTCGCTTGAACGTATGACTCGGCCAAAAAGAACTTCGCTTCATTGACGGCCGGGCCGTCCGGGTGACTATTCAAGTAGCTTGCGTATTCGTCCGCGGCGAGTTCAAAACGCTTCTGACGGTAAAGGCCATGCGCGAAGTCGAGCTCGCCTCCCCTCGCCCCCACTGTCAACGTGGTGACACAGATCAAACAGGCGATCGATGGGAGCGAACCGGGATGGAGGACGAAGCGGTAAATATCGGGGCTCCTCTTACGATTCATGGGACCAACGCGTCGAACGGATCGTTAACCGCAGCGACTCGCCATCGGCAAGGAGACCGGTGATCGGACAACGCGCTCACCGTGGATCACTGCTGTTCGTACGTCCTTTTCAGTATTCGATTTATACCAGACCCGTATTGGACGGGGAAGGAGTCGAAATCCGTTGTGTCTTGGGCAAATCATGCCTCGCTTCGCGAACAGCCCTCTCCTGCGCAAATGCCCTAACTGCCGCGCGAACTGGTCAGCGAGGTGCAGGATCTCTCATATTCGCGATATTGCCGCTTCATCGGCACCGGTCGAAGCCATTGCTTTCGAGATGCAATGCAATTACCGCTCAAACGTCCTCTCGATACGATGAAGCGATGTCCTCTGAAATGAAACCTGCTTCTCCCGAACGAATACCCGACTGGCAGCTCCCTGAGGGAGTGGACCGGCCTCTCTGGGAGTATTTACAGAGTCCACCCATCGCGAATGATTACGACACGTTCTTCGCGGACACTCGGCTCATGCGATTGGACCGCGAGTTCCTTTTGCAGCGTTTTCACAAGCCTGGTCGGATGGTGGATCTGGGGTGCGGCACCGGCCGGCTCGTCGTCTCTTTCGCCGAACGAGGTTTCGACGTCACGGGGGTTGACCTCTCTGACAACATGCTCCGTGTTTGCGATCAGAAACGAAAAGATTTGGCTCTTTCCTTTAGGCTGGAAAAGGCCAACATTTGTGATTTGTCCTCGCTGGAGTCGGAAACCTTCGACTACTCCATTTGCATGTTTAGCACGCTCGGAATGGTGGTCGGTGTGGAAAACCGAGCGGCCGCACTGCGGGAAATTCATCGTATCACGAAGCCGGGAGGTCTGTTCGCGCTTCATCTCCACAATAAATGGTTCAATGTTTTCGACCCGCAAGGGCGGAGATGGTTGCTTTCGGACCTATTTCGTCGATGGCGAGGGGATGTCGATCACGGCGATAAGGTTCAAGCCTCCTATCGAGGCATTCCAAACCTCAGGCTCCATCTCTTTACCCCTTCAGAAATCAAAAGGATGTTGATTTCCTCAGGTTTCAGGCTCATGGAGCTTTTCCCCATTTCCACTGATCAGTCTCGAGAGCTACAAAAATCTTGGATTTTCCCGGGAATTCGATCAAACGGTTGGCTAATCCTCGCGCAGCGCATCTGACCGGAAGTAACCGAGGGCTCTCCTCATAATGAGATTATTCTCAGGGTAAAATGATTTGTTTTCGGCGAAAATTTTGGTGCAGATAGAAAATTCACTTGACGACAAGTGAACCTAGAGAGCATCATTATGCAAGCGGGTGAAGAGGGAGTTTGCGTCCAGTTCCTCAAGAATCCTCTGAAGTGGAGGCGGAAGCTACCTTTCCCTCCACGGGGTAATGAGTACAAAGCTGAGGTCGGCTGTTAGTAAAAAAACATCCGGTCAGTTCTAAAACTGCCCGGACAGGGAGGGAGCTATTCCAATGCAAAGACGAAGAACCTACGGGTTCACGCTCATCGAGCTGCTAGTCGTTATCGCGATCATCGCGATCTTGGCCGCGCTATTGTTGCCGGCCTTCCAGCGGGTGCGTGAAAATGCCCGTCAAACCCAGTGCCGTGCAAACCTGAAGAACATCGGGACGGCCCTTGTCAACTATCACGATCAGCACAAGGTCTTCCCTCCCGGTATCATCTCGTGGGATATGGCGAGCCGTGGCGGAGGAGGCGGTGGTTCGGGTAGCGGATCAGTGTGCACCTATACGGCACAGTCAACGGCCGATTGCCAGACCATCGGCTCTGGTTTAGAGCCTTATAGCATTGTTAGTGGATTGACACTCGTTCTTCCTTTCATGGACGAACGGAGTGTTTACGATTCGTACAATTTCCAGCGTGCTTGTTGCTCGCCGATGAACGCAACGGCGGTTGCCTCGGTGATTAAGACCTATGTCTGCCCGAGCAATCCCCGTGGTACGCAATTGCTTGACGCCGGTCCGAACGAGTACTACGCCGGTGCTCAGGTTAACCTTGGCACTAAAACGGTCTCCATCAACGGTGCGGCGCCGACCGACTACGCACTCAGCATGGGTGGCAATGCACTTATGATCGCGACTTGCCAAAGTCCATCTGCGATTGGTACGGGGGGAATAACTAAATTCCCTCCCGCTTTCCGCCAAGCGGCTGGTGTGTTTTACCTGAACAGCAACACGAGCATCCGAAAGATGTCGACCGATGGCGCGTCGAACACCATCCTCGCTGGCGAAGCGGCGGGTGGACCCGCCATGCGTGTGGCCAGCCCATTGATTCCGGGTACGGGTAATCCTCCTTACAATGACGTTATCAATCCTTCCACACCTTTAGGAAATGGTTCCTCCATCGATCAAGCGTGGTCGCAGGGCTACATCCCTGGTGGTGATGGTTCGAATGCCGTGGGCGGTTACGGCTCGGTCCTTGTCGCATCAGCGTATGACGCTTACTACAACACCGGACCCGCCATCAATGCACTGGGAACATCTGGTGGAGTCAATCTTCCTGACGTTCCGGCGCTAGGCCTGATGTGGGCATGGCCTCCGGTTAAAAATCAGACCGTCGGCTTTACGCCAATCAAGATCAACATGGCTAAGGCGAAGTTGAACCGAGCATTTGTTGCGACCGCAGGCCCCACGTTCCCCGCTACGAATCCGGCTCCAGCGAGTCCTCCTGGGAACCCTGGATTGTACGGCGCTAGCATCTCGGTCGGCGGGTTCCGAAGCTATCACCCCGAACTCGTTCTCGTGGTCATGGGTGATGCATCGGTTCAGAAGCTCAATGAGCAGGTCGATCCTCGAATCCTTGTTGGCATGACTACCTTTAATGGTGGTGAGTCCTTCAGCACGAACGCTAAGTAACTCTTAGTGATCAACAGACGTAAAAAGGCAAAAGCCCTCGCTGAAAGGCGAGGGCTTTTCTTTTGACACACGACCTGTCGACTCTTTGATAATTACCGCCACTCGATCGTCTTACTTCAGCTCATGCATTGGGATAGAATCACTTGCTTGGGAAAACGGTAACATAATCCAAGGGCGCAGCGAGTGGAAGCATCCCTAAAGCTTGTCACCTATTCATCCATCGTCTGTCTCATTTTCTCCGGCAATACGTTCGCTGTTTCATCCGGCCCATCTCTTGATCAGCTTCATCGTGAGTCTGTGATCTTTGCTGCGGATCGGCATCCGTCCGATAGGCAGTTGGAACGATTAACGGACCGTGTGCGTCGGATGAAGCAACAGTTTCCAGAGGATGCCGTCTCACACTATTGGAACGGCGTCATCATCGATCGCTCTCGTGAACCGGGAAAGGAAGGGGATGCGGAACGAGCATTTCAAACCGCGTTGACCGCCACGAGTGCATCAGTTCCCGAGACATTGTCCGACGTTCGCAGCCGGGCAGCAGTGATGCTTGGGCTTATTAAACTTGGTCAGGGCAAAGCGAGCGAGGCAAAAACCCTGGCTGAAGAGGCTATCCGGATAAATCCGCTCAGTCGCACCGCGTATCAATTGTTCGTCGACGCTTCGTTTCAAGCAAACGCGCTGGACGAAGCGGAAAGGATGCTCAAAGGTGCGATGGACCGTGACTCGCATGCTTCAGGAGAACTTCTCGACCTATACTTCGGTCTGCTCCTGCAAGAAGGGAAGCGGGAGACCTTGCAAAAAGCTGTGGAGCAACGATTGTTGGCCGATCCGACGTCGGCCGCCGCGAACTATTTCTCCGCTTTCTTAATGCTGCAAGATGATCCGAAATCCGCTGCGGCGGAACGCCGATTTGTTGTTGCTTCTTTGAATGGAGGCAGACAGCAAGAAAGCTTCATCCGTTCGCAAGATTATTTGAGCCGCCGTGTGCTTGATCGATTGATGTCCTCCCCGAATCCAGATGCCGAGTGGGCATGGGTCGCCGATATGATCGCCCGTTACGAAATCGGCGAACGCCGTGGATTGCCGGCCGATTTCAGCGAATTATCGAGTGTGCTTGACGCCGCAAAATGCCTCGCGGCGACGGACGAAGAGTCCGCCCTTTTGAAGGATCATCTGGTCGCCTCCCTGGAATTGTTTTCTGGCCGACCGGAAGCGGCGAAGCCCCTCTGGGAAAATGTCGCGTCCAAGTGGCCCGGGTTCGTCCCGGCGCTCTGCCGACTTGCGGAAGTCACCGAAGCTGAGGGGGCAGAACCGGCCAGGAAGAGAGCCAAAGAACTTTGGATCAAGGCGGAGGCCATCGAGCCTGAAAATCCTCTGGTGCGAGATCACCTCCGATTCGGCGTGGAAGTGACTTCGACTCCCGACGGCGTTCGCATCGATAAGCTAGATCCGCTGAGTCCGGCGAGTGATGCAGGATTGGCTTCGGGGGACACGATCGTGAAAATCAATCGAACCAATCTGACATTACTTAAGCCGATCGAACGACTTCGCCTCGTCCGATTGTTCACGGGAGGAGATATCACTTACAAGACGAAGGGAGGGGAACTGCTGACAAGCGACGTTCCTCTTCTCCTACTCGACTGACATCATGCGACAGCGAATTGGACTGATTCCGATGGTGGAAATCACTACCTAGTGGAAATGAATAAACCTCTCGACCAGTGAGATCGAGAGGTCCTGCATGTTAGCTGTGCGAAGCGGCGCGTCGCTTACGACTTGGCCTGTGAATCCGCTGTCGCAGGTTTGTCGGTCATTTTCTTCTTGGCCAATTCATTCGAAATGATTCGGAGCACGTCGACCGCGAGTCCTGGGAATGCGACTTTGTCCTTGCTCCAGAACGAGACCACTCCCTTCTTCCCGTTGATGGTCAGCGGCACATGGAAGCTCGACTTGAACTCGCGACGCATGAGCTTCATGTCAAAGCCCTTGGTCTTGGCGAGGTCGTCATTCACGATCGGCTCGTTTCCGGCGGCATACTGGGCCAGCGCGAAGCCCTGCGCCGCTTGCTTCGAGCCGGGCATGTAATAACGGGAGTTCACATTCGAGCCATTGACAGCGAACACGACTTCCAGGTTATTACCATCGAGAGTCGACACGTCAATCCGATCCACCTGAGGGACCAGAAGCCTCGTGGCAAGGACGAACTTGCGGAAGTCCGTGCCATTGATCAGTGCTTGACGGGCGAGTTCCTTGAGATGGGGAGAAACCGGATCGCCGTCGCCGCCGAGCGAATCGAGAAACGCCTCTGCTCGAGAAACCTCGCCGAGGCCGCCTTTCTGCAGATCCTGATCTGCGGGACACGCTTCATAGAAGCCGAGCATCATTTCGTCCCACGTTTGTTCGCCGAAGTGGACGTTCCCATTGGGATCCGGGTTGGTTGGATTTTCCGGGCTGTTGTTGTAAACCGCGCGAGCTTCGAGAATCGTGCCAGCGGGGAGAAGCTTCGGCTCCTTCAACTCGTAGGTGTTCTGCCAATTGAAATCATAGTGGGGCACGTCGAGAAGAATCTCTTTTGACCCATCGGGATAGAGGGCGGTGTAACGGAAGGCACTCCCTCTCACGTGCATGTGAGGCATCATGTTCAAGAGAAGCGTGTCGTACTGCATCGATCGCTGGGCGACGATCGGGAATTCAGGATCATTCGGCGGAATGCTGATGACGAATGTCCCCGAGAAAGCCGTTTTTACACGTTTCTTGATCGTCTTGGGATCGGCAAAGACCAGTCCGACGCTGCTCAGATCGTCTTGCGCGGTTCCGTTCGGCGTGTAGTGCATTTGGAAAACGAGCTTCGATCCCGCAGGAATCAACTTCGCGGTTCCGGGCTCGAGAAGCATCGGTCGTGCTCCGGGCGCGGTCGCGACGAGGAACCGAGAACCTGCGCGGTCAAGCTCCGTCTGGTTCTGATCCTCATGATCACCCGGCGGCTTGACGAACACGATGATGTGGTGAACAACGGATCGAGCGCCGGGACGAGCCTCGGCAGCAATCACCCACTTATCCTCCGTGATGTGCGGGTCGACCACAATGTGCTCATACCCCATCACACCGGTAGCTCGAACGTGGACCGGCTGTTCCATGGAAACAACCAAGTCCGGCTTAGGGATCTGCCAACCCTCGGTGAACTGAGCAGGGGGAGGAAGGTCGCTTGGGCTCCCTTCGGGGGCGCCGGCCTCGACCCAGTCATAGATCGTTTGTTTCTCGGCAGCAGAGAGACGGCAGTCGTTGCGGAATGCGCCGTACTTCTCATCCGCATGCCAAGGAGGCATTCGCTGATCCCGAACCACCTCGGCAATGGTATCTGCCCAACCGACAACATCGTCATAGTTTTGAAGCGAGATCGGTCCGATCTCTCCATCGCGGTGACACGACTCGCACCGTTGACGGAAAATCGGAGCAATGTCCTTTGAATAGGTCACCGTTGCACCGGGCTTCGGCGTCCGAAGTCGGCCGATCAAGCAGCCGGGAGTTTCAGTCGTTGCCTTAGCGACCTGGCGGCTGGCCAATAGGTCGTTGATTGCATTCTTCAGGTCATGCTGGGTCGCCTGACGACGGGCAATACCGACCGCATACTGGTCGTCAACCCGGCCGTGGTAACGAACCTTGCGGTCCTGATCGAGCACGAAGATCTCGGGAGTTCGCACGGCGGCGAAGATGTCGGTGACCCCGTTATCGGTGTCCTTCAGAATCGGAAACTCAATTTTGTGCTTCGTGGCGTAGTGCTGGAGTTCGGTGACACTGTCTTGGCGGTTGCCATCGATCGCGAGGAAGGTGACTCCCTTGTCCCGATATTCCCGCTCCATTTCGCCAAGACGGACTGCATACAGTTTCGCGAGAGGGCACTCGACCCCAAGGAACGCCACGACGAGTAACTTGCTCGACTTGTAGTCCTCGAGCGATCGCCAGGTTCCGAGCTGGTCTCGGAGTTTGAACGAATCGATCTTGCGTCCGATCTGTTGCGGCGGCTCGGAAATATTGGCCCCGACAAGTGCCGGGAGCAGGACTGCAAGGAGCGGGGATACCCAAGTCATCGACAGTTCTCCAACGGGATACTTCGGTCGCCTATGGTACCACCCTGGAAGATCGCAGGTTTCGCCCAATGAGAGCGAAGATTTCACTTCTGTTAAAATCGACCAAGTCATTGCAGGACTTGAGGCTACGGCGACTGTATATATCACGGAATCGCCTTCAAATAGACTTCATCAAATGCTGGAAAGACGACTGAATTAGGGC
>JAIEPU010000291.1 GCA_019748235.1 bacterium
GGGATCGGCGAACGTGCCGGCAACTGTTCGCTCGAAGAACTGGTCATGGCACTCCGGACCCGAAAGGATCACTGGGGTATCGAGACACAAATCAACACCAAGCGCCTTTTGCCGACAAGCCGGCTGGTGGCGAATACGACCGGCATTCACGTTCAGCGCAACAAGGCGATCGTCGGACAGAATGCCTTCGCTCACGAGGCGGGCATTCACCAGGATGGAATGCTCAAGAATCGGATCACGTACGAAATCATGCACCCCGAGGATGTCGGCCTCGCGCGGACCGAATTGGTGCTTGGCAAGCACTCAGGCCGGCATGCTCTTCGTCAACGGGTGATCGATCTGGGTTATAAGATCGATGACAGTCAACTCGACACGATCTTCGAGGAATTTAAACGACTCTGCGACAAGAAGAAGGAGATCTTCGACGCGGATATCGAGGCGCTCATCGAGAAGAAGCTTCACAGCGGGGCACGGATGTGGGAACTGGTCACACTGCACACGGCCGCGGGTTCCGCATGTGTACCTTCAGCGACAGTCACTCTTCGCCGAGCCGACGGTCGGGAGTTCATGAAGGGAGAATTCGGGGACGGCCCGATCGATGCCCTTTGCAAGGCGATGGAGTCGATCACCGGGTATCGGGGCATACGCCTTACTGATTATCAGGTCCGAAGCGTGACCGGGGGAAAAGACGCTCAGGGGGAAGTTTACGTCGAGATCAAGCATGAGGGGAAAGTATACCGCTCGCGCTCGGTGTCGACGGATATCGTCGAAGCGAGCGCGACGGCATTGCTGAATGCGATCAACAGAATCGCCGCCGGGCAAAGCCAGCGCGAAGCCGCCGAGACCGCTCATGCCAGAGAGCCGATCACGGATTAAGTAATTCGCGAGCGGGATCGATCGAAACGAACATGGCCTCGTGGAGCTTTCCGCGAGGCCGTTTCATTTTGCTGACGAACCTTTCGACGACTATTGATGCGATGATTCGCGTAGGCCGGGTCACGTCCGCTGATTCCTGGGCGGACGGCCTCGATCTCGACCCAGCCTACGATTCAGACCCAGACAATGCCACGCGGTCGAGCGATCAAGACTGCCTTAGGGCGAAGGCTTTCGTTCTTTCAAGAGATCGCGGATTTCGGCGAGGAGCTTCTCTTGCGGTGGCGCTTCGGCCGGTGCGATCTCTTCATTCCGGCGGAGCGAATTCACAAGCTTGACGAGCATGAAGACGGCGAACGCCACGATGAGAAATTCGATCGATACTTGAATGAAGTTACCCCAATTAATGGTGACGGGGCCGAGTGCCTTTTCGACGAACTCGCCGACGTGCGTCGGATCGGGGACCGAAACCTTGATCGGCGGAAGGGTGAACTTGAGCTCCTTGAAATCGATTCCTCCGAGCACATAACCGATCGGCGGCATAACGATGTCATTGACCAGCGAATTGACAATCTTGGTGAACGCCGCCCCCATGATAATACCGACCGCCAGGTCGATGACATTTCCGCGCGCGACGAACTTCCTGAACTCACCGATGATTTTCATGGGCATGATCTCCTCGTCCTTGTGAAAGGAGCCGCCGGATGTTGGCGATGTTCCGCTCCCATATCACTGGAATTCAATGTCAGTGTAGTGAGGTTTCGAGATCAGACGCGAGACGAGGTTGAGAGAGTGAAAAGAAAAACCCGCCTGCTGAAGGAGCAGACGGGTTGCGCTCATTCCAATCGTTGGACGAATCCTTACTTGGCCGCTCCGGCGAGGAGAGCCTCTTGGAGCTTCGCCACCATGTCGGTCTTTTCCCACGGGAACTCAGGCCGTCCGAAGTGTCCGCCTGAGGCTGATTTCCTGTAGATCGGCCGACGAAGATCAAGGTGCTTGATGATACCTCCAGGCGTCAGCGGGAAGATTTCCTGGACCGCGGCCGCGATCTTCGAATCCTCGATTTTCCCCGTGCCGAACGTGTCGACATACACACTGACCGGCTTAGCAACGCCGATCGCATAGGCGAGTTGCACTTCGCACTGATCGGCGAGCTCAGCCGCAACGATGTTCTTCGCGACGTAGCGAGCCATATAGCAAGCGCTCCGATCGACCTTGGTGGGGTCCTTACCGCTGAATGCTCCACCGCCGTGGCGGCCACGCCCACCGTAAGTATCAACGATGATCTTGCGGCCGGTGAGACCGCAGTCGCCATGAGGTCCACCCACTACGAATCGGCCCGTTGGGTTCACGTGGATGATGACGTTCTTATCCATGAACTCGCCGGGGATGGTCGGCTTGATCACGTTATCGATCACGTATTTGCGAATCTCGTCGAGTGACACCTTCGCGTCGTGTTGGGTCGAGAGAACGACGGTGTGAACACGGGTTGGTTTGCCGTCAACGTACTCCATCGTGACTTGGCTCTTCGCATCGGGGCGAAGCCAGTCAACGTGATTGGAAAGACGGAGTTCAGCGATTTTGTTAACCAAGCGATGAGCGAACTCGATCGGCGCGGGCATGAACTCCTTGGTTTCATTGCACGCGAAACCGAACATCATTCCTTGATCACCGGCACCGATTTCCTTCCCCTGCGACGAGTTCTCATCGACACCCATCGCGATGTCCGGGGACTGCGAATCAAGCGTGATCATGACCGCGCAGGAATCGGCATCGATTCCCATCTTGCCGTCGGTGTAGCCGACTTCGCGGATCACATTGCGGACGATCTCGGGATAATTGACCTTCGCCTTGGTGGTGATCTCGCCGGCAACGACGGCAAGGCCCGTGGTCACGAGCGTTTCACACGCGACTCGGCTCATGGGGTCTTGTGCCAAAAGCGCGTCCAGAACGCCGTCTGAAATTTGATCGGCGAGCTTGTCTGGATGTCCCATCGCCACCGATTCGCTGGTAAAGAGCCACTTCCTGGACGCCATCGATTGATTCCTCTTTGATGCTTACCCGAATCGACCATCGATCGATTCCGAGACTCAACTGCAGGTCGATCCGAGAGACGAGACGTAAAGAAGTCGCAATTGCGTGAGCCAGAGACATTCCCTGACCCGATCAATGTCGGGTTGGTTGATGACCTCTGGTTACTTCTCTTGTTGGGCCGTCCGTTCCAACGGCACGGACCCTCTTTCACGGAATGATCGGATTATAAGAAACCGTAAAGGGGGCGGCGCGAAGAACATTGGGGTGAGTGGGAATTCCACAACCATTGCCGACCCTTATGATTGCGGATTAGCCAGTAGAGAATGATCGATTCCCTCACGATAGCTGGGATATGCCAGAAGGGGTGCTAGCTCCCGCATCATTTTCCGGTTGGAAATCCGTCGATCCCCTCGATGACGACTGGCAGCCGCAGGATCAAAGACGGGGGCTGGGGTTCCGGCCTGCCGTGCCAAATACGTGTAGAAGTCTCGTCGTAGAACAGGCTGTCCGTCGGAAATGAGATACGTCTCTCCCGCATCTTTCCGCCTGTGCGCGCCGTCGATCGCTCGGGCACCATCCTCGACGTGAATCAAGTTGAGCCATCCGTCTGGATTTCCCGCAATCGGCTGCCCCTTACGCAAGCCCTCGACTCCGATCACTCTTCCCGGCCCATAAATTCCAGCAAAACGGAGGATGTTGATTTGCCAATCATTTTGAGCAGCGAACTCTTGGAGAGCCTTTTCCGCCTCCAAACACGCTACCCCTCCCTCATCCAACGGAGCGGGGGGAGTCGATTCATCGATCCAGTTTCCCTGGTGATCGCCGTACACGCCCGTGCTCGACACGTAGATGAAGCGGCCGGGACGGGGAAGATGTGCCAGGGTGTTTCGGAGCCCATCGACGTACACCGCTCTTTTGCTGGAAGACTGGGAGCGGTCATATCCGACGGCATAAACGACTGTGTCTACCTGTGGAAGCGAGTCACCCCCTTCGAGGACATCCCATCGCACAGGAAGAAGTCCTTGCGCTCGGAACGCATCCGCTCGGCTGACTTGTCGAGTGGTGGCGAAGAGTGGGGTCGGCTCTTGCGCCCAGAGCCGGGCAAGTCGAATGCCGAGATAGCCGCACCCGATAATGAGCCGTGAACCGCTTGTCATGCCGACCGTTCCGATTATGCAGGTGTCAAAGCGATACAGAGAGCCAGGGGATCGTTGAAACGGGCCTATCAGGGATGTCCCGCAAGCTAGCGTCTCTGAAACGCGCCCGATTTTCACCTTATGTCGAGACGACGTGCCAGCCAAAGCCCTGTTTGGGGAAGTTCGATGGACAGCGACGATCGAAGGCAATCCGAAAGAGAGTTTCCTCGTCGCACGATGGCCCGCATCGAGAGAGATGGAACGACCCAGGAGTTCCAAATCCTCGACGAATCCGAAGGCGGGCTCGGCGTCTACGTCAGCACCCGCGAAGAGTTCCAACCTCAAACGATCGTCGCCGTTTCAGTCGAAGCGGACGATAAGCGATTCGCCACCGTCCGCTACGTTTTCCCCCACCCCAACGGCGGCTACCAAGTCGGCCTGAAGTGGGTTTAAGGCTGCTTGAGTTTTGATCAATTGAAAGTGGACGGTATCTCTTACGGCCTTCTCTGTAGGTTCGTATAGTTGATCGCACCCACCAAGTATCATCGTTGATGGGCGAGTCGCACTAATAACGCATCGGATAGTATGCCCATGTCTGCTGATCGCGCGAATCTCATCCACGATCACAGCTTCTCGCCATTTCATTTGATCTTGAGTTTTTTGACAAACCACATCGGTCGCTCTCTTGCCGGGCGAACGATTGCGGCGTCAAATGGAGTAGATACCCGTTCATTGAGGACGGCAGCGATGGTAGTGGTACTTTTAATTGATGCGATGGTCAGTTACTCTTGGTGAACCCTTCTGGCTGGTGCTGCTGGCCATCCTTCCTGTTTTATGGTGGATCGGCTTACGGAGTCTCTCAGGGCTGGGGCGAACAAGAAAGTGGGGGGCGCTGTTCGTTCGCTCCGCGGTAGTAGTCCTGATCACCCTCGCTCTTGCCGATCTTCAGATCGTTCAAATCTCGGACAAGGTTTGCGTCAACTTCGTCCTCGACCAGTCGGAAAGCATTCCATCGAAACAGTTCGAGGACGCCCTCGGTGTCGTCGCGCAGGCGGCGGAGCAACGAAAGCCGGCGAATGATCTTGCTGGAATCGTTGTGGCGGGGCGGGGGGCGAAACTGGAATTTGCTCCTTGGGCGTCGTGGCCGCCGGGCTCCCTTCGAACCATTCAATCGAACGTGAATCGTCAGAGCACGGATCTGGCGGCCGGCATCCGGATGGCGCTGGCGTGTCTTCCTCCTGATGCTGCCGGACGGATCGTTCTTCTCAGCGATGGAAATCAGAATCGGGGCAACGTGCTCGCGGAGGCGTTGGCGGCGCAGCGACGCCAGATTCCGATCGATGTCGTGGCCATCGACTATCATCGTCCGACGGAGGTCATGGTCGACAAGATCGTTCTTCCCACCGAACTTCGTGTCGGTGACACCGTGCGGCTCAAAGTCGTCGTGCGAAGCGTCAAGAGAATCGCGGGTCTTTTGCGCGTCGAACGAATCACACCCGAGGGTCGTGACACGATCGTCGAAGAGCATCGCGAGCTTGACGCCGGGCTCAACGTCTTGACGGTGACGACACCGTTCGTCGACCCCTCGACTTACAAGTTCGAAGCTGAGTTCGTTCCGGACCGAGCGAGCGATGACCACTTCGCCCAGAACAACAAAGCGAGTGCATTCACCATCGTCGAGGGAGTCGGAAAAGTCCTTCTCATCGAGCCGAGACCGGGAGAGATGGAGACGCTGGCGCGGTCTCTTCGAGAAGCAAAGTTCGCGGTCGTTCGAATGACACCGGAGGGCCTGACGAATGACCCGGCATTTCTCAGGCCGTTCGATGCGATCATCGTGGGGGATGTGCCTGCCAGCCAACTCGACGAGGAGAAACAGCGACTCATCGCGGCCAGCACACGTGATCTCGGCTCGGGATTGATCATCGTGGGAGGACCGCAGAGCTACGGCCCCGGCGGATATCAACAAAGCCCGCTCGAAGAGGCAATGCCTGTCGATTGCGAAATCAAGTCGACGGTGCTCAATCCCAAAGTCGCGATCGTGCTGGTCATCGATCGGTCAGGATCGATGTCGGGAGAAAAGCTGGCAATGGCAATCGCCGGGGCGAAGGGATCCGTCGATCTGATTGCCAAAGGGAGTCAAGTCGGCGTGGTGGCATTCGACAGTGCTTCAGAGTGGGTCCGGCATCTTTTACCGCTTGAAAATCCCGCGCAGGTTAAGAATCGTATCGACTCGATTCGCGAAGGCGGCGGCACCGAGATGGGGCCCGCGCTGACAATGGCAGCGGATGCTCTTCAGAAATCCGACGCCATGGTGAAACACATCATTACCTTGAGCGACGGCATGTCGACTCCCGCGGATTGGCAAGCGATCATCAATCGCTGCCGTCGCGACAAGATCACGATGACGACCGTGGCAATCAGCGATCAGTCCGACCGAAAGCTGATGCAGAAACTTGCCGTGGGGACAGGGGGACGATTTCATTTCACGCGAAATGCAAAGGCACTTCCCGCTATTTACGCTCGCGAAACGAAGTTAGTGAGCCGGCCGCTGATTTATGAACGTCCGGAGCCCTGGTCGGCTCGAATCGTGTACCCGACCGAAGCGGTGCAGGGGCTTCCAACAGAGTTACCGCCGATGACGGGGATGGTGCTCACCACGCCGAAATCGACGGCGGATGTGCCGATCACCTCGCCCATCCCTGCGGAGAACGAAGTCAATCCGGTAGTAGCGTCATGGCAGTATGGCTTGGGCAAGAGTGTGGCGGTCACGACCGATGCAGGGCTGCGATGGACCAAAACATGGCCCGGTACGGACTTGTACGGAAAGTTCTGGTCGCAGATCGTTCGATCGGCCATTCGCACATCAATGCCATCGGCGAATGACGACCTTCACGTCGCCGTGCAGTCGGGAGAAGGGGATGCGAGTGTCGTCGTCGACTTAATAGGGGAACAGGGACAGGCTCAACCGCTGACGATCACGGGGACGATACTTCGCCCGGATGCCACGCGTGTACCGATCGAGTTTCGCCCGAAGGAGCCAGGACGGTTTACCGCTGATTTTCCGACGGATACCGCCGGTTCCTACATCGTCAGCGTGAGCGGCACGAGTTCTGATGGGAAGAAGAGCAATGTTTCGACTGGGGTCGATGTCCCTTATTCGAAAGAATATCGGGATTGGTCCTCGAATCGTGATCTGCTTGACAACATCGCCTCTCTGACGGCTGGGAAGGTCGTCGATCTCGCTGATGCTGGGAGTTTGGATTTCTTCCGACATGATCGTCCACCGGCCTTTAGCCTGCGAGAAGCATGGCCCCTTATCCTTCTCGTGTCTCTGGTCATTTTTCTCGCGGATGTTGCTGTCCGTCGAATTGCTGTTGAATGGAGCGATGTTGCCAAGAGAATTTCCTGGGTGATGTCGCTCGCTCGCCGCAAGCCGGTCATCGTTGCGCCGGCTCCCGCGATCGATCGGCTGAAAACGAGAAAGGAAACGATCCAGAGAACACTCGAGCGATCAGCCACATTCATGGCGTCTGTCGATCAAGTGTCGTCTCCCGTCGACCTGTCCGCTTTGGGAGAAACGTCGAAGGAGAAATCGCCGGCCCAGGTCAAACCAACGACACCAGTCGCGGAGCCGTCCGGAGAAATTGCCGAAAGCGCGACTTCACGACTCTTGAAAGCGAAGAAACGCGTCTGGGAAGAACGGGACGAAAAGAAATCGTCTTAAGACCTTCGCACGTGCTGCGGTTCTCCCTCATCGGTCGATTACTGTCCCCTTGCACTAAAATCTAATCGTTGATACATTGTTTATACATTGGTACATAGAGACGGGAGACTCACCAGTGATCAAGAATTTTGTTCGTCACGGTAACAGTTGGGCGCTGGTCATCGACCGTCCCATTCTCGATCTCCTTAAGATAAACCCCGAAGATCCGGTCGAGATCACGACGGACGGTGCCACGATGACAATCTCGCCCGTGCCCGCAACGGATCGGAAAGCACGAGTGGCAGCGGTGCGAGCGAAGGTCAACGCCAAGCACAAGAAGTCTTTCGAGAAGCTGGCGGAGTAGCATGCAAGTTGAACTTGTTTGTCCGCATCAAAAAGCAACGTTGATTGGACGAAAATCGCAAATTCCCAAAAAACGCCGGGGATCGATGGATTTGAGCAATCCCCGCTTGGAAGTCTGAGCTGCCGTTTCCTATTTCAAGCGTGAGAGTCTTTCGACTCGAAGCGATGCCCGACGATCGATTTTGCATGTCTTCTGGGCGGGTTCATTCACGGTGACTAACGACGTTCCGATCATCGTTCCCGAGGCACAAGAACGCCTGTTCGCTGAAGACCTTCCATCGCGTGAGTTCATCCTGCTCGGAACCGGTACGTCGGTCGGCGTACCACTTCTTGGTTGTCGGTGTGACGTTTGCCGATCCACCGATCCCAAACTTCACCGTACCCGATCGAGCGCCTATCTCGCATCACCGTTCGGCGGCATTCTGATCGATACCGGACCCGATCTCCGGCAGCAATTTCTTCGGGAAGGTTTGACGCATGCCGATGCGATCTTGATGACACATCATCATGCCGATCACATATTCGGCCTGGATGACATCCGCGCGTTTAACATCGTTCGAGGAGGAAGCCCTCTCCCCATCCATTGCGATCCAGACGTGGAAAAAGTGCTTCGCCGAGCATTTGCCTATGCCTTCGAAGAGGGGACGTTTCAACATTCGAAGTCATCGATTCCGAAGATCGAGTTTCACCGAATCATTCGACCCCGATTCGATGTTCTAGGGGAACAGGTCATTCCTATCCCGCTCAAGCATGGGCCGACGGATGTCTTGGGATTTCGTTTTGGAAAGCTGGCGTATTGCACCGACGTCAATGAAATACCGGCGTCGAGTTGGGAGTTGCTTCAAGGGGTCGAGATTCTGATCATTGATGCCTTGCGCATGGAGCCCCATCCGACTCACTTCAGCTTTTACGAGGCGCTTGGCATCATCGAGAAGCTCGGGCCGCGCAAGGCCTATTTGACACACATCTCGTGTCGACTTGATCCTGTGGAAGCAGCACGGCACTTGCCAGCCCATGTCGAACTTGGGTACGACGGGTTGAGAATACCTTTTTAAGGCAATCGTGCGGCAAAATGAGAGTCGATGGAAGTCTCTAGCTAGAGTTGCGTGTGGGGTGGGTCGACGTACTCGGGACGCGAAATGAGGTCGGAATTCATGGTTCAACGTCGTCAAGTGGATCCGTTCACACGATGTTGAACAATTGAGGGGGGGACGGCATGGGGGACTTAGTGAAAGAGCTCGAAAAAGCTGGCCAAAGTCATCTGCTCAAATTCGCCAGCGAATTGCCGGAGAAGCAGCGTCAATCACTCATTGAGCAGATCAACGGGATTGATTTCGATCAGCTCAAGGAACTCCATCGACAGTCATTCGACAAACCGCTCGAGGTCGATCCCTCGAAGATCGAGCCGATGGAGGCATTATCCGCCACGCGATGTGACTCAGACCGAGAACTGCGCGCTCGCGCGGTGGCCGTCGGGCTGGAAGCTCTGCTCGGAGGTAGAGTCGCCGTGGTACTCGTGGCGGGAGGACAGGGGAGCAGGCTCGGCTTCGAGCATCCCAAGGGGATGTTCCCGATCGGCCCCGTTACGCACGCGAGCCTCTTTCAAATTCACGCGGAGAAAATTCTGGCGCGGGGTCGGCAATCAGGTCATTCGATTCCCTGGTACATCATGACCAGTCCGACCAACGACGCCGAAACGCGCGCGTACTTCGTCGCGAACAAGTATTTCGGCCTCGCTCCTGAGCAGGTGATGTTCTTCGTGCAAGGGACCATGCCCGCCGTTGATATCGAAACCGGAAAAGTCCTCCTGGCGGAGAAGGGAGAAGTGTTCGCGAGTCCAAACGGGCACGGCGGAACACTTCTTGCCATGCGCGACCAAGGAGTTCTCGCCGACATGGCGAAACGGGGTTGCGACCTCGCATTCTACTTCCAGGTCGATAACCCCTTTGTCGATATTCTCGACCCAGGATTCATCGGCTATCACATCATCCAGCAGGCGGACGTCTCGCTGAAAGTCATTCGAAAGGCATACCCGGCGGAAAAGCTTGGACTCGTCATTCGTTATGACGGAACGCCGACCGTCATCGAGTACAGCGACCTCCCCGATGAAATTGCCAAGCAAGTCGATGATGACGGCAATCTTCTCTACTGGACCGGATCGATCGCGATTCACATTTTCAGGCGTGATTTTCTGGAACGTATCACCGGAGCGGACGTCGGACTGCCGTACCATTTCGCCCGAAAGAAAGTGGCATTCATTGATGAGTCCGGGCAACGGGTGGAACCGAAATCCCCCAATGCCATCAAGTTCGAGACGTTCATTTTTGATTGTCTACCCCTGGCGGCACGGGTGGCGGTGGTCGAAACAGGACGGACTGAGGAATACGAGCCGGTGAAAAATGCCGAGGGAGACCATTCCCCCGATGTCGTCCGAGCCGCGATAGGTCGCAAAGTGTCCCGTTGGCTTGAGCACGCGGGAATTTCAGTTCCCCTCGACCCTGCCGGCGAACCGGCGTTTCCGCTCGAAATCAGTCCTCTCGTGGGACTTTCGCCCGATGATTTCGCACGGAAGGTGAAAGATAAGAGTCCGGTGGCGGGTCCGACGGCCTGGACGGAAAAGGGTAGAGTGAGCGGCAAAGGATAAGAACTTGCCGCAGATGTGAAGTCTCTTTCATTTAGACTTTTTCGTCAGCAGGTGAGCAAGTCACCTTTCGTGAATTGATTCAAGTCATAAAATATTGCCGTCTCACTGTTTGGCACTAGATGGTGCCTTCGGGAGACGGGTTGGTCCGCTTGGCTGTCAAGGCAACGATGGGGCGAACAACGTCGACGATGGATGCGATGAGTCCTTTTGGGGCAGCCGGCGCGAGAACAAGGAAGGTCTGACCAATGGCTCGATGGATGGGAGTGGATTACGGCGACAAGCGAATCGGCTTGGCGCAGGTCGATGACGATTTGAAGATTTGCGTGCCGTGGCAGAACTACACTCGTCGCGGTCCGGATGTCGATTCCGACTACTTCCGTGCCATCATCCGAGCCGAGGGGATCACCAAGGCGGTTGTCGGCATTCCTGTTCGCACGACGGGGAAGGAAGGGGAGAAAGCCAAGGCCGCCCGTAAGTTCGGTGCCTGGCTTAAAGGGGTGACGGGCCTGGAAGTCTATTTCTGGGACGAACGCTTCACTACCGCAGAGGCAGATGCTCTTCTCGCAAATACCAAGCTTCCCAAGAAGAAACGCAAGGCGCGACGCGACATGATCGCCGCCCAACTCATGCTTCAAGACTTCGTCAGTGCTGGCTTCCCTCGCACTTGGAAGCCCGATCCGCTGGATGACGTTTTGACGGCGGGCCGCTTCTAATGAACGCCTCCATCGTCGTATTTCTCGCTAGCCTGGCCCTCGGCCAGGCGGAACGCCCCTATGCGTTCTACGACTCCGCAATGCGGCTCCGGCTCCATCTTCCTCCGGGACAGACGGTCGTTTATCGCTTCGTGGATGAACAAACCATTCGGGATCAGGCTCCCAAAGTCCCCGTTATTCACAGTAAGACGACCAGTTGGCTTCGGCTCCATGGGAAAAAGGAAGACGAGGGTTCACTCGTTCTCACGTGCGAATTCGATCGAATCTTGCTGGAACTCGACGGGGGGAAAGCGAAGGAGACTTTTGATTCCGCGGAAGCCCCACGCCGACGGGAATCAGGCGAATTTAGCACCTTTCGGCAGGTTGTCGGAACTCGATTCGTCGTGATCATGAAAAAGGACGGCACGATTGCCGAGATGAAGCCGGAGGAGGAAATCGATCCGGCGTCTCCGGCGAACATGGCAGGACAGGGACACTTGCGACGGTTGCTCGTGTTTCTTTGCACATGGCTTCCCAAAGATGACTTGAAGGATGGTAAATCTTGGGAACGGCGTGAAGAACTTCCGACCGGGCTCGTTGATTTGATGCGGGAGAATTCGCTTCGAATTATCGGGAAGCAGGGAACAGAGTGGACCGTCGAGTCGAAGATCAAGCTCTCGGGGAAGCCGACGAAATCTCAGGGGATCGAGGGGGAAACGGTCATTGCGTCGTTAACAACGGAGAAACCCGGAATCGCGACGATCAAATTCGACGTCGATCAAGGGTTGGTGCAATCGATCACGTCACAGGTCGACTTCACCATGCTCGTGACGCGGGTGACGAAAGATCCGAACCCGACGGCGGTCGAATCGGCTCAGTCTCTTTCGTCGCGGGCGACGGTCGAACTCCTGCCACCGCAAGAGGCGGGGC
>JAIEPU010000011.1 GCA_019748235.1 bacterium
CGATTAAAAGAATCGAGGTTGCAACGGGAAGATAGAGTCTCCAACGGCCTGCCAATTGCCTGACTCCAAGCATCACCACCGTCAGGGCCGGCAACGTGCCCAGCCAAAAGAAAAGCATGACGATCCCGCCCAAAAGGGGATGAGCTGTTCCCGCGGCGGTAATAACGAATGCGTAGAGCCATCCGCACGGTAGAAAAACCGTTAATAGTCCAATACCCGCCGCCCGTGGAACAGGAGTCAGTCTGTTAAGGCGTTGATGCACCTCGCGGAGCATGCGTTGTAAAGGAGCTGGCAGCGAGAAGTGAAACGCCTGGCCTCCCCAGAATCGGACGACCGCAAAGATCCCGATGACAATCATCGCGCCGCCGGCCAGAAGGGCCGCCGTCCGTTGAACCCCAAGTAATGTTCCGCTCAGATCAAGCGCCGCTCCGATGGAGCCCGCAATCATTCCGAGCAAAAGATACCCAACGAGTCGTGAAAGATGGTACGTCGCGAGAAGTTGTTTCCATGAGCTGTGGTTATTCGGTGAAGAAGAGGCAAGGACAGCAAGCGGGCCGCACATCCCAGCACAGTGCGGGCTGCCAATCAAACTTGCCGTCAATACTGCCCCAAACAATCCAAGCATGTCGCAATCCTAGAATTAACTCACGGACATCGAGAATGATCAGGGGATCTCTCGTTGCTCCGTCAGCAGGTATTCGTCCGAACCACGCTTTGCATTGATTCGAATTTCCCAAAGACCTCCTCGGCGCATCGAGACGTCGGCGATATAGGCGCCGGGATCGTTGGGCACGGCGGTCATCGTCAATTCCTGAATGCGCGACGCATGAGCGTGATGAAACAGGGACAATTGAACGGCTGCCTTGTCGACCGGAAGTCCGTCGCGATCCGTCAACACAATGCGAAGCTTGCGTTGTCCATACAAATCGGGTGCCTGAGGAACTTCGATTGCGGTCACCCATCCGAGCGACTCACTCGCTCGTTTGGCTGCCATCGCCTGATCCCATTGCAGCGACTTCGTCCCATAGTTCTGCTCGATCGCCGTCGAATCGTCACTCGTTGCGAGAAAGATCGCGACGGCACTCATTAAAATCTGCAGGAGCAAAAGTCCGACGATGAGTCCCACCCAAATGAGTTTATGGTGAGCTAAGGATTCGGACGGCTCGGTCCTAACAGTCGACATGACACAGTCCTCTCTTCTCCATCGCTACTCTGGATGGAGAGCTTGATGTCGTATTCGCCATCGACGAAGTCCTTTGCTGGCGCGGTGATCAGCACGGGTTGTGTCACCATCGCTCCACCGGAGACTTCGATTTGGGTATCTTTAATGTCGAGCATCACGTCCTTTCGATCAGCTACCCGCAATTGGAACGCGAGAGGCTTTTCGATTCGATTGACGAGCTTGATTCGCATTGAGTTTTGCACTTCGTCATTCGCGGCCAGAATGAAGGGCATCCCGAAGTTTCGGAGCACAGTCACGTCAAACGACTTCTTATTCACCAGTGTGATAACAAATGCGGAAATCACCACGGTGAGGAGTACGGGGTAGACGAAGAGTCTGGGTCTGAGCCACGATTTTCGTCTGCCGTCGATTGCATTTTGAGTGGAGTAGCGAATTAATCCCATCGGGCGATGAAGGCGATTCATGATCGCATCGCATGCATCAATACACTGAGTGCAATGAATACACTCCATCTGTAAACCCTTCCGGATATCGATACCGGTGGGGCAGGTACGGACGCATGCTCCACAGTCGACGCAATCTCCTTGCTTCTCATTGCTCAGCACGGGAAGCGACTTCGTCAGATGTCCACGGGGTTCACCTCGTTTGTAGTCGTACGAGACGATCAGCGACTGACGGTCCAGCAACACCGACTGAAAACGTCCATAAGGGCAGGCAATCAGGCATAGTTGTTCCCGGAAGAAGCAGAAGTCGAACATCATGGCGACGGTGGTGCCTGCCATGATGAAGAACGGAATCGGATGCTCGAACGGTGACTGCTGAATCCACCGGCTGAGTCGTTCCACGCCGACAAAGTAAGCAAGAAAAGTATGAGCTAGAAAGACAGACAAGATGAAGTAGACAATGTATTTGAGCGTGCGCCTCATCCCGGCTGTTCGTTCGGGGGGACGTCCGCCGACCCCCTTGGTGCCATCAAAGAATCGCTCAATCGGTCTGAAGACGAATTCCATGTAGACCGTTTGGGGGCATGCCCATCCACACCAGACTCGTCCGAGAATGGCTGTCAGGAGAAAGATCGTTAGAAAAATCGTCATCATCAACAGAGCGAGAAGCAGCGTATCCGTCGGCAAGAACGTGAAGCCGAACAATGTGAATCGCCGATGCGCGATATCGAGCAGGATCGCCGGCTTCCCCGCAATCTTAATATGCGGAAGCGAAACGAACAGAATGATCAGCGCGTAACCGACAATCCGGCGAATATGCCAGAAGTATCCATTGGCGAGCCGTGGATACATCCATCGGCGTGAGCCGTCTCTCTCCAATGTGGAGAGGACGTGCTCTTCGGGTACCAGGAGTGAGGACTCCATCGTCTTATCCTCTTCTGATTCGCGTCGAATCAGCCTTTGCCAGCGGGCGTGGTGGGAGCTGGCTTCTCATTTTCCGTGACCGATTCATCCCAAGCGGGGATTTCCTTTCCCTCCTGGCCTTTGGGACCAGGTAAGTTTTTGCCGCGAATTGCCGCGACATAGCTTGAGACGAGAACGAGTTCATTAGGGTGCAGACGGTTTTTCCAAGCCGGCATCGCTTGTCCTGCGGCTCCTTCCGCCACCACCTTGCTGATGTCCTCGATCTTTGAAACATTCTTGTAGAAGTTGTCCGTCAGATTGGGACCGACGAGACCTTGCCCTTCTGTCCCGTGACAAGAGACACAGTTGGACTTGAAGACGGACTGTCCGACAACCAGCCATTTCGGATCGTGAGAATACTTCACGATGGTGTCGTGATCTGGTTTCAATTCGCCGATCTCCTGAAACTGCTGGCGGAGATTGGCGGCGACGGCGGTGTCGTACTCTTCAAGCACGGATCGACCGTCCGCTCCCATGTGAAAGTACATGAGATAAAAGAAGCTGAACACGATCGAGCCGACGAAGAGCCACTTCCACCAACCAGGAAGCGGATTGTCGTACTCTTGGATGCCGTCGTAGCTGTGGTCGGTCAGCATTTTTTCCGCATTAGACATCAGAGTTTCTCCGAGTTCCGTCCTCGATGGGAATTCTGGCACAGTATTCACTCTCATCTCGCCGCATGAGCGCGACTCGAAGCGTCACTCCGAGGAAGACGGTCACGAAAAGAACGAGAGCGATCTCTGCACATACGGAATAGTCCAGGTAGCTGAGTACGTCGCTGATCATGGTTTCTCCTTCGGTTCAACGCTCGCGGTGGTCGCGACTGGTTTGGCAGGGGCGGCCGGCGCGGCAGGAGAAGCAGCAGGGGGAGGAGCGAAGAGATCCTTGCCGAGCCGCTGTAGGTAAGCGACCACGGCGACGACCATCTTGTCTTCGAGTCCCGCTGGTCCGTTCTGTTTCACGATTCCTTCAGCGATCTGTTTCGCTTGCTCACGAGCCATCTGTTCGGCTTCGGTCAATTCACGATTGTAAGGGGCTCCAAGGAACGCGGCTGCCTGCACACGCTGTTGGATCGTTCCGAAGTTCAATGGAGCAGTGAGCAAGTTGTCGTACGAAGGCATGATGGAACCGGGCGTCAACTGCCGTGGATTACGGAAGTGAAGCACATGCCAGACGTCTGACTGCTTGCCGCCTTCACGAGCGAGATCCGGCCCGATGCGGCGAGAGCCCCACTGGAAGGGATGGTCGTAAACGAACTCCCCGGGTTTCGAGTATTCGCCATATCGCTTGGTCTCCGAAAGAATCGGGCGAATCATTTGCGAGTGGCAGTTGTAACAACCTTCAGCAACGTAAATGTCTCGACCTGCCAGTTCGAGCGGGGTGTAAGGCCGAACCGAGGCGATCGTCGGCACATTCGATCGAATGAGGAAGGTAGGGATGATCTCAAACAGCGACGCGACCACCACGGCGATGATGACCCAAACCGTGAAGAGGCCTGCAAGTCGCTCCCATCGTCGATGCCACTGCATCTGTGACCAAACGTCGAGCCACTTCGCCATGTTGAGCACGCCTTGCAGCTTGCTCTCTGGAGCGGGCTCATCCACATAGTGAGACGAAAGTCGAGGCGCGGTGTAGACCGGGTCTTCGTACTTCGCGGGGCGGAGAGTCCAAGTCATCACGAAGTTGACAAAGAGCATCACCATACCGGCGAGGAAGCAAACTCCTCCCAAAACGCGGCCCCAGTAGAGAGGCATCAAGACGAGGGTCGTTTCAACGAAGTCCTTGTACTGCAAACGTCCGCCATCGTCGATGGCGCGCCACATCAGGCCCTGTGTCAGACCCGCGACGTAGATCGGGACGATATAGAGCAGGATGCCGACCGTGCCGATCCAGAAATGCCATTCAGCCAGCTTGCGGCTCCAAAGCTTTCCCGTCTGAAAGATACGAGGAAGGAGCCAATAGATCATGCCGAACGTCATCATACCGTTCCAACCGAGCGCCCCACTATGCACGTGGGCGATCGTCCAGTCGGTGTAGTGTGACAGGGCATTGACACTCTTGACCGACAGGGTCGGACCCTCGAAGGTCGCCATTCCGTAGAACGTGATTCCGACAACGAAGAATTTAAGGACGGGATCGGAGGTGACTTTATGCCAAGCTCCCCGAAGCGTGAGCAACCCGTTGATCATACCTCCCCACGAAGGCATCCAAAGCATGACCGAGAAGAGCATGCCTGTCGTTGAAGCCCACTCGGGTAGGGCGGTGTAGTGCAGGTGGTGCGGGCCCGCCCAGATGTAAATGAACACCAGCGACCAGAAGTGCAGAATGCTCAGCTTGTATGAGAAGACCGGTCGGTCGGCTGCTTTCGGAAGGAAGTAGTACATGAGGCCGAGGAACGGAGTCGTAAGGAAGAACGCGACCGCGTTGTGCCCGTACCACCATTGCATGAACGCGTCTTGCACACCGGCATAGACCGGATAGCTGCTGAACAAACCGGTCGGAACGACTAGGCTGTTGAACACGTGCAGCACGGTGACGGCGACGATCGTGGCAATGTAAAACCAGAGTGCGACATACATGTGTCGTTCGCGACGGGTCGCCAGCGTCATGAAGAAGTTACCGCCGAAGAATCCTAGCCAAACGATCGCGATGGCGATGTCGATCGGCCAAATGAGTTCGGCATATTCCTTCCCTTGAGTCAGGCCAAGCGGAAGAGTTAGGGCCGCCGCGACGATGATCGCTTGCCAACCCCAGAAATGAAGATGACTGAGCAGATCGCTCCACATCCGCGCTTTGCAGAGTCGCTGCGTCGAGTAATAAACCGCGGCGAAGATCGCATTCCCCGCAAATGCGAAGATGGCGGCATTCGTGTGTAGTGGACGAAGTCGACCAAAAGCGAGAAGAGAGAATCCGAAGTTCAGATCGGGAAGTACCAGTTCGAGGGCAATGATCACCCCCACCAGCATGGCGACGACTCCCCAAATGACGGTCGCCAGCGAAAACATACGGACGATTGCATCGTCGTAACGGAATTCTTCAAGAGGTCCCGACGCTGCCAAAGCGGCGTCATGAGATCGCTCGTCGGTTCGATCGGCGTGGGCCGATGCGCTCATTGCCTGTTTCTCCCTATCCTTCGGAACGACGGGTCGATGACTTCGTGACTGGCGTACTTTGGCAAACGCTGTACCGAAGACCCGGTGCAAGCTCGAGCGGCGCATTGCCGCATGATCTCATAAGTTGCGGAATCAATGATTTGCCGGGTATTTGCGTCGGATGTGACGTTCCGGAAGCTGCCGATGACAAGCGCGCCTGCGACGTTTGTTCGTTGTTTTTAGCCGATGGAAGACAGCCTGCCGCAGGGACATACTTCTCAATTCGCTCACAATTGTGCGGCACCGCACACTTCTCCGTGCGGAGGGTGCACGCTCTGGTGCGCGTTCCCGGCTACGACTCCTCATCGCACATTCGGCAATTGGGATTCAGAGGGGAAGAAGGGAGATGTCATGGTGATGTGAGCGGGACTCGCCGATGCTCGATGGATTGGAGGGGATTTGACGATGTCGAATGGGCGAGGTTGACGTGTTATCGGGGGAATCAAGTGGATGGAGTATCGGAAACACTGTCGATCTGGTGCTTTTCGAGCAAGCGATAGAGAGCGCGTCGACTGATGCCAAGTGCCTTGGCTGTCCGTGCTTTGTTTCCACTGTGCCGCCTGTACGTCTCCAGGATGTGTTGGCGGTTAAGTTCATCGAGTTCGAGATCGCACGTTGGCAACGGAACCTTGGCTCCCTCCGCACCGCGAACAACCTCGGGCGGGAAGTTCTTGAGTGATAACGTACTGTCGTCCGCGAGGATTTTTGCTCGGTCAATCGCATTCTTGAGCTGACGAATATTGCCGGGCCAACTATACCTTTCAAGCGCGTGGACCAATCCCTCTTCGAGCGTCCAGTTCGATCCCGTCAAGTATTTGACGAGAAGTCCGAGATCTCCGATTCGCTATCTTAGTGGCGGCAAGTGGATTGTTAGAACGTTAATTCGATAGTAGAGATCTTGTCGGAATCGGCCTTCGCGTACTTCGTCCGCCAAATCTCGATTGGTCGCCGCGATTAGACGAACACGAACACGTCGCTGCTTGACAGAGCCGACCCGGCGCATGGATCCATCTTCAAGCACACGAAGTAATTTGGCTTGAAGCGATTGGGCCAATTCACCGATTTCATCAATGAAGAGCGTTCCGCCGTCGGCCACTTCGAAGAGCCCCGCTTTCGCGGCGACCGCGCCAGTGAAGGCTCCCTTTTCGTAGCCGAACAACTCACTTTCCAAGAGCGATTCTGGTAATGCCGCGCAATTGATCGTGACAAGCGGTTTATCGCGGAACGGACTTGCCATATGGAGGGCCCGGGCGACCAGTTCCTTCCCAGTGCCGCTCTCTCCCTGCACCAATACAGCCTTATCGGTGGGGCCAATGCGATCGATCAGGCGGAAGATTTCCTTGATACTTTCCGACTCGCCGATGATTTCGGGAAACTTCTGCTGAGTTTGTAAGGCGGCGCGAAGCTGAACGTTCTCTTTTTTGAGTCGGCTATGCTCAAGGACTCGCTCGACCGCGGCTTGAATGTCCTTGAGTCGCGCGGGCTTGGCGATGAAATCGGCCGCTCCAAGCTTCATCGCCTCCACGGCCGACTCCACCGTTCCTTTGCCCGTCAACATGACGATGGGGCATTCCGCGCCGGCCCCTTTGAGCTTCTCCAGTAAGTCGATTCCCGTCCCCCCCGGCATGACCATATCGACGATCGCGACGTCAAAAGACTTCTTATGAAGGGCTTGCAATGCCTCGGTGATGTTTGAGCATTGCTCGGTATGAAATCCCAAACGTTCGAAATAGGCTGCCATATCTCGACGAAGATCGTTGTCGTCGTCAACCAATAGTAGATCTGTATCCGGGGCCGCAGCGCTCATCTTTATCGTGAATCCTTCATTTCGTCGGTTCGAGCCACGACGGCCTCGATCGCATCCTTCAGATCAGTCCACTTGAAGGGTTTGTTGATATAAGCGAACGGACTACTGGAAGGGCTCGACGTCAACGTTCGTGGGCAGTCATAAGCAGAGATGACGATCGCCGGAATTAAACTTCCCGCCCAGATCTTTGCAAGTGCCGTGTCACCGTCCATTCCTGGCATTCGCACATCGGTAATGATGAGATCGGGGTGCGTGTTCGAAACATTCGCGATGAGTTCCGTTCCGCAAGTGGCGCTCGCCACGACCTGGTGTCCCAGTCGTGGTAGGAGTCGTTCGAGATAGTCGCGCATATCGGGCTCGTCGTCCGCGATCGCGACTCTCAAGTTCCCCCTCATCGGGACCCCTTTGGCAATGCGATGATGAATTCCGCCCCGTGCTTGGCCGATTCTTCGACGCTAATTCTTCCTCCGTGCACTTCGATCACCCGTTGAGCAATTGCCATTCCCAGTCCGGTACCTTTGGCTTTGGTCGTAAAAAATGGCTCGAAAAGACGAGCCCGGTCTTTCGGGGGAATACCGGGACCGTTATCGGCCACTCTTATTTCGACGAAGGTTTTCTCGTCGAATGTCGTTTCCAGGCAAGTGACTTCGACCTCTGCCGGGTCTTCGCAGGCCGCCAATGCATTCTCGAAAATGTTCCGGAACACCTGTACTATTCGAAAGCGATCGACCCATACTTCCTGCGCCCCGGCGTTCCCTATTGTAACACTCATATGTGCGATTCTGCCCACTCTTAATGGCTCGCACGATTCCCAAGCTTCTTCCAACATGCTTTGAACCGAACAGTTCTGCCATTCCAGCGTGATGGGCGCGGCGTAACCCCGAACCTCGTCGAACAGCCGGCGCAAATCGTCTTGCGCCTTTCCAAGTCTGCCGAGCAGTTCCATGGCAGATGGGTTTGATTCGAGGTCAAATTCCAGCATCTCGGTGCAGGCCCGAATCCGTTGTAGGGCATTTCGGCTTTCGTGAGCCAGCCCGGTGATCATCTGGCCGATAGCCGCAAGCCGCTCCGCCCTTAGTGCTCGTTCGTTGCGATATTCCGCTTCCGTGACGTCGTGAAGCAACCAGACTTCGTCGGCCAGCGAACGAAATGCGGCGATATCGAGAACCCGCTCTTGTCCATCCTTGCGGCGGATCACCGCGCTACGGTGAATAACGATCCCTTTGTCATCGAGCGAAGGATTCGAGTCCCCGTTGATCGGCTTCTCCTCTTGCCGCAGAAGAATCCGTTGCCAATCTTCGATCGTTGACAGTTCTCCCCGTTCAAATCCAGTCATCTCCTCCAAAGCGCTGTTCACCACGATTTGATGGTTTGAAAGGTAGAGCGCGCCGGCAGGAAGCTGATCAACCAGGCGCCGTAGCCGTTGCTCGTTCTCTGTTCGCTGTTGAAGTTCTTCCTGACGAGCAACCGCCGTCGACAAGATGTTGGATACGGACTGTAAGAAGTCGAAATCGGCGTGGGAGAAAAGTCGTGGCTCTCGAAAATGAAGGGCGAGGATGCCGAAATGTTGAGATTCAGCGGAAAGCCGGACCCAAAGACTGCTTTCAAACGGTTCCGTTTCGGTCCCAATGCTCCTCTCGAATCGCTTCTCCGCGTTCCAATCCGAAGTGGCGATTGCTCGACGATGATCAAGGACAAAATCGAACTCGCTCCCCGCCAAGATTGTTACCGTGTGTTGTCCGATCTTTTCGACGGGCCAACCAAATCCAGATCGAAGAAGGAGCTGCCGATCAACGCCGGTCGATTCCCATAAATCGCATCGATTCGCGGAAAAGCTTTCGGCAACGTGAATGACCACCTGATCGAAGAGATCGTGAACGTTGAGTCCCTCGAGAGCGCGACCTCCTATTTCGGCTAACACTCGATGCTTACGAATGCCGGTCTCATCGATCGGTTCGGATCGGGCGAGATTCTCGAGCTCATACGAATCTTGAATGATGCTTAGATCGAGATCCAGCAGTCGATTGAGCGAGAGAATCGTTTCAGTGAGTTCGCTCGTCGTGCCTTCCCATTGGATTCGGAGAGTATCGATCATCCGATAGCGAAGCCGCGCGAATGCGGCAATGACGAACATGGGCCCGACACCAATATCGACGTGACGCTTTCCGATCTTCCACCGGCGTTCAATATAAGCAGCGTCATAAGGCCCGCTGCAGAGTTCGGCGATCCATCTCCTAAGGCTTCCTTTCAATCGCTCTACTTGACGCTTTCCTCCGGAAATAATCGAAGCAGTTTGAGGATGGCGAAGAATCTCCGCGTAGAAATCCTCGACCATGGTCGTCGTATCTAAGAGGATCAGCTCACGGGCAGCATGAACCCGCCCGGCATCCGCGTCAGTCCATCCGACGTACTGCTGAAGCAAGGAATATTCGAAGTGGCTTCTATCGAAGGACATCAAGTTCCGCCCTCATTACCGGTAAAGTTGACCGCGCTTCTGAAACGGGTGATCGACGTTAATACTATTGTTGAAACGAGTTTTCGACCCTTTTCGATACAGGCTCATTCTCATTTCGTGCGGAAACGCACGAATCACGCGATAACTGTTCCCTTTGGCACAATACCAAGAAAGAGGAGTCCTGGACTACGGTCTGAATGATTGCAATCATCTGCACAACCCATACGACCCGATCTGGATTGTTCTATCCAATTAGCCTTTCGATAGAGCAACCGTCATATTCCTCTCGATAGAAGGCATGTTCAAACACACTCGCAGTGACAGGGATGTCTCTAGCGCCCATGGAGGGGATGATCATGTTCTCGTTTCGGGATTTGTCGGTAGGCCTTCTTTCCGCCCTTGCGATTGGGTTGGAGGGAGGAGTTGCCCTGGGTCAAAACGCCGAGGAACCGGCAAAGCCTGTTGCTCCTCAAGAGGCGTCGATCACGCAGGGCTCGATCGGTGATGCTGTCGTCATCAATGAAGGTGACGCCACGACGATGGAAGGTTACCGCACATGGGGCGACCTTTCGGAGCGGAAACTCTTCCAAAGCGATCACGCATTCGATGATTTTGTGACGCCCGTCAGTAGCCCAGTTTTCGCGAAAGATCCTCGATCGAACACCTGGGCCCGTTTCCTCTTCATCAACAACTGGGTTCCAGATTCTCATGCCGTCATTCCGGGCAATGAGTTTCAGGCATACGCCTTGCAACTCAACCTGGCGATCACCGAACGACTCAGCTTCATCGCTGACAAGGATGGCTACGCGGTCGTCAACCAAGGCCCCCTCAAGCAAGGCTTCCTCAATCTCGGCGCTGGACTCAAGTACGCGTTCATCCGCCGACCGGAGGACCAGCTCATCGTGTCCGGTGGTTTCATGTACGAAATCCCCTCGGGTGAGAAGGACGTCTTACAGGGCTATGGCGCCGGCGTCATGACTCCGTTTGTGACGGGGGGCAAAGGCTGGGGCAATTTCCACACGATCACCAACATGGCTCTTTCTGTACCTCTGAACAACACGATGAACTCGGGGTTCTTCTTCTGGCAACAGCACTTTGACTACAACGTCACAGATTGGTTCGCGCCGATCGGCGAAGTGAACTGGTACCACTACACCTCAGGCGGAAACCACGGATTGCCCTATGCGGTGGGTGAAGGTGACGGTCTTCTCAACCTTGGCACCAGTGGCATGACCGGAGCGGATCTCGTCACCATTGCCCTTGGTGGTCGCATCAAGCTGACGAACGGGCTTTCGACCGGTATCGTTTGGGAAACCCCGATCTCGAATCGGAAGGACCTGATTCAGAACCGAATCAACCTGGACGTGATCTTCCGCTATTAAGCGGTAGGACGAGAAACTCGTCCTGATCGAATCGTTCGAATTCCATAGCTCCTTCTCAACAACGAGTGCTTCTCAAGAAGCACTCGTTGCGTTTCTTGATGCGGTCAATCCGTCTATTGTGATGCGGAAAGGTTGGCACTTTGATTAGGGCCCCACCACTTCAATCCTTCGAGCACAGAGAAAGGCATGATTGACAGCAAAGTGACGATGGCCCATTCGCCGAGTGTGAATTCGGCTGCTCCGAAAACATGTTGAGTGAACGGAATGAGAGTGACGCCAAGTTGCAGGAGGGCGGAGGCCACGACGGCGGCGAGCAGAAACTTGTTCGACCAAAGACTCAGTTGGAAAACCGGCACGGTACGGCTTCGAGCGGAAACCGCGCGAAGAAGCTCTGCATACACCAAGACGGAAAACGCCGTCACTTGGGCTCGAACGACATTCTCTGTTCCCTGGTAATAAATAAGAGCAAAAGCGATAAATGCCGCAGAACCGACGAGAAGCCCCTGAAGCAGGATGGTCGCGCCAGCATTCAAATCCAGGATCGATTCTTTTTTTCCACGCGGTCGCCGATTCATGATCCCCGGCTCCGGCGGTTCCAATGACAACGCCAAAGCCGGAAGTCCGTCCGTCACGAGATTTATCCAAAGTAGCTGAACCGGGAGTAACGGGACCGGCCATCCGAGGAGGCTTGCCGCAAGCATGAGCATGATCTCCCCCGCATTGCAGGAAAGCAGGAAGATAAGAACTTTCTGAATGTTGTCATAGATACCCCGGCCTTCCTCGACGGCCGCCACGATCGATGCGAAGTTATCGTCGGTAAGAACCATATCGGAAGCTTCTTTCGTGACGTCGGTCCCGGTGATCCCCATGGCGATTCCAATGTCCGCCGCTTTCACCGCAGGAGCATCGTTGACTCCGTCTCCGGTCATTGCCACTACTTCGCCACGCGATTGAAGTGATTCGATAATGCGAAGCTTGTGCTCTGCCGATGCGCGGGCATAGACCGAGATCGTTGCTGCGCGATCCTGCAATTCAGAAGAGTTCAGATGATCAATATCACCGGCGACGATCGCCTCCCGTTGATCAGTC
>JAIEPU010000187.1 GCA_019748235.1 bacterium
GGCTCTTCGAGCACTTTACACCCAGTGGGACCCAATTATCTGCCGATCCGGTCCCCGTTTAAGCGCCGATCTCCATCTTGCTTGCCACGTTCGCTGAGCCCCACCGCTAAGGAGTCATAGACATGCGGTTTCGTATTCTCCGGAAGACCGTCAAGAAGCGCCATGACTGAATCGCAACCATCCTTTGATCCCTCACTCGCATATCGACGAATCAAGCGGAGACGCTGCCGATCGAAATAGGACTCTCCCCATCGATGGGTGCTGAAACAAGACAGGACCATGGATCGATGAGAAACGGCTTTCGATTCCAACGCCCACCAAATCATCCAGTCGGTTCTTTCCTCGTCATGCTTTGGGGGATTTTGCAGCAGAGTTTCAAGAATGGGAATCGATACATCGCCGGGCCATCGCTTCGCTGATGCCGCCAACTGACAAAGGACAGTCGGATCCGTTTCTCTCCCGATTAACCGTTCGACTTCTTCCGCCATTTGCAAACTCAACTGATTCGAGTCCCCCGCGAGACGGATGACCCAGCGCCTTAACGCTGGAGCCGGATGCAGAAGTAGTTCAAGCATCAACGATTCGTTCAAGGCGTGCATTCCATGTAAAGTCCACACCCCTTGAAGGGACCGGCGCACATCCGTGTTTTCGCGGGCAAGATTCACAAGCTGCGGAATCACTGTCGAATCGCCCCGCCTGACGATCTCCATCCGCGCTTGCTCCGCTCGAACGCCGTTCTCATCGACGAGCAATTCCAAGAGTTCATCCTTCGTCTTGTCCGAAAGACTTGTCCAACGGGAATTGTGGTCTTCAGATATTGAGTGAATGGAATAAATACGCCCATTTGAGCGGTCCCAATTCGCATCCGGGTCAGGGTGGGCCGTTCGCGCGTCGTAAAAGTCGGAAATGTAAAGCCGCCCTCTTGGTCCGATGGCTAAATCGGTCGCGCCGAACCATGTGTCATGTGCATCGAGCAAGACTCCGCCATAGGTTGCTTCGACCGTTGCTCCCTTGGGATGAACGTTCCACCAAGAGACCGTGTGCCCAAGGAAATTTCCCGCGATGAATGTTCCTTTGAGTTGAGGTGATAAGCCGTTGGCTAAATAAATCGTTCCCCCCGTCGGAGGTCCGCCGGGAACTTTGTCAACGGTGAGAGCGGGAAAATGGTGATAAGCAAATGGATGATGAAGCGGTCCATGCTTACCGAACGTCTTGTAGAAATAGGCCCCTTGCGCCGCGTGAACGAACGGACCTCCATTCGTCGAATAATAGAGCTCACCTTCCTGGTCGAACGTCAGACCGAACGTGTTTTGTCCACCCTCGCAAAATAGCTCGAATTCATCTCGCTCAGGGTGATAGCGCCAACAACCCTGTTGGAATTCGACTCCACGGATCCGGCAGGTCGTCGTACTCCCATTCACGCCATAGAGCCATCCATCCGGCCCCCACGTGAGATGATTGGCGAGAGCTTGAGCGTCCTCGATGCCAAATCCATCGAGACAGACTTTTGGATCACTATCAGGCACATCGTCACGATTCTGGTCGGGGTAAAAAAGCAAGTAAGGAACTTGCAACACGAACACGCCGCCATGACCAAATGCAAGCCCGGTGCAAAGATTCAGCCCCGTCACGAAGTCGGTGAATTTATCCGCCCGACCATCGTCATCTAAGTCCTCACAAATGGTGATCTTGTCGGCTCCTTTCGGACCGCGTGGAGGAGGTTCAGGAACGCGGTCATAAACCGTTCGGGACCAACGATCGACCTTGACGCGCTTCAACCCAGCCGGGTTCGGATATTGCAAATATTGAATGGTCCAAACACGCCCACGATCATCACATTTCACGAGAATGGGCTGACGAATCGCCGGCTCAGAGGCAAAGAGCGATACCTTAAGGCCTTCGGCCGTCGTCATTCTTTCAAGAGAGGCATCTGGGGAATATCCTTGAGCAAACAGAGTTGCGGGTATGATTGCGGCGAACAACAGAATAGATCTGATCCTCATCCTCATGAGCGCTTTTCGACTCCTTCTGCAATCGCATCCAGCGACACGATCTTCGCGCGATCGCCCGCCTGATTGACGACATCGCAAATCATGTCGATCGTTTTGAAGCCGGGATCCACGACTCCAAGACAGGAGGGGTGAGCCAGGAAATCGAACACTTGCCCCTTTGCAATGACCGACTCGAGCGATTGTCGCGTCGCCTCCATGAAGTGTTCCAATTTCCAACGACCGGTGCGGAACGCGACGATGTCGCTGATTGGACTCATCGGAATCTCGACAAGCCCTGTGGGATAAACGAAGGGCTGAGCTTCTTTTTGGGCAACGATGATCGCGGCTAGGGCATCTGGTGAAGGTCGTTCGCCGGTTCGATGTAGATCAGCGATTCCGGCATGTGCCGGATACTTGCTGCTTACCCAGTGAAAGCCGAGATCGATAAGCATCTGCTGCAAGTCTTCGCGACCATTCAGTCCATCCGCAAAACCGCCGGGGGTCCGAAACCCTGCCGAGTTGACTCCCAGCCTGTTTTTCAATGCCTCATTCGTCATCTCGACGTTGTCCCGAATGAGTTCGGAAACGGGGCGTCCTCGCGTCAACCACGGTGATCGAGCAAATCGATACTGCAGACTGGCGACATCTCGGGCGAGCAAATAGATGTGATCGTAGGTGTGATTGCCGATGGAGTGTCCTTCCTCCGCCAGTCCCTTCAACCAGCTTACGTCCCCCTGCTCCAAGACTTGCCCAACGACAAAATAGTGAACGATACCTCCACGCTCTTTGACTCGCTTCCCAACATCGACGGCATACCGCTTAACCTCCGGCGTCAGGTTACCCTTCTGGTAATCCCACTCGGTATCTTCCCAACGAGGAAAATTGCGGGCCATTTCGAGATCGAGAGTGATTGCGATTCTTGCACTATTCACTGACGGAGCGAACGCGGCCGTTGATCTCGCTCCAAACAGCAGACTCGCAGCTCCCACCGCACCGTTCCTGAGAAACGCCCGTCGATGGAATAGCTCAGCTCGGTGAAGTTGCATTCCCATCATTCCTCCCTTTTTACCGCGGTGGACTCATTGAGAGAGGTGATCCAGGAGACCTGCGTGACCAAGATCTTTAATGAGGCTGTCGCGACCGCGTGATTCGTGGAAAACTTCGCAGTGACGTTGGCGGGCAACGAGGCTTGCACGGCGTCCCCCACCAGGAAAACGTTGAAGTCATTACGCAGGTTCTCATAACCCGCAGTCGTGCTACAGACACACATATCCGCATGATAACCGCATAGTAGGACGTGCTCGATTCCCTGCGCGATAAGAAAGTCTCTGAGCACATCGTAACCCTCACCGTCATAAATCACGACGTCTTTCGGATCGACTTCGATCGGCTTCATTACGGGAATTGGCAGATCCCAAAATCCTTTCGGATTCATCTTCTGATAGGCTTCCAATCCAGGGAGTGCTTTGAAGTAATCGACGACGGGATGCTTAGACGTGAGCGGAATCTCCACGGGAAGCGGTTCCCCCTCGTACTGGAATGAATTGAGCTTCGCCGATAGCTCTTGTCTACCGGTCGCACGTTCCGCTTCAGTCGGATTGTGTCCGATTGAGCGATACACTTTGCCTCGAATAGAATCCCGTTTCCCCGGCAAACTGTAGACGACCAGTCCGACATCCTTTCGCCTTTTTTCAAGGAATGGATTCACGACGTCACGAGCGTGCTCCAGCATGAGCTTGTTCTTCTCAGGGGTGCATCCAAAAGCAACCCCGGCTGGTTCGGGTGTCCTCCAACCTTGCCCGTCGTCGATTCCCCAAGGATGAACGACAATGACGGCCGTCTTCGCACCGTTCAACCTGTTCGGCACTTCGATGATGCCGCGCGCGTTGTAACTGAAACGCCAACTATCGACAGAGAGATTCGCACCTGGGTCATCAATTAACTTCGGTATTCGATAGCGTCTCGATTCGACGACAGGTTCGATGTAACGAGGATAGTCGGACAGGATGGGACGTGGTTGGCTGACCGGGACAAGGGTGTGTTTAAGGATTTCTTCCCCGGCCGCATTCAAAGCGAATCGAAACAACAGGCAGACAGCGATGACGGAGAGACGCATCCATGGAACTCCATGCTCGATCCCAAAGATCACTAGGATCATTCTTCATGGAGCCGGCTCATGATGAAACGATTTTCTTGAAATCCCCGCAGTATGGTGAACCGTCCGAAGGACTAGCGCCGTGGCGTACGCACGCCCGCGGCGGGATTCACAGGACGAGCCAACGGGCGCGTTCGATGGAGTCAATCGGAGAGAGCGGCATCCACGAGAGAAGCGGTTGGGAGTCGGCGTTCGCCGCGCCGGAGTTGGCCCGCCATCAACTCATCCTCTCCGTCATCGAGACCAAGAGCATGCCCCATTTCGTGCAAGACGACCGTCAACAAATCGATACCTTTGCTCGCCGCCCCACTCTTGGCGAACCCTCCATCCCCACGCCATTGATACTCGGAATGCTCAGACGGTGAGGCATCAATGAACCATCCGCGACCTGCTCCGTTCACGTCAATTGCCAGAGCGGCATCCCAGGCCATTCCCAATCGGTCGTTTGGTAAATCGGTGATTCGAACATTAAGGCGGCGAAGCTTCGCGATTTGCTCTTCCGATGCGCCGGCATTTTTCCAAATCGTGATGGCCGCTTCGACGATGGGGTTGAGTTGCGACGTGGTGAGGATCGGTGCGTTCACCATGACCCAAGCGGCCGTCGCATCCAAGGAGAAGCCACCTCTTCCGGTCCGTGCGATCGGATTCGCGATGCCCAGATCGAGCGTCAGAACGGTATCGGTTGTCTGCCATCCGAATTGACCGTTCGCGTCAAAATACCAATGACCGTCGCTACGGTATACGCTCATGTCGTCGCGGCCGTCACCGTTCCAATCACCGACGACGGGAGTGTCACCAGGAACGCCGTATCGCACGATCGTATCTGTGGGTTGCCAACCGAAGATACCGTTGTTGTCGATATACCATACGCCGTCGCGATAGACCGCGAATCGATCGCGACCATCCCCTCGCCAGTCGCCGGCGGTCGGTTTATCTCCGGGAAGTCCGTACCGAACAATCGAATCGGTCGGCTGCCAACCGAAGATCCCATTGTTATCGATATACCACGTACCTTGGCGATAGACCCCTAAGTGGTCGCGCCGATCTCCAATCCAGTCGCCCGCAACTGGGATATCACCAGCGATTCCAAATCGCACGGTCGTGTCATTCGACTGCCAACCTTGAACACCATTGCTGTCGAGGTACCAGACCCCTTGTCGGTAAACACCGAAATCCTTCTTTCCGTCTCCGTTCCAATCGCCCCAAACAGGGGTATCGCCTGGAAGTCCAAAGGTATATTTCTGATCGTTGGCGTCTAATACGCCGTTATTGTTGCTGTCGACCGTCCAAACACCGTTTTGAAACGAGCCGACGGTGAAAGGAAGCCGCAAGACCTGCACCTGTGTTTGACTTGAAAGAGGCCCTTCCCCCGAATCATTCACTGCCTGAACCGCGTAATAGTATTGATGCCCGCTGAGGGCCGACGGATCGGTAAACGTCGTCGAGGTGACTCCGACGAACATCGGCTCTTGAGACTCATCAATTCCATAGCTCAGCTCTGAACGGAACACGTTGTAACTCGTCGCGCCAAGGGAGGGAGACCAATTCAGAACAACATTGCCCCCCGAAGCATCAGCGGTCAGATTTTGAGGTCCCGCGGAGAGCGTTTGAACGAGAACGCCGGTGAAGTCTGAATAGCCCAGATCGTTAAATGCAATGATGTGGTAGCTGTAGACCACGCCTGGAGTCAGTCCCGAGTCCGGATAAAACGTTGACCCAGGTGGTAAGCTGACGATTTGTTCGTAGATGCCATCTGAACCCGCTTTTCGCAAAATTCGGATACCGGTTTCATTCGTCGAGTTCAGTTTCCATCGCAGTTGCAAACGTGTCGTCTGGACACTACTAGCAGTTGCATCAGAAGGTCGCGCAGGGAAAGTCGGCGTGGTCGCTTTCGCCTCGTTCGATCGAGCGCTCTCGCCGAGCGAATTCACCGCGGCAACTTTATAGAAGTAGCTCACCCCGTTCTGAATACCGCTGTCTAAGAACGTCGTTCCGGTCACTCCTGTGGCATAAGGAACCACATCTTGCGTATTCGTCGTCAATGATCGATAGACGTTGTAGAACGCGGCGCTATCGACCGGCGCCCAATTCAGTTGCACGCCACCGACGGTGGGAGTTGCGGAAAGACTCGCGGGGGGCGGAGGTTGTGTCAGCGGCGCATAAGTGAATGCCCGGATGTATTGTGACGACGTGGAAGCACCGGTCGCGCCGGTGAATCCGAAAAAGGCGTCATTGGCTCCAACGATCAATGGAATGTCGATGTCTTGGTAAGACTGCCCAACAGACGCGTTCGTTTCCGTGTCCGTAATCTCTACAGAGAGAGTCGATCCGTCGTAAGTAATCGTGACGACGAAGACGTGCTGGCTGTTCAAATCAATCCCGGAGCTATCGAGATTGATGAAGCCGGGAATCGTCGGGCTCACCCCGTTGAGATAAAGCCCCGTGGAGTTGTTCCCCTCTCCATAGTTCGAAGCCAAATCAAACTTGATCGCCAAACTATTGAGAATACCTGGCGTTCCGTTAAGAAGTCCTGCCCCATAGCCAAGTCCTCCTCCGGCCGCTCCGAGAGCCGCTGGACTACTCCCTTGGATCGTGAAAGTTATGCCATCTCCTGGCGGATTCGTGCCGTTTACGATTTGGAATGCGAACTGGCTTGTAAACTGCCGAACGTCTCGTCGATCCAGAACGAACAGGCTTCCCGCCTGCTGATTGATTCCACTGGTCAATCGGAGATAGTCGCCACTCAGCGTCGCCGATCCGTTGTAACGGACAAGGTCTCCGGCAGCGGCGAACCCTAAGGAGAAGTCGATGCCCCCCGGATTACCACCACTCGATGTCGTGGCATCCGATATATTCGTCGGAGATGATGAGCCTGCGACGTTCGTTGCTGAGACACGGAAGTAGTAACGATTCAAGGGAGCGAGAGAACCAACGACAAACTCCGTCGCATTAAGCGGAGCGGTTGCCACTCGCGAAAAGTTGACACCGTCCGTGGAAGCTTCGATGTCAAAAGCTGCTTCGTTATTTGAATTGTCGATCCAGTTCAACCGGACCTGTGTCCCCGAAACTGCGCGAGCGACTAGATTCGTCGGAGCGGCGGGTGGCGTCGTCACCTCTCGGAATAACCCGAATCCGTAGAACGCATCGGTCGTCGCGACAAACACTCTGCCGTTTGCCACGGTCGGGACTGAAAACTTGACGATCGCGCTCCCGATCTGATCGCGAGATCCAGCAAGGTTTGAAGTCCAGAGCTGCTGAGCGTAATTGCCCGCTTTGTACGCTCGGAGTTCGCGTGTCCCCCGGTCAAGATTCCAAACGATGGCATTAGACGTTCCATTCGCGGATACACTTGGAGTCGATCCGGGGAAAAGAAACACATCCGATGTTAAGGCAACGGGAGTCGCGCTCATGACTCCGTTACTTACTGTGAATTGCTTTCCATGATCTCCATAGGAGCCTACGAAATAGACCGATCCATTAAAAAACGCTGGCGTTCCCAAAAGCCCGTTGACGCCGTTCGGAATGATCTGAAGAGCCTGGTCGGCCGAAGCGTTGAACTTTCCAAGATTGTCCCGGTCGAGAAGATAGATCTTGCCTTCCTTGCCCGCCGTCACGAGCAGATGCGGATGTGCCGCGCTTCCCACGGAATCAGGCAGAATCAACACACCGGCGGAACCGAGATCGAGATCCGAGAGAGAGAGCTGTGCCTCGTTATTCGGAGTGAAATAGTCAACGACTTTCAGACCCCAACCATTGATGTTCTGATTGGATGAGGTGGATGTCGTATCGATGGCTAGCTTCAGGATGCTGTTGCCGTAATTCCCGTGAATCGGAAATCCATTGGAATCGAGCTGTGTGTCGAATGTTCCATTGCCCGTTGACGCATAAAGAAATCCCTGGCTATCGACGGAAATGCCGCCCCCCGCCATCCAAATCCCACCCAAGCCACCATTCGGTGTGGCATTGAATGCAGCCTTCAATTGAAGATTGGTGGCGTCGTAGCCGAGTATCCATCCGTGGTAGGGACCGTTATCGCCATGCGATGCAAACGCAATGTAAACAGTATTGTTGTAAAGCAGAAGTGCCGGACGTTGATGCTCTCGCAACGCATTAAACGTAATCTTTCCATTGATGCTCCCGTCACCGGTTCCATTCACACTGGGACCAGAGACATAGGTGTAAACACCTCCCTGATAAATCGTGTCCGCGATGACTTTCGGCCCGCCCAGTTTCGTAACGCCTGTTGCAAGATCGAGTGCATAAAGCCGCTGCACATAATGCGTCATTCCCGAACCAACTTCTTTGGTACGAACGACAAGATACATCGTTCCGGTGAGAGGATCGATCGCTGGGGTCCCGGTGATTCCGATGACCGGACTTAGGTCTTCCGTATTGACGTCTCTGTAGGGAATTGGGGTGACACCCGCCGCCGCATCATTAAAGTTGCGGGACCAGAGCACATTACCTTGCACCGCGTCGATGGCGTAAACGCTGTTATTCTCCGTGGCGACATACACCACTTCATGCGCGCCGGCATTCGGTCCTGTGGCAATGACCACGTTTGAGACGTTAAGGGGCTGCGCATACGCCTGTCCATCGAGCGGTGTCGAATAGAGCTTCCCAAAGTAGGCGGAGTTCACACTATCATAGGTGAGCGACGTCTCATTCAGATTCTGGCCGGTGGAAGCGAGGTCGTTGTGATAAGTCACCACGCTCACCGCGGGCGTTAATCGCTCTTCGAGCCGTTCAACAACCAATTGTCGATAGCGAGTCTTTTCGAATCGTCTGGTGGGAAGACTTGATTGTCCACGGAACATGAACTCGACTCCGAACGCACTCTGAGCCACCTTGCTCGACCAGATCATCCAATCAATGGGTGCTCACACCGCTTTGGGAATCAATTGCTGGAACCTTCGGGGATCTAGCTGGAACCGAGCAAACGTAGGACAGACTCGAACCATGACTTGGTAAGCGCCATGAAGAGGTCATTCCTCGTCAAAAACAGATTGAAACGACATCGCCGTCTCAGTTTCATTTAGCCAGCGGGGCACGCATCCTAACAAGCAGTTCGTTGAATCCCAAACGAATAAACGGAATAGTATCGAATCGGAATGCTCGATCGAGTCAGAGAGGACTTAGCTCGAACAACCCAATGGGCTTAAACACATAGATTATCAAATTGAATACAAATACACCTATTCGGCACCATATTAGATCTTCATCTCGAAGACTCAAAGTGGGCGGCACTGCTTTACAACGATGTGATTTTCAACCGGGTGCACTCGCGTGCCCGAACGGAACTAGGAACCTATTCATGGACCAAATCTGGCACGAATTAACTGCTGACCTTCCGTCTGCATCCCAAATGGTGACGGTTTCGTTTCGTTTGGCGCTCGCGGCGATCGCCGGTGCCCTTCCCGGCCTTCAGCGCGAGCGGGTCCACGTGGCGGCAGGACTACGGACTCACATGCTTGTTTCGCTCGGGGCAGCCATCTTCGTATTAGCGGCAATTGACGCAAAAGCCACGGTCGATGCGACAACCAGAGTGATTCAAGGTTTAGCGACGGGCATTGGATTCGTCGGCGCGGGAGCGATTCTGAAGTCCTCACAGAGTCAACAGGTGCATGGGTTGACAACCGCCTCGAGCATCTGGCTTACCGCGGCCCTCGGCACTGCCGCTGGCTTGGGTCGAATATGGCTGACACTCCTTGGGAGTGTCTTTGCGCTCGTCATTCTCGCGACGCTTCGCCGATTCGAACAACGAATCGCCAATCATGAACAAAACCATGTCGAGACAAAAACATAGCCACGAGGGTGGCGAGGTTGGCATTAATCGTCTTCATCACGAACGACCGCCCATGCGGGGTACGCGACTTGACTCCCCATCTGAGCATGCCAGATAATGCGATTCAGCAGATCCTCGTCGCATTGATCAATCTTCTCGAGCGGCAAACGGGATGACTCCTCCGCATACTTCCGCAGCAATGGATCGGTGATGGCTTGGGGCTGAGGATTCATTTCATCGAGTGGGATGTTGTTCTTCACGATGTCATAAGGCGTGAGGTCCGGAGTATCAGTGAAGCAATCGAACATCAGTGATGCGCTGGCATCCATGATATTCATCGGCGGCAAGCCAAGCATTAGTTCCATCGTTCGAATGAGACTCGTTTGATTGTACTGCGAATGAACGACCGCTCCCCGCTTCACATAGGGTCCGATAACGTACGCGGTCGTGCGATAGCCGCTCACATGATCCCACCCGGCCTGAGGATCATCCTCGATCGCGAAAATGCAGGTCTCTTTCCAGAACGGAGAATGCGAGATTGCCTCGACGATCTGACCGAACGCGAGGTCATTGTCCGCCACCTGCGCCGCCGGGGTCGGCGCGCCGGGCGCAGTCCCGGACGTGTGATCATTGGGGAGGCAGATGATAACGAGATTCGGGAAAGTTCCCTGCTTCTCGTACTGTTTGAGTTCCTGGATGAATTGGGCGGCCCTGTAAACGTCGGGAATATCCATGTCCCAGCCGACCGTATTCGTGCAAAGGTGTTCCTTAATCGACGCGATGGCGGGACGGCTCGATATATCGAGGAGATTCGTCCTGTTCTGAAAATCACGGTAATAGTCGAGGAATTTCGGCGTCGATAGATTCTTCTTGTCCCGCCACTTCGCTTCGGTGATCGCGAACTCTCCATAAATTCGAAGAGACTTTTGATGGGCAAGCGTATTGTCCCACAGGAAACCTGCCGGCGAATACGCGATCGCATCGATCTCCTCATCACTCATCCCGTCGGGGTAGCTACGAGGGAATCCAGCAAATGACTTTTCCAAATAATCGGTCGCGATAGAAGTCGTCGCCCAGTTGTGTCCGTCCGCGCTGAGAAGCCCTGAGCAGTAGGTGTTGTCGAGCAATACGAACTCTTTCACCAATTTGTGTTGGTTCGGCGTCACCTTTTCCCCGAAGACACACAGCGTCGGTTCACCATTCCCTTGTGGAAGGTCACCGAAGACTTGGTCATACGTTCGGTTTTCTTTGATGATGTATACAACGTGCTTGATGAGACTCGGCTCCCCCGTTCGTTCTGGAAGCGCTTTGGGAGACATGCTCGGTCGAGCCGGTTGGAGAGCTTCCACGACGGCGGGCTCACGGCAATTTCGCATCACCGTTTCCGTCGCCTTCTTTAGATCGATCTCTTCGGGATCGCTGATGAACGTTACGGAACCATAGTGCTGGTGCGAATTGAACTCTGTCAGCCCCGTCTTTTCGTTCGGACGACCGATACTGAGTCCTTTGATGTTGGAGATATAGACCGAGTCCCGAACCGGATCGACGGCAATGGACCCTGGAAACCATCCGACGGGCAACATGCCCTCGAGTTCCGACTCCCCCGGTTTAAACTCGATAATGGCCACGCAGTTCATGGTGCCGTTACAAACAAAGATCGTCTTGCCGTCTTTACTGAATGCCAGTGCATTCGGGCTCGCACCAAAGAGGACTGCGGGATTCTGCTTCGTCCAGATCTTCTCGATGACTTTGTTGGTGGCGGTCTCAATCACTGATAGCGTGTCACTTGCCGCGTTCGTGATGACGACGTACTTCCCATCCGGAGAAAGAACGATCCCGGAAGGATGCAATTCAACGACGACTTCATCGACCACTTTGTTCTGATCAAGATCGATGACCGTGACAGATCCATCATTCGCGATATGTCGAACAGGGTCGACTCTAACTTCGGTTCCTTTACCAGCGGGTCCTTTCGTCGAATTGGCATCAGGCCGACGCCCCCCCCAATTCGTCACGTATACCTTTGAGCCGGCCAAGGCCACGCCATAGGGAACCATCCCCACATCCCAAATTCGCTCCGTCTTCCCTGTACTCACGTCGATCTCTGCCAGGCGGTTGGATAAATTGAGCGCAACGTACAGCTTTTGACCGTTTGGTGAGATCGCCAAGCCGGCCGGGATGTCGATCGCACGTTTTTCGTTCTTCGAAAGTGGGAGAGACATCGCGTGAAGTGGGGCGACCTCGCCGCTCTCACGAACTTCGAATACCTTGATGCTTCCGTTCACGTCCGACAGATAGATTCTTTCTCCACTTGGTGAAAAAATGAGCCCCGTATAGCTGAGCTGCCCCTTATCATCGACTGCTTTAGAGGGGGGCCCGTCGCTATCCTTTCCATGAATGGAGTTCGCGGGCAATTTCACGCGCTGTTTGATCGTCCCCTCTTCAGGATCAATCATGATCAGTTCCGATGTCTTTCCAGAAACAGCGAGCAGTTTTCCATTCGGACTGAGTGCTAATCCCTGGGGTCTGAGACCGGGTAAGTCGAGTTGTCTACCGACTGGCGTAATGCGCTGATTTACCGGCGTGACGAGTTCTCCCTTCTCGCGGCGTCCCACC